>JBDHTL010000258.1:0-2555 GCA_039808645.1 Rhodoblastus sp. | reverse complement strand
ATCGGCCAGCCGACGAGCCCCGAGGCCGGCCGGATCGAATCTTCGCGCGGCGCCCTGGAGGACACGGGACCGCCCAACGGCGGCGCGCTCATGATCGCCTTCGATCCCGACAGGTTCGGCGACGCCGAGGGATGGCGCGCCCATGCGGCGTCCTTCTTTGCTGAATTGCGCGCCCTGCCCGGCGTGCGCCTGCCGGGCGACCGCCGCAAGGCGGAACGCGCGCGCGTTGCGCGCGAAGGCGTGCGATTGCCGGCGTCGCTGTGGCGGCAAGTCGTCGCAGCGGCGGGCAAAGCGCTGTAAAACGGCGAAGACCGGGGCCACATGACGAAACATTAAGTAGGCGCGATTTTTGCGGCGCGGGAATTTATCGGCCTCTCAGAAGGGTAGTTTCATCATGCAATCATCTGGTCTTCCGCAACGCTACGATGCGATTGCGCGCAGCCTTCACTGGGCGAGCGCGCTTCTGATCGTCGCGGCCTTCGTCATGGGCCTCACCATCGACCTGTTCCCGCGCGAACAGCGGCCGCCCTATCTCAACGCGCATGTGCTGGTCGGCCTCGCGGTCGTCGTTCTCGCGATCGTGCGGCTGGCATGGCGCGCCGGCCACGCCGTGCCGCCGCCGGCCAACGGAACGCCGCTGGCGGCGCTCGCCCTCAAGCTCGGCCACGGCGCGCTCTACCTTCTGATGTTCGTGGTTCCGCTGATCGGCTTCGCGCCGCTCTTTGCACGCGGACGCGGAATCAACTTCGGCCTGTTCCAGATCGCCTCGCCGATCGAGCGCACGAAGGACTGGATCGGGCCGACGACGGAGGTTCACGAGATCGCCGCCTATGCGCTGATCGCGCTCGCGCTCGGCCACGTGGCGGCGGCGATCTACCATCAGGTCGCGCTGAAGGACGGCCTTCTGCTGCGCATGATGCCGGAACGGCGCGCCTGAATCGGATCCGGTACACGCTTAATTTACCACGATGCGCGAAAGTCCGGCGCGATGGAGACGCGCATGGCCGGGATCAGGGAGTTCGTTCGGGACACGAGAGGCGGTCTGGTGGAACGCGTGGCGGTGATGGCCGGCGCGATCGCGCTTGCCAGCCTCGGCAGCGCCCATCTGCTCGACGTCGCCTCGCGCGACCCGAATTCCAAGCTCTACGCGCTGTTCAACACCAAGCCGAACGTCGACTACACGACGACCGCGACCATCCGGAAGCAGGCGGGCCAGATCGTGCTCGACCCCTGCACCGGCAAGCCGAAGTAGTCAGCCTGCGATCCACGCCATCAACGCCGCATTGACTGCCTCGGGGCGCTCCATCGTCGACATGTGCCCGCAATCCGGCACGATGACGAGCGTCGCGCCGGCGATGCCCTCGGCCATTTCCCGCGCCCTTTCGGGCGGCGTCAGCTGATCCTTGTCGCCGGTGAGCACGAGCGTCGGGACCTTGATCTTCGCGAGATCGGGACGCGAATCCGCGCGGTTCATGATCGCCGCGCAATGGCGCAGATAGACGTCGACGCCCGTGTCCAGCGCCATGCGGCGGACGTCGTCCTTCAGCTTGGCGTCCGCGTAACGCATGGGATGCACGAGCTGCTCCCACTGCAGCTCGGCGAGCGCGCTCATGCCGCCCGATCGCGCCGCTTCCATGCGCGCAAAGCGGTTGGCGCGCTGCGCTTCCCCTTCGGGCGTCGCCTGCGTGTCGAGCAGCGCGAGCCTGAGCACGCGCTGCGGCGCCTGGCGCATGATCTCGAAGGCGAGATAGCCGCCCATCGACAGGCCGCAAAGCGCAAACTGCGGCGGGGCGTTCACGAGAATCCCGGCCGCGATTTCGGGCATCGTCGCGCCGCTTCTGTGGTCGGCGACGCGGCAATCGTGGCGGCCGGAGAAGGCGGCGATCTGCGGCGCCCAGAGGTCGGCGGTGCAGGCGAGGCCGGGGATGAAGAGCAGCGGCGCGGGCATGAGCGTATGTTCCTTCTGAAGGCAGGCTAGATGCGGCTTGCGAGAATGGAAAGCCGTGGCCGTCGTTGCGAGGAGCCCAGGCGAAATCGTCGAAGGCGATTTCTGCCGAAGCGACGAAGCAATCCGTCCCTGCGGATAGTCAGCTGGGTGGATTGCTCGCTTTCAGACGAAGTCGCCAACGGGCGACTTCCGTCGGGCTCGCAATGACGGGTCTGCGATCATTTCGAACACCCGCGCCCTGCCCTCGTCCGCGCCGCTGTCTCCGAAATCCCGCACGACATATTCGGCAATCGGCTCCAGTCGATCGAGCGGCAGGAAGGCGCGGCCGGGGTCGCCGACGAGAACCTGCGCGCCGCTTTCCAAGCAGCGCCCGAGAAAAGCGGTCGCGCGCGTCGCGACCGCGCGGTCGTAGAAGAGATCGCCGACCAGCACGAGATCGACGGCCGGCGGCGGGCCGTCGAGCGGGTCTGCGTGGCGCGCGTCGAGCGCGACGCCGTTGGCCGCCGCATTGGCCGCGATCGCCGCGACCGCGTCCGCGTCGTCGTCGACGGCCAGGACGCCCGCCGCGCCCGCCCGCATCGCCGCGATCGCGACGAGACCGGACCCC
>JBDHTL010000257.1:0-2597 GCA_039808645.1 Rhodoblastus sp. | reverse complement strand
ATTGCTCGCATTCGAGCGGACCCCGCCCTGTGGAAAAGCTGTGAAAGGCGTCGTGCCATCGGGAACCCGTAAGCGCGTGCCATCAGGAACCGCCCCCTCGTGCCAACGGGAACCGAAACCGAGCCGAACCCACGACAGCAGAACAGAAAATCACCACCCTAACTTAGAATCTAACAGAGAATCTAACTTTGAAGAGCGCGCGCGCGAGGTGGAAAACCTCGTTCGCCAAGCCGCCAACGCGCTCAGCACCAACGGCAAACGGCGTGCTAGCAGTACCGCTCTCACCGCCACCGGCGTTCCGCAGTTTCCCTTTGGTCACAAACAGGGAGGCCGGCGATGATCGTGGCCTTCCTCAATCAGAAGGGCGGCGTTGGCAAGACGACGCTGGCGCTGCACCTCGCGGGCGAATGGGCCGGCAGGGGAAAGCGAGTCACGCTGGTCGATGCCGATCCCCAGGGCTCGGCGCTCGATTGGTCGCAGCAGCGTGCCCGCGAGCACGCGCCACGCCTGTTCGGCGTCGTCGGCCTAGCGCGTGACACGCTCCACCGTGAGGCGCCGGAGCTGGCGCGCGATGTCGATCATGTGGTGATCGACGGGCCGCCGCGCGTCGCCGGGCTAATGCGCTCCGCGCTGCTCGCCGCCGACCTTGTGCTGATCCCAGTGCAACCGTCGCCGCTCGACGGTTGGGCATCGGCCGAGATGCTGGCGCTCCTGTCAGAGGCGCGGATCTATCGGCCCGAGCTGCGGGCGCGCTTCGTCCTCAATCGCTGCGGTGCGCGCACCGTCATCGCCCGCGAGACGGCCGAGACGCTCGAGGATCACGATCCGCCCGTCCTGCGCAATACGGTCGGCCAGCGCGTCATCTACGCCGACGCCGCGCAGTCCGGTCGCCTCGCTTTCGAGATCGACGATGACGGTCCCGCTGCGCGCGAGATCGCCGCACTCGTCACCGAGATCGAAAGGATCGCGCCATGAGCGAGCGATCCGAACGGCGCGGCTTCGCCGCGCGTCCGACCGACGCTGACGCCTGGATCAAGGCCGCCGATGCCCCGGCGACGCGCGGAGCAGACGTGGAAGCCTTCACCGCTCGCATGACCATCGACGTCACGCCGGAGCTGCGCGGACGGATCAAGATCGCAGCCTTCAGGCGCGGCGTCACCGTCGCAGACATGCTGCGCGAGCTGCTCGCGCGCGAATTCCCACCCGTCGAAGGAGACCCCTCATGACCGGCGCCGCGGCCCCCCGCATGCGCGGCGGCCCGACGCCGTCAGCGCTCCCGCACGACACGCTCACCCATGTCGAGCTGACCTGGGTCGAGAAGAAGATCGAGAACTGGATCCGCTCCGGTACGCATGCGCACGAACAGATCCTCGACCGGCGCCGGCGCGTCCTGTCGTTCCGTCCCGGCGCGGTCTTCGCCTTCGTGCGCTGGGCCTCGAACGACTTCGGCACGATCATTTCGCGCATCGACATCGTGCGCGCCGTGTCGCGCGGCGAAGCCTACCAGACACTGCCCTTCGTGCGTCCGGGCGGCGACATCCTGCTCAAGATCGAGAGCTGGCGACAAGTCGAGCGCGTGCTGCAGGCGATCGACGCCATCGAGCGCATCGGCGTCGATCCCGAAGCGGTCTCGCCCGATCACTGGCGGCACGTCCACAACCGGCTGACCGCCGGGCATGAGCCGCGCGCCTACACGCTCGATCATCACCGCGCGTTCCTGTTGCGCCGGAGAGCGGAGCCATGAGCCGCGCCGGACTTCTGCTTGCGACCACGCTCGCCGCGCTTGGCGTTGGCTATCCCGGCATCACGCCGATGCCGACCAAGCTTGTCTGGAACGCATCGGCGAGCGCGCCGATCGGCCTCTACACAATCGATTTCGACGGGCCGTTCGACGTCACCGATCTTGTCGCCGTCGATGCACCCGAGCCGCTCGCGACCTTCCTCGCGACACGCGGCTATCTGCCCAAGGGCGTGCCGCTGATGAAGCGCATCCTCGCCGTCTCCGGGCAGACCGTTTGCCGCTCGAACCTCACCATCACCGTCGATGGCTTCGAGGTCGGCGCAGCGCTCGAACGTGATCGCGCCGGCCGCGATCTTCCCGTCTGGCAGGGCTGCCACCGCGTCCAGACCGGCCAAGTCTTCCTGATGAACTGGCAAGTCCGCGACAGCCTCGACGGCCGCTACTTCGGCTTGGTCTCAACCGACCAGATCGTCGGCCGCGCCGTTCCTCTGTGGACCGACGAAGACGGCAACGGCCGCTTCGAGTGGCGCGCACCGACACGCTGACCGCTTCGCCATGGGCGGGAGCGGTGCTCGCCGATGGCCTTTCCAACCCCACCGCCAAGGAGACTGTCATGCCCCAGATTGGCGAATTCACGCGCGAGGAGACCGGCTTCATCGGACATCTCGGAACGCTCTTGCTGGATCAGGACATCATTATCGTCGCGGCAGAGCCGTCGGAGGCGGAGAACGCACCCGATTATCGCGTTCACCTCTTCGACGGCATGAGCAACGAAACAGGCCCGGAGATCGGCGCGGGCTGGAAACGCACCGGCGAGAAGGCCGGCGAGTATGTCGCGCTGCTGATTGACGATCCA
>JBDHTL010000256.1:0-2601 GCA_039808645.1 Rhodoblastus sp. | reverse complement strand
CACCAGCAGGCCGAAGCCGGGCACCGCGAAGGGCAGATAGTGGTCGGGCGTATAATTCTGCGGAACGTAGGGCTTCACCCAGGAATCGACCCAGTGGATGAAGCTCCAGGCCAGATAGCTGGTGATCGCCACCGGCGCGCAGACGATCACGCCGGTCAGGAAATAATTCCTGAGCCGCGTCATGCCCCCACCATGGGTCACTTCGTCGGACATGGCCCCTGCTGCTCGATTGCGCGCCGCATGAAGATGTAGTGCGGTCGGGCGCGGGATGGAAGCGGCCCGTTTCCCCTATTCGACCGTTACGGACTTGGCGAGGTTGCGCGGCTGGTCGACATCCGTGCCCATCGCCACGGCCGTATGGTAGGCGAGCAGTTGGATCGGCAGCGCGTAGACGATCGGCGCGATGATCTCCGGCACGTCCGGCAGCACGATCGTGTCCACGGCGCGGATCGTGGCGTGCTCAGCACCCTTGCGGTCGGTAATCAGGATGATCCGGCCGCCGCGCGCCGCGACCTCCTGCATGTTGGACACCGTCTTGTCGAAGATGCGGTCGTGGGGCGCGATGACGATCACCGGCATCTTCTCGTCGATCAGCGCGATCGGCCCGTGCTTCAGCTCGCCCGCCGCGTAACCCTCGGCGTGGATGTAGGAGATCTCCTTGAGCTTCAGCGCGCCTTCCATGGCGAGCGGATAGCTCGTGTCGCGGCCGAGATAGAGCACGTGCCGGTATTTGGAGAGATCCTGTGCCACCTTCTCGATCTGGCGCTCCAGCTTCAGCGCTTCGCGCACGAAGCGCGGCGCCTCGGCCAGCGCCCGCACCATCGCGCGCTCCTCGTCCGGCGAAATCGTCCCGCGCTCGACGCCGGCGCGCACCGCAAGCGCGGCGAGCACGGAAAGCTGGCAGGTGAAGGCTTTCGTGGAAGCGACCCCGATCTCCGGGCCGGCGAGCGTCGGCAGCGTCACGTTCGCCTCGCGAGCGATCGTCGAGCCGCGGACATTGACCACGGCGCCGATCGGCACGCCCTGACTGCGACAGTAGCGCAGCGAGGCGAGCGTGTCGGCCGTCTCGCCCGACTGGGAGATGAACAGCGCGGCCGAGTTCTTCGACAGCGGCATCTCGCGGTAGCGGAACTCCGAGGCGATGTCGATGTCGACCGGCAGGCGCGCGAAGCGCTCGAACCAGTATTTGCCGACGAGGCCGCCGAGATAGGCGGTGCCGCAAGCCGAGATGGCGAGGCGATCGAGCTCGGCGAACTTGAACGGCAGGTCGAGACCGCGCGTGGTTCCGCTCGAAAAATCCAGGTAGTGGGCGAGCGTATGGGAAATCACCTCCGGCTGCTCGTGGATCTCCTTTTCCATGAAGTGCCGGTGGTTGCCCTTGTCGACCATGAAGCCGGCGCCGAGCGACTGCTGGCGCTCGCGCCTGACCACGCGGCCGTCGATGTCATGGATGACGGCGCCGTCGCGGCGCACCACCACCCAGTCGCCGTCCTCCAGATAGGTGATGGAGTTGGTGAAGGGGGCGAGCGCGATGGCATCCGAGCCCAGGAACATCTCGCCCTCACCATGGCCGATGGCGAGCGGCGGGCCGTTGCGCGCACCGACGATGAGGTCCTCGTCGCCGGAAAACAGGATCGCCAGCGCAAAGGCGCCTTGCAGCCGCGTCAACGCCCGGTGTGCCGCCTCGACCGGCGGAGAGCCGGCCTTCAGCTCGCGCGCCACGAGATGGGCGACCACCTCCGTGTCGGTCTGCGAGGAAAAGCTGTAGCCGTCGGCCGCCAGCTCGTCGCGCAGCTCGGCGAAGTTCTCGATGATGCCGTTGTGGACCACGGCCACGCCGTCGGAGAAATGCGGGTGCGCATTGGTCTCGTTGGGAACGCCGTGGGTCGCCCATCGCGTATGGCCGATGCCGATCGTGCCCGCCAGCGGCTCGGCCTTCAGGCAGCGGTCGAGATTGACGAGCTTGCCTTCGGCGCGCCGCCGGTCGAGCCGGCCGTGATCGAGCGTCGCGACGCCGGCCGAATCATAGCCGCGGTATTCGAGGCGCTTCAGCGCGTCGACGATGAGCGGCGCGACAGGCTCGCGACCGACGATTCCGACAATGCCGCACATCAGCAGGACCTCGTTGCGCGCCGACCCCTTTGCGCGATTTGGATAGGGGATGGGAAGCGGAAACCGGAAATCACTTTGGATGTCGTTCCGCGACAGGTGGGCCGTCGCGGCGATCATGAACCGGGACCGGCTGAAAATCCGTTAGCAAAACCGCTCTATTTCTTTTGCGCGGCAAGACGTTCGCGCAACCTTCTGCCGCGCTCCGGCAAGGTCTTCTGCCGCGCTCTGCCGAAGGCCAGCGCGTCGTCGGGCACGTCCTCCGTCACCACGGAGCCGGAGGCGACATAGGCCCCGTCGCCGATCCTGAGCGGCGCCACCAGCGCCGAATTGGAGCCGATAAAGGCGCCCTTGCCGATATCGGTGACGAATTTCGAGAAGCCGTCATAGTTGCAGGTGATCGTGCCGGCGCCGATGTTGGAGCCCGCGCCGATGCGCGCGTCGCCGATATAGGTGAGGTGGTTGATCTTGGCCCCGGCTTCCACCTTCGCC
>JBDHTL010000255.1:0-2673 GCA_039808645.1 Rhodoblastus sp. | reverse complement strand
CGGCCTGCGGCGGCTGAAACGCGACGGGGCGCGCGGCCCGGAAGCGCGCGAGATCGCCCGCCAGGCGCCGCGACCAGCCGAAGGGCTGGAGCCGACCGGCCTCGACCGGGTCGAGGCACGGGCTGTGCGACATCAGGGCCGCGATCAGCGCAAGCGCGTGGAGCGTGGCGGGATAATAGGGCTCGTCTTCCCCCAGCCAGTAGAATTCGCGCGGAAAGGGCTGCCTGCCGACGGCGCAGGCGCGCAAGGCCGCGATGGCGCGATAGCCGCGGCCGACGGCCATTTCGTCCGTCTCCCCGGTACGCGCGTCGACGATCGGCACGCCGCGCGCGCCAGCCGGAAACATGCGGTCGAACCTGGCGAGCCGTTCGACGTTGTCGCGCGGCGCGAACGCGAGATAGAGCGGGATGCGGACCGCGTCGTATCCGATTTTCGCCGGAAAGCGCCGGGCCGGCGCGATCGTGCTGTCGCCGAGCGCCGTCCAGTTGGTGACGCCGGCCGACGCCTGCGACTGGATCGCGTCGAGCACCGCGAGGCCGCTTTGGCGGAGGCGGTCCCAGTCGTGTCCCGGCGCGAGCTGAGCGAGCCGAGAGAAGGCGGGGAATATCCAGTAGGACAGGTTCACGACCGGTCCGTCCGCCTGTTCGGATCGCGCAAAGCCGAAATGAGCCGGCAGCAGGACCGGACCGACGCCGACGGCGTCGACGACCAGATGACGCGCGATGGCCGCCGCGATTTCGCCGCCCGCCTCGGCATAGGCCTGCGCGTCCCAGAGGTCGGCGGCTTCCGCCAAGGCCCAGGCGATCAATATGTCGCCGTCCGTGGCGTTGTTGCGATCGGACACCGCGCGCGCGGCAGGGTCCCAGCGCCAGGCGAGCAGATTGTCCAGGCGCACCCCGAGATTGGCGCGCGTCCAGCCCCAGATGCGGTCGAAGGCGGGACGGTCGCCGGCCGCCACCGCAAGCAGCATGCCGTAGCCCTGGCCTTCGCTGTGGCTGACGCCGCGGCCCGCCGTGTCGACGACCCGGCCGCTCGGCCTGAGGTAGCGGCGCGACCATTCGGACCAGAGCGGGGAACCGGCGACGATCTCGCCGATGCGGACGGGATGGCGAACATGCGATTCGCCGGCCGCCGTCGGCCCGGCGCACGCCGCGGCGGCGAGAATGGCGGCCGTGCAGGCCAGAATCGAGAAGCTCCGCACACGCGGGAAAATTTCAGAAATGGTCATGCCTGACGTCCAGCCAGTTTTTCTGCATGACACAAGTGGCGCGAATTCGTTAATGCGAGGAAACAAAAAACCGAATGATCGTAGTTACAATTGCCGCTAATCCTCTCTTGATTCATATCAAGTAGAACAGGGGCATGAAAGATGTTGAATTATATAAGTAATTCTGATCTGAAAGCTTGTGCTAGACCACAAGGGTGAGGCGCTCTGCCGCACGCGTCACGCCCGTATAGAGCCAGCGCGCGCGATGTTCGCGAAAGGCATAGCTTTCGTCGAACAAATACACATTGTCCCATTGCGAGCCCTGCGCCTTGTGCACGGTCAGCGCATAGCCGAAATCGAACTCGTCGGACTCCCGGCGCAGCGCGTAGGGAATTTCCTCTTCGCCCCCGGCAAAGAACTGCGGGATGACGCCGACGCGCTGCGGCTTGGTCCCGGGCGCATCTTCGGCGGACACCGAAAGCCGCACCTTGCCGCGGCGGATGGCGCCGGCGCGGGCTACCCGGAACATGCCGCCGTTGAGCAGGCCTTTCTTGCGATTATTACGCAGGCAGACCAGCTTCTCGCCGGCCTGCGGCAGGTCGCCGGAGAAGCCGTTGAGCTCGCGCAGGCGCTTGTTGTAGGCGCGGCGCGTGCGGTTGAGCCCCACGAGCACCTGGTCGGCGGCCTTGACCTCGTCCGTGTCGACCGCGTCGCGGCCGATCACCTTGGTGCGGCCGTAGATCCCCCGCTCCAGCCGACGCCCCTCGCGAATGTCCATCGAAAGCCGGACGATCGGGTCGTCGGCCGCCTGCCGGTGGACCTCTGTCAGCATGACGTCCGGCTCGGCATCGGTGAAGAATCCGCCGCCCTTGACCGGGGGGAGCTGGGCGGGATCGCCGAGCACCAGCACCTTCTTGCCGAAGGAGAGAAGATCGCGGCCGAGTTCCTCGTCGACCATGGAGCATTCGTCGATGACGATCAGGCTCGCGGCGGCGGCCGGCGCATCCTCGTTCAATTCGAACGTGGGCTCCTCGGATTCGACCTCCTTCGGCCGGTAGATCATCGAATGGATGGTGCGGGCCTCGGCGCAGCCCTTGGAGCGCATGACCAGCGCCGCCTTGCCGGTGAAGGCGCCGAAGGCGGTGTCGCCGTCGACGCTGTCGGCCAGATGCCGGGCGAGCGTGGTCTTGCCCGTGCCGGCGAAGCCGAACAGGCGGAAGACCTGCGGCGCCTTGGCCTCGGCGAGCCAGGCGGCGACGGCGGCGAGGGCGCGATCCTGCTCGGACGTCCAGTTCATCGCGCCATCTAGCACCGACGCCCCGAGTCGGGCGAGGGTCCCGCCGGCTTCGGCTTCCTTGCAATTTGGGCGCGCCCGTTTATCAACGCCCCTGTCATGCGCAACGAGAAACAGCACAGCGCCGGGCCGGCCGCAGCCGCCGCGGGACCGGGCGGCGCCCGCCGGGCCG
>JBDHTL010000254.1:0-2776 GCA_039808645.1 Rhodoblastus sp. | reverse complement strand
AGGGCAGGGGCGAAGGCGACGTCTCGCTGGTGCTGTTGCGCGGCGCCGGCGAGGAAGTGGAAGTGAAGCTGCCGGGCAAGTTCCCGGTGAACGCGGCGATCGCCGGCGCGCTGAAGGCGATCCCGGGGATCATCGCGGTCGAGCACGTGTAGCGCATTGGACCGCGAATGTCATTCCCGACGCGCGCAGCGCGATCGGGAATCCAGCGTCAAAGTGACGAAAGCTGCGTGGCTGCTCCTGGATCCCTGCTTTCGCGGGGATGACACACTTGCTGGCTACCGCATCAATGCGGCCACCTCGCCCAGTCTCCCGAACACGGCCTTCATCAGCGTCTTCTTCTCAGGCGCGTCGATCACGAACAGCCGCGCCTTGCCGCGCTGCGCAAGCAGATATTCGTCCGAGGTCGAGATCGCGTCGATCAGCCCGAGCTTCAGCGCGTCGGTCGCGTACCAATAGTCGCCGTCGCCGACAGCGTCGACATTCAGCGCCGGCCTGTTCTCGCGCACGAAATCCTTGAAGGCGACATGCGTCTCCTCGAGCTTGTGGCGGAAATGCTCGCGGCCCTCCTCCGTGATCGGCGCCAGCACGGAGATCGGCCTCTTGTGTTCGCCCGCCGTCAGTTCCTCGTAGTCGACGTCGATCTTCTTGAGCAGCCGATTGACGTTGGGAACCTGCGCGACGACGCCGATCGAGCCGACGACGGCGAACGGCGCGGCGACGATGCGGTTGGCGACGACCGCCATCATGTAGCCGCCGCTCGCCGCCACCTGGTCGACGCAGGCGGTCAGCTCGACGCCCGCGCGCCGCACGCGCTGCATCTGCGCCGCCATCAGCCCGTAGGCCGAGACGAGGCCGCCCGGCGAATGGATCGTCACGACGATCTCGTCCTTGCCTGCGCGCGCCGCCATCAGCGCGGCGCTGATCTTGGCCGCGAAGGCGGCGTGGCCGCTCGCCATCGGGTCGCCCTTGAAGACGACGAGATAGATGCGTTTCGCGGCATCGTCGCGCGTCTTCGCGGCCGCCTTGCGCGCCTTCAGGAAGGCTTTCGCGCCCTTCGGGCCCTCCGTCGCGGCGCGGATCTGCGCCTCCATCGCGTCGTAGCGGTCGTCGAGGCTCGTCACGCGCACCTCGTCGGCACGCCGCTTCTGCGTGCGCGCGCCGATGACGATGGGCACGAGGAGAACGATGGCGACGAGGCCCGCGATCCAGAATGACCTGAGCGCGAAGCCGGCGAAATCGATCCAGAAATTCATTGCGGACTCGGGCTGACGTGAGCGGGGCGGGTAGGGAGTTAGATAGTCGTTTCCGCCCGTCATTGCGAGCGCGGCGGCTGTCATCCCGGCCAGGCAGAAGTCGCCGCCGGGAAGTCGGCTGTTGCCGACTTCCCTTGAAGTTGGCGACTTCGCCAGACAGCGATGCGGAGAGCCGGGATCCAGAGGCCAAACCTGCGTGCTGGACCCCGGATCAGCCTTCGGCTGTCCGGGGTGACATGGGTGGCCTGTGATAGACGCGCGTTGCGCGTAGCGATGTGCGTCGTATCATCCTCCCCAAAGATCCCCGGGAGGAGAGATGAACAAGCCGCTTCGCGTCAATTCGGACGCCATCGCGCCGGATACGACGGGCCTCAACTTCTACACGCTCGACCGTTCGCTGCAGGACCTGCTCGACATCCATCTCGAGCCGAAACTGCGCGCGCATGTCGAGCCGCATCTGACCGAACTCGGCTCTCTCGTCGGCGGGCGGCTCGACGAATGCGGGCGGTTGGCGGATCGCCACACGCCGATCCTGCATCAGCGCGACAAGTTCGGCCGCGACGTGCAGACGATCGAATATCACCCGGCCTATCGCGAGTTGGAGGACGCGGCCTTCGGGCGCTTCGGCATTCACGCGCTCTCGCACCGCTCTGGGATAATGGGCTGGCAGGACGTCTATCCCGCCGCCGCCAAGCACGCCTTCACCTATCTCTTCAACCAGGCCGAGTTCGGCATGGGCTGTCCGATCAACGTCACCGACGGTTCGGCCATGCTGCTGTCGCGCTACGGCGACGAGGCGCTGAAGGCGAAATATCTCGACGGGCTGACGACGACCGACATGAACCGCCTGACGCAGGGCGCGCAATTCATGACCGAGAAGGAGGGCGGCTCCGACGTCGGCTCGCTGACGACGGTCGCGCGTCTCGAAGACGGCCAATGGCGCCTCTACGGCGAGAAGTGGTTCTGCTCCAACGCCGACGGCAAGGTCGCGACGCTGCTGGCGCGACCGGAAGGCGCGGGGCCGGGCACGCGTGGCCTCGCCCTGTTCCTCATGCCGCGCTTCCTCGACGACGGTTCGCAGAATTCCTATCGCATCGTGCGTCTCAAGGAGAAGCTCGGCACGCGTTCGATGGCGTCGGGCGAAATCAAGTTCGAAGGCGCGATCTGCTATCCGCTGGGGCGGCTCGATCGCGGCTTCGTGCAGATGGCCGAAATGGTCAATTGGTCGCGCCTGTCCAACGGCGTGAAATCGACGGCGCTGATGCGTCGCGCGCTGACTGATTCCTTCCATGTCGCGCGCAATCGCTATGTCTTCGGCAAGCTCATCGTCGACATGCCGCTGGCGCGCCGGCAATTGCTGAAACTCATGCTGCCGGTCGAGCAGGCTTTGTCGCTGAGCTTCGTCACGGCGACCGCGCTGGATCGCGCCGAAATCGCCGGCAGCCAGGAGGCGGCCGCGCTGGTGCGCATGCTGACCCCCGTGATGAAATTCCGCATCACCCGCGATGCGCGCAAAGTCGCGG
>JBDHTL010000253.1:0-2886 GCA_039808645.1 Rhodoblastus sp. | reverse complement strand
CGATGCCGCTCCTGATCTTCTTGAGAATGTTCTCGAGGTCTTCCGGCTCGGGCTTGAGGTCGCGCGCATGGTTCCACTGGAACTGCGCCTCGAGCTTGCGACCGACGCGCCAGTAGGCGTCGCCCAGATGATCGTTGATGACGGGATCGGACGGCTTCAGGTCGACGGCGCGCTCCAGTTCCTTCACGGATTCGTCGTAGCGGCCGAGCCGGTAGTGCGCCCAGCCGAGACTGTCGACGATGTATCCGTCCTGCGGCCGCAACTCGACGGCGCGGCGCAGCATCTTGAAGGCCTCGTCGAGATTCAGGTTCTTGTCGACCCAGGAATAGCCGAGATAGTTCAGGACCAGCGGCTGCTCGGGAAACAGCTCCAGCGCCTTCTTGAAGTCGGCTTCGGCCGGCGGCCAGGTCTTGGCGCGCTCATAGGCGATGCCGCGATAGTAGTAGAGCGACCACAGCGCCTTCTCCGGCCCCTTGGAAAGCGCGATCGCCTTCGTGTAAGCGTCGATCGCGCCGGTGAAATCCTTGCGCGAGCGCAGGAGATTGCCGAGCGCGGTCTGCGCTTCCGCGTCGTTGGGATGCTCCTTGACGAGATCGGTGAGGACCTTGGTCGCCTCGTCCTTCTTGTCCATCGTCTCCAGCAGCAGGCCGATCTGGATGTCGGCGTTGACGCGCAGCGGCGATTTCTCGGAGACGGACTCGTAGGCGTCGATCGCCTGCTCGTTCTGCTTCAGCCGTTCGTAGACGTCGGCCAGCGTCACGAGCGCGAGCCCGTTGTCGGGCTCGAGATAGAGGGAGAGCCGCAGGTAGATCATCGCGGCGAGTTCGTCGCCCTGCCGGCCGCCGACGGCGCCGAGCCCGTAGAGCAGTTCGGCCGCGCCCTGGCGCGCGTTGCGCACGAAGGGTTCGAGCGTCCGGCCCGCCGCCAGATCGGCGAGCGCGGCGGTCACGATCGGATGGCGCGGCACGATCTGGTCGAAAGCCGTGTAGACCTTGACCGCGCCGTCGCGGTCGCCGTGCTTCGACAGGAAGCGCGCGTAGGAATCGATCAGCCGCAGCGTGTTCTTGTCCGTGCCGTACACGCTCTCGAAGCGCTTGCGCGCCTCGTCGGTCTTGCCCGACACGTCGGCGATCAACGCCGCGTGATAGTCGCGGAACACGCCGAAGGCCTCGTCGCGCAGCTTGTCGACCAGCGGCAGCGCCTTGGCGCTTTCGTTCGAGCCGACATAGGTCCAGGCGTTGAGCAGCGTCGCGGTCAGATCGCGCTGCCGGCCCGAACCGCCCTTGGCGAGAAACTTGCGGGCGGCCTTCCAGCGCTTCTGCTCGATCGAGCGCACGCCGAGCGCCAGATTGGCGAGCCCGTTGCCCGGGTTGGCGCGGGTCAGCCGCTCGGCCAGCCCGAAGGCTTCCGGCATGTTCCCGTTGGCGAGCGAGGCGACGAAGGCGCGCTCGGCCAGTTCCGCATTGTTGGGGTCTGCCCGCAGCGCCTCGCGGAAATAGGTGGAGGCGGCCAGAGTGTCGCGTTCGGCGCCGGCCACCAGCGCCGCCAGGTAATTGCCGGCGGGGCTTTCCCCGACCTCGAAGGGCGTTGAAACGGCGACGCTTTCGCGCGCGGCGGCGGCCTGTCCCGACCACAGCAGCATGAGCGCGTAGCCGGTCGCGGCGACGAATGTCGCGACCGCACGGGGCGCGAATGGCGTGAACGAAGCAGGTGAGGGCAAGCGAAGTCTCTCGGGTAGGCGTCCGGGACGCGAGCGCGACGGCTCGACGGCCCGCCGCGCCACTGCAGAATCTCCTGCGAACATGGCCGTTTTGGGCCTGATCGGCAAGCAGTCGGCGGTCCGGCGCTGGACAGGCGGCCGGCGCCCCCCCATCTGAGGCGCTCGCAGGAGCAGGACCTTGGCCCAACCGATCGTCGTCACCGTCTCCCACAAGCTGGGCGCCGCCGAGGCGCAACGGCGCATCGCGCGCGGGCTCGAGAAGGGCAAGAGCGAACTTTCGGCCGTGTTTTCAGCCTTCGAGGCCGACTGGAAGGCTAACCATGCCGATCTGCGCCTCGTCGCGCTGCATCAGCAGATCACGGCCGGCCTCGACGTGTTCGACGACATGGTGCGCGTGGAGGTGAGCCTGCCCTGGTACCTTGCCCCCCTGCAGGACAAGATCGCCGGGGCGTTGAAGCATCAGAGCGAGAAGGCGTTGCAGATCGGGCAGGGGTGAGGGCGGGTCGCGGCGCGGCCGTCCTTGCGGGGCGGCGCCAGCCGGCGCGTTTGTCGGAGATCATTCCACAGGGCCGCCGCGGCGGCCATAAGAGCATCGGGAAATGTGGTCCGGAGGGGCGTGAGGGCATGATCGCGGTACTTCGCAACATCGCGATTGCGGGCTTTATCGCCCTGTCGCTCGTCATGGCCGTGGACGTCGCGCGAGGCGTGTGGCGGGCGACGTTCGGAGCGCCTCCCGAATCGGCGCGCGCCCCGACGTCGGCGGCGCCGGATGCTTCGATCGTCGACGCCGACGCCGCCGTCGACATGTACGGCAAGATCGTCGCCGCTACGCGCGCCTGCCCGCAATGGAAGGTCAATGAAGGCGCGATCACGCTCACTTTCCTGAAATTCGGGATCGCCGTCGACGACCTGAAGCCAGGCGGCCGCTTCAACGGCCGGTTCCAGGACGCGCTCAAGGAGAGCTCGACGACGTTTTCGCGCGATCCGAAGGGCGCCTGCGAGACTGCCACGAAGGCGCTCCTCGCGGCCGGCTGGTTCGTCTCGTCCTAGGGCGTGTCGTCAAATTGGTGGGGCTTGAGAAGCCGACCGACTGGGATTCGCAAATCAGCCAATCCGTGATTCATGGAGAGCCTTCTTTTTTGGAGGCTTTCCATGAGGCGCTATGC
>JBDHTL010000252.1:0-2898 GCA_039808645.1 Rhodoblastus sp. | reverse complement strand
TGAGATGGGCGATGTCGACGCCGGTCTTGCCGCGGCGGTCGTCGTCGTTCTCGGTCACCGCCTTGAAGCCGGACCAGCGGCCGTCGAGCCAGTCGGCCTTGTTGGGCTTGTAGGCCTGGCCCGCCTCGAATTCGGCTTCTAGACGATGACGCCAGTCGCCCAGCATCTTGTCGATTTCACCCTTGGTGAGCAGACCCTCGCCGATCAGTTTCTCGCTGTAGATTTCGAGCGTCGTCTTGTGCGCGCGAATCTTGCGGTACATCAGCGGCTGGGTGAAACCCGGCTCGTCGCCTTCGTTGTGGCCGAAGCGGCGATAGCACCACATGTCGATCACGACGGGCTTCTGGAAGCGCATGCGGAATTCGGTCGCGACTTTGGCAGCGAACACCACCGCTTCCGGATCGTCGCCGTTCACGTGGAAGATCGGCGCTTCCACCATCTTCGCGACATCCGACGGATAGGGCGAGGAACGCGAGTAACGCGGATAGGTGGTGAAGCCGATCTGGTTGTTGATGATGAAGTGGATCGAGCCGCCGGTGCGATGGCCCTTCAAGCCCGAGAGGCCGAAACATTCGGCGATCACGCCCTGCCCGGCGAAAGCCGCGTCGCCGTGGATCAGCAGCGGCATCACGGCGCGGCGGTCGTCGCGCTTGCAGCCGTGCTGGTCCTGCTTGGCGCGCACCTTGCCGAGCACCACGGGATCGACGATCTCGAGATGCGAGGGATTGGCGGTGAGCGACAGGTGGACCTTGTTCTGGTCGAACTCGCGATCCGAGGAGGCGCCGAGGTGGTACTTCACGTCGCCCGAGCCCTCGACCTCGCCCGGAATGAACGAGCCGCCCTTGAACTCGTGGAACAGCGCGCGGTGCGGCTTGCCCATCACCTGGCAGAGCACGTTGAGGCGGCCGCGATGGGCCATGCCCAGCACGATTTCCTTGGCGCCGAGCGCGCCGCCGCGCTTGATGATCTGCTCGAGCGCCGGGATCATCGATTCGCCGCCGTCGAGACCGAAGCGCTTCGTGCCCGTGTACTTGACGTCGATGAACTTCTCGAAACCCTCGGCCTCGACGAGCTTCTGCAGGATGGCGCGCTTGCCTTCCTTGGTGAAGGCGATCTCCTTGTCCGGACCCTCGATGCGCTCCTGCAGCCACGCCTTCTCCGCGGGATCGGAGATGTGCATGAATTCGTAGCCGATGGTGGTGCAATAGGTGCGGCGCAGGATCGCGAGCATTTCGAAAATGGTCGCATATTCGAGGCCGAGCACGTGATCGATGAATATCTTGCGGTCGTAGTCGCCGTCCTCGAAGCCGTAGGTCGAGGGATGCAGCTCCTCGTGATCCATGCGCGCCTCGATACCGAGCGGATCGAGATTGGCGTGCAGATGGCCGCGCATGCGATAGGCGCGGATCATCATGATGGCGCGCACGGAATCGCGGGTGGCGCGCAACACGTCGGCGTCGGAGATCGCGACGCCCTGGCTTTGAGCCTTCGCCTTGATCTTGTCGCCGAGCGCCTTCTCGGCCGCCGGCCAGTCGCCGTCGAGCGCATTGACCAGATCGCCCTTCGGCGCGATCGGCCAGTTCTTGTTCTTCCAGGGCGCGCCGCGCGCGTTCTTCTCGACCGAGGCCCTGTCGTCCTTCAGCGCCTCGAAGAACTCGCGCCATTCCGGATCGACGGAAGCCGGGTTCTGCTCGTAGGCGTCCTGCAATTGCGCGACATAGGTCGCGTTGCCGCCGTAGAGAAACGAGGTGTCCGCGAAGGATGCGTTTTGCGCCGAGCGCCCGGAGCCTGCTCCATTCGACCCTGTATCGGCCATGCTCAACTCCCTGGAATGGCGCGGTCCGGACGACCGCGCCGGTTCGGGCGCGCGCCGATTTTCTCGCGCGCCCGTTTCAAGTCTTCACAATAACTATTCGACGCGCCCCGCCCGTGGACGGGGAGCGAATGCCGATCAGCCCTTGAGCAGAGCGGCGAGCGTCGTGCCGAGACGCGCGGGCGAAGGCGACACCTTGATGCCCGCGGCCTCCATGGCTGCGATCTTGTCTTCCGCGCCGCCTTTGCCGCCCGAGATGATCGCGCCGGCATGGCCCATGCGACGTCCGGGAGGAGCGGTCCGGCCCGCGATGAAGCCGACGACCGGCTTCTTGCGGCCGCGCTTGGCCTCGTCCTTGAGGAATTGCGCGGCGTCTTCTTCCGCGGAGCCGCCGATCTCGCCGATCATGATGATCGACTTGGTCTCGTCGTCGGCGAGGAACATCTCGAGCACGTCGATGAATTCCGTGCCCTTGACGGGGTCGCCGCCGATGCCGACGGCCGAGGTCTGGCCGAGGCCGACCTGCGTGGTCTGGAACACGGCTTCATAGGTCAGCGTGCCGGAGCGCGAAACGACGCCCACCGAACCGCGCTTGAAGATGTTGCCCGGCATGATGCCGATCTTGCATTCGCCGGCGGTCATCACGCCCGGGCAGTTCGGGCCGATGAGGCGCGACTTCGACCCGATGAGCGAGCGCTTCACGCGGATCATGTCCTGAACCGGGATGCCCTCGGTGATGCAGACGATCAACGGGATTTCCGCATCGATCGCCTCGCAGATGGCGTCGGCCGCGCCCGGCGGGGGAACGTAGATGACGGAGGCGTCGGCGCCGGTCTTCTCGCGAGCTTCGGCGACCGTGTCGAAGATCGGGAGGCCGAGATGCGTAGCGCCGCCTTTACCGGGCGAGGTGCCGCCGACCATCTTGGTGCCGTAGGCGATCGCCTGTTCGGAATGGAAGGTGCCGTTCTTGCCGGTGAAGCCCTGGCAGATGACCTTGGTGTTCTTGTCGATGAGGACGGACATCAGGCGGCTTCCTTCACGGCTTTCACGATCTTCTGGGCTGCGTCGTCGAGGTCGTCGGCGGG
>JBDHTL010000251.1:0-2902 GCA_039808645.1 Rhodoblastus sp. | reverse complement strand
CCGACATCGCCTGGCGTCGCGTCAACCACCCGACCGAAGTGCTGAACATCGGCCAGTCGGTGAAGGTGAAGGTCATCAAGATCAACCACGAGACGCACCGCATCTCGCTCGGCATGAAGCAGCTCCAGGAAGACCCCTGGCACGGCATCGAGGCCAAGTACCCGCTGCAGGCCCGCCTGCACGGCCGCGTCACCAACATCACCGACTACGGCGCCTTCGTGGAGCTGGAGCCGGGCATCGAGGGCCTCGTCCACGTCTCGGAAATGTCCTGGACCAAGAAGAACGTCCACCCCGGCAAGATCGTGTCCACCTCGCAGGAAGTCGACGTGCAGGTGCTGGAGGTCGATCCGGTCAAGCGGCGCATCTCGCTCGGTCTCAAGCAGACCCTGCAGAACCCGTGGGAAGCCTTCGCCGAGCGTCATCCGATCGGTTCCGAAGTCGAGGGCGAGGTCAAGAACAAGACCGAATTCGGTCTGTTCCTCGGCCTGGAAGGCGACGTGGACGGCATGGTCCATCTCTCCGACCTCGACTGGAACCGTCCCGGCGAGCAAGCCATCGAGGAGTTCAAGAAGGGCGAGATGGTCAAGGCCAAGGTGCTTGACGTCGACGTCGAGAAGGAACGCATCTCGCTCGGCATCAAGCAGCTCGCCAGCGATCCGTTCCAGTCCGCCAAGGGCGGCGAAGAGGGCGACCTGCGCAAGGGCGGCGTCGTGACCTGCGAGATCGTCGAGGTCAAGGACGGCGGCCTCGAGGTCAAGATCGTCGGCACGGACCTGAACGCCTTCATCAAGCGTTCGGAACTCGCCCGCGACCGCGCCGACCAGCGCCCCGAGCGCTTCGCCGTCGGCGAGAAGGTGGACGCCCGCGTCACCCTGTTCGACCGCAAGGCCCGCAAGGTCGCCGTGTCGATCAAGGCGCTGGAAGTGGCGGAAGAGAAGGAAGCCATCGCCCAGTACGGCTCGGCCGATTCGGGCGCCTCGCTCGGCGACATTCTCGGCGCGGCTCTCAAGGCCCGCGAGAAGAAGGGCGAATAAGACCCGCGTCCTTCCGAAGGAAACACGACCCGCGCGGAGCGATCCGCGCGGGTTTTTTCATGGGCCCGGAGAACAGTCGTCGCTTGTCCGGGACGGTCCCCGCCGCTAGCCTTCGCGCTCGCCTGCAACCGAGAGATCGATGTATCCGCCACCGCCCGAATATCTCGCCGAGCGCCGCCTGCTGACGCGCAAGCTGTCCTTCTGGCGCATCGCCGGCATCGGCGCCCTGATCGTCGCCGTCCTGACCGCCGGCTGGCGAATGACCGGCGAGACGTCCCATATCGGGCCGCATATCGCGCGCGTGGCGATAACCGGGGTCATCAAGGACGATCGCGATCTCCTGAAGCTGGTGCGCGACGTGACGGCCTCGTCGGCCAGCGCCGCCATTCTGACGATCGACAGCCCCGGCGGCACGACGACCGGCGCCGAAGCCCTCTACGAGGAGTTGCGGCGCCTCGCGGAAAAGAAGCCGACGGTCGCCGTGGTCGACGGCGCGGCCGCGTCCGGCGCCTATATCGCTGCGCTCGCCGCCGACGGCATCGTCGCCCGCGGCAATTCCATGGTCGGCTCGATCGGCGTGATCATGCAGATGCCCAATGCCTCCAAACTGATGGAGACGGTCGGGGTGAAGATGGAGGAGATCAAGTCCTCCCCGCTCAAGGCCGCGCCCAACCCGTTCGAGCCGGTCACGCCCGAGGCGCGCGCCGCGGTCGCCGCGATGATCGCGGATTCCTACGGCTGGTTCAAAAATCTGGTGAAGGAGCGCCGCAAGCTCGACGACGCCGGTCTGGCCGCCGTTTCGGACGGCCGCGTCTTCACGGGCCGGCAGGGGATCGACCTCAAGCTCGTCGATAGGATCGGCGGCGAACGCGAAGCCGTCGCCTGGCTCGAGACCGAGAAGGGCGTCGCCAAGGGCCTCAAGGTCCAGGACTGGAAGAAGCGCCGCAAGATCCAGACTTTCGGAATGCTCGGCGCGCTGGCCGACGCCGTCGGTCTCGACAGCCTTGCCGCGATCCTCGCCGTGGCCGACCAGTCGGCTCAAGCTCGACTGCTTGACGGTCTGGTTGCTATTTGGCACGGTTCAGCATTGAATTGAAAATCATATTATAATCGCCGTCCATTGTAGCCGGCGGTTCTCCCATGGGGCCCGAGGTGATCAAATCGGAACTCGTCCAGCGCATCGCCAAGCGCAATCCGCAATTGTTCCAGCGCGACGTCGAGAACATCGTCAACGCGATCCTCGACGAGATCACCAACGCGCTCGCGCGGGGCGATCGTGTGGAACTGCGTGGTTTCGGCGCCTTTTCCGTCAAGCGTCGCGACGCGCGCGTCGGCCGCAATCCGCGCACCGGCGCGCCCGTCTCGGTCGAGGAAAAATCCGTGCCATTCTTCAAGACCGGCAAGGAAATGCGCGAGCGGCTGAACGACGGCGGTCCCTGACGGCGGCATACCAGTCGGCTTGTCCAATCGGCTTGCGCTGAACGCGCGCCCGCGCTCTAAAGGCATCCATGCGCACGCTGTTTCGCCTCCTCGTCGTCCTGCCGATGGCCTTGGTCATCCTCCTGTTCGCGGTCGCCAATCGCCATCTGGTGCTGGTCTCCTTCGATCCCTTCCCGGGCAACGACATCCAGGGCCCCCAGATCACCGCGCCGCTGTTTCTGCTCCTCTTTCTCGCCGGCGCGATCGGCGTGCTCGCCGGCGGCGTGACTGTCTGGTTCCGGCAGGGCCGGTTCCGCAAGCAGGCGCGCGAGGCCAAGGCGGAAGCGACGGAAGCGCGCGGCCGGGCCGACGATCTGCGCGACAAGGTCGATCGCATGGAGCGCGCGCAACTGGCGGCCCTGCCGCCGTCCGGCCGAAGCGCCGCCTGA
>JBDHTL010000250.1:0-2915 GCA_039808645.1 Rhodoblastus sp. | reverse complement strand
AGCCGTAGGGATATTCGATGAGCGCATCGAGGCCGGCGATCAGCCGCACGACGGCAGGATCGGCGGCGATCGCAAGCGTGCGACGGAACGTTCCCGCGCGCACGTCCGCGGGCGCAGCCGCGAGCGTCTTGGAGGAACCGGCCGGCACATCGACGATCTCGTAGCGACGCACGGGCGCGCGGTCGGGCCTCACCGGCAGGGCGAGTTCGACGGCGTCGCGCGCCTTGTCGGCGTCGCGCGTCACCGCGAATGTGAGCTTCACCGGATCGGCCCGGTCGTCGCCGACGACAGCCTTCGTGTCGAGGCGCGCGGGCTTGCCGCCGTCCCAGGCGAAAGCCTGATCCGTCGTCGCGAGCTTCAGGCCGTCGGCCGCGAAAGTCGCGCGACCGCCGCCGCCCGGGCCTTCGACGACGCGCGCGATGAGCCCGGCGTCGAACGTGTCGCCCGGCCGCAGGAAGCGCGGCAGCGCGGGCTGCGCGACCAGCGCCTGGCGGATCAGCATTTCGCCGGTTGCAAAGCCGAAGCGGTCGGGGCCGCTCACCGCCTTGGCGCGCAACTTGAACACCGTGAGCGTGTCCGGCAGCTTGATCTTGATCTTCGCGACGCCGTCCGCGCCGATCTTCACGCTCGGCAGATAGATCGGCACGGGCGTGAAATTTTTTCGCACGGAAATGTTGGTTTCGGCGCCCCATTCGTCGAGACCCGCGTCGCCGCCGGGAATTTCCTCGAGCGGCAGCACGCCGAAGGCCATGTTGCGCGTGTCGCGCGCCGCCATCGTGGTGGGTCGCTCGACGATGAAGTCGGGCAGCGGATCGAGGCGGCGTTCCTTCGCCAGCGACAGCACGGCCTGATCGACCATCCAGAATGTCGCCTCGCCCGAAAGCGGCGCGCCCTTCTCGTCGGTCAGCGTGATCGTCGCTTCCACCTCCTGACCCGGCCGCGCCTTGCCGGGCGCGTCGAGCTTGACATTGACGATGTTCTGCACCGGCGTCACCGTCACCCATTTGGTGGCGGCGATGGTCACCGGCTTGCCTTGATCGAAGGGCGCGGACGAGTTCGGCGCCGTATCGGGCAAGCGGCCGCGCATGATGAGGAAATGCACGGCGAGCTTCGGCATTTCCTCTTTCGCCAGCGTCGTCGTGTAGCGGCCGAAACCGTTGTCGATGTCGATCCAGTCGTAGCGATTGGCGCCCGAGGGCTCCTCGACGATGGCGAGCGCGCGCGCCTTCTGGAACGGCGACTGCACGACCAGCGTGGCGGTCTCTCCGGGCGCATACGAATCCTTGTCGGTCGTCACCGTCGCCGTCTGCGAGGGCGCGCGCGCCCAGGTGACGGGCGTCTGGCCGCCGACGAAGAAATCTACGCTCACCTGCTGGCGGCGGCCGATCCTGTCGTAGGCCTCGACCTGCACGAGGTAGACGCCGGCTTCCTTCGCCTCGAAGGAGAGCTTCTGCGCGTCCTTCACGCTGGTCACCTTGCGCTCGACCAGCGTGTCGTCGATCGTCTGCGTCACGTATTTTGCGGCGCCCTGGCTGAAGTCGCTGGCTTGCAGCGTGGAGACCCAGTTGCGCTTGACGAAGCGCACATTCATCTCGAGGCCTTCGACCGCATCGCCCTTGCCGTCGACGGCGATGATCTGCGGCTCGATGGCGCCCGGCTTCTCGACATAGCGCGGGGTCTTCACGCCCAGGGCAAACGGCGGCGTTGCGATGATGTTGACGACGTTGCGCACTTCCGTGTCGTCGTCGCCGGTCACCGTCGCCTCGATCGAATAGCGGCGCGGCTGCGCGGTCGGCTCGATCGTCGTGTCGAAAGTCATGCGCGAGGCGCCGCCGGAATCGGTGCGGCCGTCGCGTTCGAGCACGGGCGAGGACTTGAACTTCGTCTCGCCCGAAAAGCGCGAGTCGGTCGAGAACAGGAAGCCTTCGCGTCCCGGCGGCGACCAGACGTGCGGGAATTGCGCCGCGCGCCATTTCACCGGTCGTTCCGCGACGAGCCCGCCCGCGAAATAGCGCGAGATCAGGTCGATGGAGAACTGGCCGTCGAGCGGAACCATCTGCGGCGCGTTGAGCACGACCTCGAAGGTCGGCAGGCGATAGGCTTCCTTCTTGAAGGCCGTCTCGCCGCAGGTCTGCGGGCCGTCGTCTGCCGCGACCTCGCTCTCGCCGTCCGGCTGCTCGGCGGCCGACTTCGTGCCGTCGCCGCCGTCCTCGACCGAGATCGCTTCCTCGTCGCCCTGCTTGTCGGCGGCGTCGGTCCCGTCCTTCTTCGGCGCCGCCTTTTCCTTCGGCTTGGCGCCGTCGGGTTCGAACTTCGCCGTGTAGTCGCCGGTCGCGGGCGTAGCCACGTCGAACTTGTGATAGAAGCCGCCAATCGCGTCCACCTTCACGGGGATGCGCCATTCCTGGTTGTTCGGGCCGTTGACGACCAGCACGCCGCCCTTCTTCGCCGGCGCGAGCCTGCCGGCCAGATAGTCGCGCACATAGCCCTTGAAATGCACGGGCTCCTCGGGCCGGTAGATCGGCCGCTCGGTGAAGACGTGGCAGAGATTCCTGGCGAGCGGCTTGCGCTCGTCGTCGGGATTGGTCGTCCAGTCGAGCCAGCTTTCCTCCGGCTTCGTCCAGTTTTCCTGCGCATATTGCGACGGCGCCTCGTCGGGCGAGAGCACGAGCGTGTCGAGCCCCTTCGTCACCACAATGCGCTTGATGTCGGCCTGCACGCGCTTGTCGAGGCTCCACGCGAATTCGCCCTTCGCGTTCGTCGTCCCCTGCGCCAGCGTCACGAATTTCTCGTCCCTCAGACCTTCGAGGCGCAGCGAGGCGCCTTCGACCGGCGCCGCGCCCGACAGGGAGGTGACGACGAAGCGGACGTTCTTCAGTTCTTCCACGGCCGCGAGCGAGAGATCGGTCGCCTGC
>JBDHTL010000249.1:0-2936 GCA_039808645.1 Rhodoblastus sp. | reverse complement strand
TGGCGCTCCCTAGGGGACTCGAACCCCTGTTTTCGCCGTGAGAGGGCGACGTCCTAGACCGCTAGACGAAGGGAGCGGAGCGCGGCGCGAGGCGACGCTGGCGGTTCTATAGACGCAGGCGCCGGCGCGCACAAGCCTTTGCGCTCCGCGCTCATGTTTCGAGACGTCCGTTGCGCGGCATCCTCGGCATGAAGGGGCGCGAAGAGCGGCCTATCGCCGCGCCATTCTGGCCAGCGTGAACAGGCCCAATGGCGCGAGCTTCCTGCGCTCGGTCAGGACGATGTCGTCGCGCCCGGCGATCCAGTCGCCGATCACGCTCCAGGGAAATTCCGGCCGCCAGCCGAGGTCGGCGGAGCGGCGTCCCATCCAGCTCTCGATGGCGGCGATCGGGCCCGTCTCGGCGCCGATGTGATTGACCAGCACGATCTCGCCGCCGGGCCTGGTCACGCGCGCCAACTCGTCGAGCGTCGCGTGCGGATCGGGCACCACAGTCAGCACGTAGGGCGCGACCGCGCAGTCGAAGCTCGCGTCGGGAAAGGCGAGGTTCATCGCGTCCATCTTGATGAGGCCCTCGACGTTGCGAAGGCCCTCTTTCGTCACGCGATCCTGCGCGCGCCGGAGCATCGGCTCGGACAGATCGACGCCGACCAGCCGCGTCGTGCGCGAAAACATCGGCAGTTCGAGACCCGTGCCGACGCCGACGTCGAGCACGCGGCCGTTGTCGCGCGAGGCGGCTGCCGCGGCGGCCTTGCGGCCGGGCTTCATGATGGCGGCGAAGACGAGATCGTAGATGGGCGCCCAGCGGGCGTAGGCTTCCTCGACATTGGCGTTGTCGATCGAGGCCAGAGCTTCCGCGGGCTCGCCCGACATGCGCTCAGCGTCCGGCCGCTGCAGCAGGAAGCGGCGCGGCCGCCGGCGCAAAATTCCAGGCGGATTCGGTCGCGCGAATCGCGCCGCCGCCGAGCACGCGCGCGTCGGGTTCGGCGCTCTCGTAGAAGACGCAGGCCTGCCCCGGCGAGACGCCGGATTCGTCCTCGCTGAACACGACCTTCACCTGGTAGCCCTCCCGCCCGCGCTCGGCGAAGAGCAGGGCGGGCGCGGGCGCGCGCGTCGAGCGCACGCGCGCGGCGATCGGCAGGCCGGCGTGCGGCAGCGCATCCAGTTCGCCCTCGCCGATCCAGTTGACGTCGCGCAGCAGCGCGGCATGCGCCAGCAGCGCGGCGCGCGGGCCGACGATGACGCGGGCGTTGGCGGCGTCGATGCGCACGACGTAGAGGGGCTCATTCAGTTGAAGATTCCTGGGCGCCTTGGCGCCGAGTCCGAGGCCGCGGCGCTGGCCGACCGTGTAATGGATGACGCCGGAATGGCGGCCGAGAACGCGTCCGTCGACATGCACGATGTCGCCGGGCTTTGCCGCGCCGGGCTGCAGCTTTTCCAAGAGATCCGTGTAGCGGCCCTGCGGCACGAAGCAGATGTCCTGGCTGTCATGCTTCTCGGCGACCGCCAGACCGAACTTGCGGGCGAGTTCGCGCACCTCCGCCTTCTCGTAGACGCCGAGCGGAAAGCGCAGAAGGTCGAGCTGCGCGCGGGTCGTGGCGTAGAGGAAGTAGCTCTGGTCGCGCGCCGCTTCCTTCGCGCGATACAGCGCGCGATGTCCGTGGCCGTCGGGCTTCGAGACGATGTAATGGCCGGTCGCCAGCGCATCGGCGCCGAGATCGCGCGCGGTGTCGAAGAGATCGGCGAACTTGATGTACTGGTTGCAGGCGACGCAGGGCACCGGCGTCTCGCCGGTCGCGTAGCTCTCCGCGAAAGGATCGATCACCTTCTCGCGGAACTTGCTCTCGTAGTCGAGCACGTAATGCGGAATGCCGAGGCGGGCGGCGACCTGCCGGGCGTCGTGGATGTCCTGGCCCGCGCAGCACGAACCCTGCCGATGCGTCGCCTCGCCGTGGTCGTAGAGCTGCAGCGTCACGCCGATGACGTCGTAGCCTTCCGACTTGAGCAGGGCGGCGACGACGGAAGAGTCGACGCCGCCGGACATGGCGACGACGACGCGCGTATCGGCCGGCGCCTTGGGCAGGTCGAGCGAGTTTAGCGGACGGGTCATGGGCGGTCTATGTAGCGCAGTTGCGCGCGAATTGCATCCGGGGCGGAACTCTGGCGCCGCAGCTGGGACCGCCGAGGCTAGCGGTCCGACGTTCGCAGGTTCTAACCCGCGACCGCCTTGCGCACCGCCATTTCGACGATATTTGACGCGCCCTGCCGCATCAGGCCCAGCGCGTCGGTGTCGGCATTGGCGAAATGGCCCGACAGCACGAGTTGCGCGACGCCGTGGCTGTAGGCCCAGACCTGCAGCGCGAGGTCGCGGGCGGCGGAGTCCGGCGCGCCGTATTGCCGCAGCACGGCGGCGCAGGCGTGGTGGATCATGGCCAGCGCCCTGTCGGCGGCGGCGCCCGAGGTCGGCGTGTTCAGCGCCTGCACATTGCCGAACATGGCGCTGTAGAGGCCAGGCTCCTGCCGGGCGAAGGAAAGATACGCCTCGCCCAAGCGGCGCATGGCGGTCGTGGCGTCGGGCTGGCCATTGTCCCAGGCCTGCTCCAGCTTCTGGCCGAAGCTCTCGAAGCCGCGCCGGGCCAGTTCGCTCATCAATTCATTGCGGTCGGCGAAATGGCGGTAGGGGGCCGCAGCCGTCACGCCGACGCGCTTGGCGGCTTCCGTCAGGGTGAAGCCCGCCGGCCCGCGCTCGGCGACCAGCCCGCGCGCCGCCTCCAGCAGCGCGTCCTTCAGCCGGCCGTGATGGTAGCCGCGCCGGGGACCGCAGAAATTGTTCCGGTCGGTCATGTTAATAGCCATAACACCGAACCGCCCGAAATGCGAGCGCGGCGCCAAGGCGCTTGAAAAACGGGCGCCCTGGCACAATCTTCTTCGCATATGCG
>JBDHTL010000248.1:0-2981 GCA_039808645.1 Rhodoblastus sp. | reverse complement strand
TGGCTGGGGCGGGAGGATTCGAACCTCCGTATGGCGGAATCAAAATCCGCTGCCTTACCGCTTGGCGACGCCCCATCGCGCCGGCGCACCGGCGGGCGCGGACCATAGAGGGCTCGCTTCGCCCCGGCAACCCCGCGGCGTCGAGCGTGTTCCGGGCGGCGCGCGCGGCCGGCATCCGGCGCGTCGGCGCCGACAGCTTGCCGGACACCCGCCCCGGGACCCTCCGACGCGGCCGTCTGACGGCGCTCGAACTCGGCTTTGGCCCGCCCGCGGGAAAGCGTCGATGCGGTCTTGCCGCCCGCGTCCGCCTTGACTATAAGGGCGCGGTTCACGCCTTTGCGGCGGCGGATCAATCGGAGTGTAGCGCAGTCTGGTAGCGCACCTCGTTCGGGACGAGGGGGTCGGAGGTTCGAATCCTCTCACTCCGACCATTTCTTGACAGTCGGAACCGATAGGCGCCCGGGGGCTATGCGCTCGCGCCTCTTGGCGTCACGCCTCCGGCCTCGCGCCTCCCGGGCTCACGCTTCCTGGCGCGGCTGCGCGAAGCCGAGAATGAGGTCGCGGAGTTCCGGCTCGTCGACCAGCGTCGCGGCGTCTTCGAGCGCGAACCAGCTCGTGGTTCTCTGGTCGCGTTCGGGCCAGTTGCGCCGCTGTTTCTCCACCGCCATCGGGAACACGCCGACCTCGCAGGTCATCGCCGCGCCGTTCCGCATCCGCTTGATGTAGTGGTAGGAGCCGATCGGCTCCTTCGCCACCTTGCCGGTCAGCCCCGCCTCCTCCAGCGCCTCGCGGGCCGCGACGGAATGGGGCTTCAGCCCCTTGATCGGCCAGCCCTTGGGCAGCACCCAGCGTCGCGTCTCGCGCGAGGTCACCAGCATCACCTGAAGGCCGTCGTTGTCGCGAAACGGCAGGGCCGCGAATTGCTGGCGCGCCGTCGCGCCGGACGCCCCCTGTCGCTTGACGCGCTTGCGTCGTCCCGCCAATGCGCCGGCCTCCCCAGTCGTTGCGGGAATCACCGCGCGGTCCGGCTGCGGCAGGGCTTCCGGACGCGTGAACTCGAACGGGGTGATTCGCCGGCCATTGTGAATCGGGCCGGCGATTTCGCAAAGGAAATGATGCGGCCGCCGATGCGCAGAAAGCCGGCGCGCGCTCTACGCGGCGTGCGGCATTTCCGGACGCTCGAAGCTCAGCCGGACGACGCCGTCGCGGCTCGAATCCTCGACCGGCACATGCCAGAAGGCGCCGGCAAGGTCCGGGAATGCGGCGAGCGGCGCCTGGATTTCGGCGAGCGGCGCGCCGCGCCGGTTGCCAAGCACCAGCGCGCGCTCGAACAGCCGCAGCAGCGCGCGCGTATCGCTCGGCGTCTCGGCGAGCGTCAGCGTCGTGCGGCCGAATGTCGGGATCGCGGCTTCCAGCAGAGTGTCGAAATCGGCAGGCGTCATCTTTGTCTCCCGAACGATGTCGGAACTATGACGCATCGGCGCTGCGAAGACTTTGCGGCAACGCCTAGAATTGTCGGTATTCACACCGAAATCGCGGCCTGCGACGGAAAATCGCGCCGGTCCTGCCGGACCGGCGCGATTCGGGTCGAACTGTCGGGCGGCGGAGCCGGCGGTTCAATAATTGCCGCGGCCGCCCGGGCCGCGGTAGGCGGCGGCCGGCAGGCTCGGATCGAGGCCGGCGGTCGTCGGCGCGGCCGATGCGACGGGCGCGGGCGTCCCATACGTCATGGGCGCGCTCGCCGGCATGCCGGCGACGGGCGCGAGATAGCGGGGTCCGCCGGCGTAGGCGGGCTGGGGCTGAAGCTGCTGCTGTTCGACCGGCGCCTGGCGGCGCGCCACGACCACGCCCTCCTCGCCGTCCTGCGCGGGCGGCGCCGGCTTGCGCCGGGCGACGCGCGTCGCGCGCTTCGGCTTGGGCGTGTCGTCGGCGGCGACCTGCGTCTGTTTCTGCGGCGCGAGCGCGCTCTCGAGGCTGCCGGGCGGCGCCGCATTGGCGATCACCGTCGTGCCGCGCGCCGAATGGGTGTCACGCACCGGCGTGGTCGCTTCGAGACGGCGCGCGGGATTGAGCGCGTTCTCGACCACGGCGGGCGAGGCGAGCGTCATGCCCTCCACGGTCGCGGCGAGGTCGTCGACCGTAGCGTCGTTGCGGCACAGGTGCACGCGGATCGAAGCCGGCGTCGCGCCGGCCCCGCTGGAGGAGCCGCCGAACCGCTTGCCCATGATCGAGAAGCCGGAGCTCTGGGCGCCGCCGCGGCGGATGTCGTCCACCCACTGCCAGGCGAAAATGCAGCGCGCGCCATTGCCGGCGCGCCCGATGGCGAGGCCGAACACACCGAGCGAATTCTGGCGCGGCTGGGTGACGATGCGCATCGGCACCTTGGGATAGCGCGCGAGAATCTCGCGCTTCATGCCCGCTTCCGACGGCGGGCCGATGTCGAGCATGCCCGCGACGCCGTTCGATGGGGACGTCTGCACGTTGATCTCGAGGCGGTTCTCGCCGAGGCCGGAGACCTCGCCGCCGAGCACCGCCTGCTGGCCGACGCCGTTGGGATAGGACTTTTCGCGCACCTTCGTAACCAGCCCGCCGGGCTGGGGCATCTGCGCCAGCATCATCGAGGCGTCGGCGCCGGCCACCGGCGTCGTCTCGGGCGAGGCCGTCTCCACGCGCGAGACATAGGCGGTCGTTGGCGCGTCGGAGGCGCAGCCCGCGAGCGCGGCGAGGACGGGGAGGAAAACGACGGGATTACGCATGTTACTTGCCCCCTTGCAGGGATTGGCCAGGCGCTGCCTTGCCGAGCGTCGCGAACGCGTTGCGCGCCTCGTCCTTGCGGTTGAGATGCAGCAGCGTCCATCCGCGCATCATGCGCAGCTCCGTCGTCTCGGGCGCCATGGCTGCGCGCCGTTCGAGAGCGTCGAGAGCCGCCGCATAATTCTTCTCGTTGAAATATTGCGCCGCGCGCTGCGCCAGCGTGCCGG
>JBDHTL010000247.1:0-3029 GCA_039808645.1 Rhodoblastus sp. | reverse complement strand
CCAGTCGATCTCGCTCGTCTACTTCATCGACGAGGGGCCGCGCGTCTACATCGAGCGCATCAACATCCTCGGCAACACGCGCACACGCGACCACGTCATCCGTCGCGAGTTCCGCCTCGTCGAGGGCGATGCCTACAACCCCCTTCTGGTTGATCGCGCCAAGAAGCGCCTGCAGGGTCTGGGCTTCTTCAAGACCGTCGAGATCAAGCGCCGTCCGGGTTCCGCTCAGGACCGTGTCGTCCTCGACGTCGAGCTTGTCGAGCAGCCCACGGGTGAGCTGTCCTTCGGTGCGGGCTACTCCACCAGCGAAGGCGTGATCGGCGACATCAGCCTCACCGAGCGCAACTTGATGGGTAATGGCCAGTTCCTGCGCCTGCGCCTGTCGGGCTCCGTCGAGCGCCTGCAGATCGATCTGAGCTTCACCGAACCGCGCTTCCTGGATCGCAATCTCGCGGCCGGTTTCGACATTTTCCACAAAGACCTCGACCAGACGCGCCAGTCCGGCTTCCGTCACCGCAAGACGGGCGGCAGCCTGCGCCTCGGCTTCCCGCTGGCCGAGTACTTGTGGCTGAACACGAACTACACGCTGTCGCACGATGAGATCTACGACGTCGACAAGGACTTCTCGGACGGTCGGATCGCGTCGCGCGCCATTCGTGAGGCCGAGGGTTCCGCTTTCACGTCGCTGGTCGGCACGTCGATCACGTTCGACAAGCGCAATCACCCGAAGAATCCCACCAGCGGCTATTACTTCTACAGCGGCGTCGAGTTTGCTGGACTGGGTGGCGACGTTCAGTACGCTCGCTTCTCAGGCGAGGGCCGTTACTACTTCCCGATCACCGAGAAGATCACCTTCGTCGGTCGCGCTCAGGCCGGTCATATCCAGGGCTGGGGTGGCGACGACGTTCGCCTGATGGACGTGTTCTACAAGGGCGGCGAGACCATTCGCGGCTTCAACAAGTCGGGCATCGGCGCGCGTGACCTGTCCACGAACGATGCTCTCGGCGGTCATACGTTCTGGGCCGTGACCGGCGAGGTGCGCTTCCCGATGCCGCTGGTCCCCGAGGATCTAGGCGTCAAGGGCGCCTTCTTCGTCGATGCTGGCTCGCTGTTCGGCGTGTCGCAGAGCATCAAGGCGCTGAGTCAGCAGTGCGGAACCGCGGTTGCACCGGGTGAATCTCCGCACGTGTGCCTGGGCGACTCCAGCAAGATCCGCGTCTCCGCTGGTGCCAGCATCATTTGGGACAGCCCGCTCGGTCCGCTGCGCGGAGACTTCGGCTGGGCCGTGGTCAAGGAGAGCTGGGACGACGAACAGCTCTTCCGCTTCGGCGCTTCGACCAAGTTCTGATCGGGACATGACCTGACGACATCGACGGGGATCGGCATCAGCCGGTCCCCGTTTCGCGTCGCCCTGACGGCTGGTCTGCTGCGCACCGCCGCGTGCTTCCCGGTTGCGTTGCGGTTGCGACGTCCCATAACGTCACTACCGGCTCGAAGCCGCGCCGCCGATCACTCGGACCTCAGCCCGCAATCAGGAGCAGCCCCATGCCCGGTCCCCGCCTCAAAGGCAAAGTCGCCTTCATCACCGGCGCCGGTGGCGGCATCGGCCGCGCCACCGCCGAGCGTTTCGCCGAGGAGGGCGCCCGCGTCATGCTCGTCGACATCAACCGCGAGCTCGGCGAGGCCGCCGCCGCCAGCGCCCGCAGCCGCGCCGGCAATTCGGGTGGCGACGCGGCCTTCATGCTCTGCGACATCACCGACAAGGCGAGTGTCACCGCCGCCGTTGACGCCACCCTGGCCCGCTACGGCGCGCTCCACATCCTGCACAACAACGCCGGCGGCTCGACACCCGAGGACGGCCCCGTCACCGAGGCGTCCGAGGACGAATTCTGGCGCGTCATCAAGCTCGATCTCTTCGGCACCTTCCTGTGCTCGAAGGTCGCCATTCCGCACATCGCCCGCTCGGGCGGCGGCGCCGTCATCAATATGGCCTCGAACCTGGCGTTGATGGCCGTGCGCGGCCGCGCCTGCTACGGCGCCGCAAAAGGCGGTGTCGCCTCGCTGACCCGCGCCATGGCCCTCGATCACGCCAAGGACAAGATCCGCGTCAACGCCATCGCGCCGTCGGCGACGCTCTCCGATCGTGTGCGAAAGCTGATGGAGGTCAATCCCGCGCTCGCCAGCATGGCCGACAGCCACTTGTTCGGCCTCGGCCTGCCGATCCACATCGCCGACATGGCCGTCTATCTCGCCTCCGACGAGGCCGCCATCACCACGGGGCAGGTCTTCCCCGTCGACAGCGGCGTCACGATTTACTAGCGCGGTTGCGGGTGGGCAACCGAAGCGCCAGGAGCGACGCGCGGTTGCGTCGTGCCGGAGGCGCGCAAGGACAGGACGCGGCAACCGAAGCGCCAGGAGCGACGCGCGGTTGCGTCGTGCCGGAGGCGCGCAAGGACAGGACGCGGCAACCGAAGCGCCAAGAGCGACGCGCGGTTGCGTCGTGCCGGAGGCATGCAAGGACAGGACGCGGCAACCGAGGCGGCAGCACGGTCCCGGGCACGCGAGCCCCGAGCCGGCGAACCTGTTCACGCACCTTGCTTGCCGATCACCTCGGCGCCGAAGCGCTCGATGTTCTCGATGGCCTCCGCTACCGAGCGACCGCCGGCCCGGACCGCCACGTGGTCGACGCCGAGCGCCTCGAGCGCCGCGCAATCGGCGAGCATGTCCGCCGATGATCCCGTGAAGAACCGTCGCGCCTCTCCGTCCTGTGTCGCAATCGGCGACCATTGGAACGGGTTCTGCACGATCAGCGACATGCGCACGGTCGACGGATCGCGCCCGTGCCGCTCCGCCGTGCGCTGCAACTCAGCGCGCCCCGCCGCCAGCCGCACCGGCGTGTCCATCGGCTTCTGCTGGTTGTTGTTCCCGGGATACCACGCAGCGCCGAGCGTCACCGCCCGCCGGAGTGCCGCGCGGCTCTCGCCGCCGACCCAGATCGGGGGATGCGGTTGCTGCAGTGGCTTCGGCTC
>JBDHTL010000246.1:0-3059 GCA_039808645.1 Rhodoblastus sp. | reverse complement strand
TCATTCTCGGCTTCGTCGTCCTCGCCTACATGACCGACAAGCCCGAAGACGCGAGATGGCTTCCTGCTGACGAGCGCGCCTGGCTGGTCGAGACAATGAACGCCGAGCGGTCCGCCAAGGCCGCGACCGCGAGCCATTCCATCTGGAAGGGTCTCGCCGATCTGCGCGTGCTGGCGCTGGCGCTCGTCTATTTCGGAACGTCGGCTGGCCTCTATACGCTCGGCGTCTGGGCGCCGCAGATCATCAAGGGCTTCGGCATGTCCAACATGGCGGTCGGCTTCCTCAACGCCGTGCCGCCGACGATTGCGGTCGTGTGCATGTATCTGTGGTCCTGGCATTCGGACAAGACGAACGAGCGCACATGGCATGTCGTCATTGCCTGCCTGGCCGCGGCCATCGGCCTCGCCATCGCTGGCGTCTCGAACTCGGTCGTGTTGGTCGTCGCCGCTCTGGTCCTGGTCAATGTCGGCATCAGCGCCGCCAAGCCGCCGCTCTGGTCCATGCCGACGCTGTTCCTGTCGGGCCCTGCGGCTGCGGCCGGCATCGCCACCATCAATTCCATCGGCAATCTCGGCGGCTTCTTCGGCCCGGCGATGATCGGCTGGATCAAGGACCAGACCGACAGTTTCGCGGGCGGCCTCTGGTTCGTCGCCGGCCTGCTGGTTCTGTCGGCCGCGCTCACCCTCGTCCTCGCCCGTTCGGCCGCGCGGCCGGCGGCTGTCGTCAACGCGCGCTGACCCGCGCTCGAACTCGGGAGCAAGACCCATGAAGACCTACAGGATCGCAGCCATCCCCGGCGACGGCATCGGCACGGAAGTCGTGGACGCCGGCGTCGAAGTGCTGAAGGCGCTCGCCGCGCGCGACGGAAAGTTCGCCTTCCATTTCGACCATTTCGACTGGGGCGGCGAGTACTACAAGAAGCACGGCCGCATGATGCCGGAGGACGGCCGCGCGCAGATCAGGAATCACGACGCCATCCTGTTCGGTTCGGCCGGCCATCCCGACATTCCCGATCACATCACGCTGTGGGGCCTGCGGCTGGCCATCTGCCAGCCCTTCGACCAATACGCCAACGTGCGCCCGACGCGCATTCTGCCGGGCATCGTCTCGCCGCTGCGCAAGGTGAACGGACCGGAGCTCGACTGGGTGATCGTGCGTGAAAATTCGGAAGGCGAATATTCCGGCGTCGGCGGCCGCGTGCATCAGGGCCTGCCGATCGAGGCGGCGACCGACGTGTCGATGATGACGCGCGCCGGCGTGTCTCGCGTCATCAGGTTTGCGTTCCGGCTTGCCCAAAGTCGTCCGCGAAAATTGCTCACCGTTGTCACCAAGTCGAACGCGCAGCGCTACGCCATGGTGATGTGGGACGAGGTCGCCGCCGAAGTGGCGAAGGAATTTCCGGACGTGACCTGGGACAAGATGATCGTCGACGCCATGACCATGCGCATGGTGCTGAAGCCCGAGACCATCGACACGATCGTGGCGACCAACCTGCACGCCGACATTCTCTCCGATCTCGCCGCCGCGCTCGCCGGCTCGCTCGGCATCGCGCCGACGGCTAACCTCAATCCGGAGCGCGAATTCCCCTCGATGTTCGAGCCGATCCACGGCTCGGCCTTCGACATCATGGGCAAGGGGATCGCCAATCCCGTCGGCACGTTCTGGTCGGCCGTCATGATGCTGGAACATCTCGGCGAGAAGGACGCCGCCGACCACCTGATGAAGGCGATCGAGCGCGTCACCGCCGATCCGGCGCTGCATACGCCGGACCTTGGCGGCGTGGCGAATACGCGCAAGGTGACGGACGCGGTGATCGGCGCGATCGCGGCGGAGAATGCGTGAGGCAGGTTGCTTTTCGTTGATGGCTTGGGTTGTCATTCCCGACGCCGCGCAGCGGCGATCGGGAATCCAGGAGCCACGACACGATTCTGGATTCCCGCTTTCGCGGGAATGACATTGGTGGAGCCCATCGTGACCAACACGCGCGAAACCCTGCGCAAGCTGTTCGACGCGGCCGTGGCCGCGGCGCACCCCGCCGGCCTGCTGGCGCGCCATCTGCCCGCCCCGCCAAAGGGCCGTATCGTCCTGCTCGGCGCGGGCAAGGCGGCGGGTTCGATGATCGCGGCCGCGGAAGCGCATTACCTCGACACGCTGGGACTGGCGAAAGACCGCCTGACCGGCCTCGGCGTCGCCCGCCAAGGCTACGGCTGCGCGACGCGTATCGTTCCTGTGCTGGAAGCCGGCCATCCCGTGCCCGATCAGGCCGGCGTCGACGCGACCGCGACGATTCTCGATCTCGCGCGCGAGGCCGGCCCCGACGATCTTGTGCTGGCGCTTCTGTCGGGCGGCGGCTCGGCCAACTGGATCGCGCCCGCGGGGGCCCTCGCGCTGGCCGAAAAACAGGCGATCACCCGCGCGCTGCTGCGTTCCGGCGCGGTGATCGGCGAGATCAATTGCGTCCGCAAGCACCTCTCGCGCATCAAGGGCGGCCGGCTCGCGGCGCTCGCCCGGCCGGCGCGCCTCGTCAGCCTCGCCATTTCGGACGTGCCGCGCGACGAGCCTTCCGCGATCGCATCCGGTCCGACCGTGCCCGACCCGACGACGCTCGCCGACGCCCGGGCCATCGTCGCCAAATATGGCATCGCCCTGCCGCCGAGCGCGCAGGCGCTGCTGGACGATCCCGCGATGGAGACGCCCAAGCCCGGCGATCCGGTCTTCGCCGACGCCTCTTTCGCGATCGTCGCGCGCCCGGCCGATTCGCTGGCGGCGGCGGCCGCGACGGCAAAGGCCGCGGGCTTTGACCCCGTGTCGCTCGGCGCCGATGTCGAGGGCGAGGCGCGCGACGTCGCCGCGTCCCACGCCGCCCTGGCAAAAAAACTCGCCGCCGAGGGCCGTCGCGCCGCCATCCTGTCCGGCGGCGAGCTGACCGTGACGATCCGCGGCAAGGGGCGCGGCGGCCCGAACCAGGAATATGCGCTGGCGCTGGCGCTGGCGCTCGACGGCGCGCGCGGGATTGCGGCGGTCGCCGGCGACACCGACGGCACCGACGGCGGCGGCGG
>JBDHTL010000245.1:0-3067 GCA_039808645.1 Rhodoblastus sp. | reverse complement strand
GAGATCGCGGCCGAAATCGCGGGCAAGCGCCCGGACATAGGTGCCCTTGCCGCATTCCACCTCGAAGCAGGCGGTGTTTTCATCGGGACAGCCAAGCAGCGTCAGGCGGAAGATTTCCACTTCACGCGCCGGGATTTCAACGGTTTCGCCTTCGCGGGCGAGATCGTAGGCGCGCTCACCAGCGATCTTGATCGCCGAGAATTGCGGCGGAATCTGCTCGATGACGCCGGTGTAACGCGGCAGCAATTCGCGAATCTGCTCTTCGGACGGGCGGCTTGCGGAAGATTGCGTCACCTCGCCTTCGAGGTCGTCGGTGGTGCGCTCCTCGCCCCAGGTGACGGTGAATTCGTAGATTTTCCGGCCATCCATGACGTAAGGAACGGTCTTGGTGGCGTCGCCGAGCGCGATCGGCAGCATGCCGGAGGCCAGCGGATCGAGGGTTCCGGCGTGACCGGCCTTCTGGGCGTTGAACAGCCACTTGATCTTGGACACGGCCTCCGTCGAGCCGAAATCCACCGGCTTGTCGAGAATGATCCAGCCGGAGACGGGGCGGCCCTTGGGTTTGCGCGGTTTGGACATGCGTTATGATTTCTCGTCGTTCTATTCTTCGTCATCGCCGCCCGCATCAAGGTCACGCTGGACCTCGGGCGAACGCAGCAGCGCGTCGATCTTGCTGTAATTGTCGAAGGAGGTGTCGTCACGGAAACGCACTTCCGGCATGTATTTCATCTGGCGAAGCTGGCCGCCGAGACGCCCGCGAATATATTTCGCATGGCGGTTGAGCGCGGCGATGACAGCCGTGTGATCGGCAACGCCCAGCGGCGTCACATAGGCGGTGGCGATCTTGAGATCGGGCGACATGCGCACTTCCGAGATGGAAATCACGGTCTTCTCGATCAGGTCGTCACGCACTTCGCCGCGCTGGAGAACCTGGGTGATGGCGGCGCGCACCTGCTCGCCGACGCGCAGCATGCGCTGCGAAGGCGCGGAAGAGGTTGCTTTTGTCATTGTGTCCGTCCGTTCATCGCATGAGAAAACCGCCGGCCAGAACCGGCGGTTTCCAATCTATAGCAGATCCGGCGCTTACAGCGTACGGGTGACGTGCTCGACGCGGAAGCACTCGATGGTGTCGCCAGCGCGGATGTCCTCGTAGTTCTCGAAGGCCATGCCGCATTCCTGACCGACCGGCACTTCCGAGACTTCGTCCTTGAAGCGCTTGAGCGTCTTGAGTTTGCCTTCGTGGATGACGACGTTGTCGCGCACGAGGCGGACGCCCGCACCGCGCTCGACCTTGCCTTCGACGACGCGGCAGCCCGCGACCTTGCCGACCTTGGTGATGTTGAACACCTCCAGGATCTCGGCATTGCCGAGGAAGGTTTCGCGCCGCTCCGGCGACAGCAGGCCGGACATGGCCGCCTTCACGTCATCCACCAGATCGTAGATGATGTTGTAGTAGCGGATCTCGATGCCTTCACGCTCGGCGAGCGACCGCGCCTGCGCATTGGCGCGGACGTTGAAGCCGATGATGGCGGCATTCGAGGCTTCGGCCAGCGAAATATCCGATTCCGTGACGCCGCCGACCGCCGAATGAACGACGCGGGCGCGCACTTCGTCGGTGCCGAGCTTGTCGAGCGCGCCGATGATGGCTTCGATCGAACCCTGCACGTCGCCCTTGATGACCAGCGGGAACTCCTTCATGCCGGAGGACTGGAGCTGGCTCATCATCTGCTCCAGCGAGCCGCGCGAACCCGACTGGCGGGCAGCCGCCTTGTCGCGGGCCAGACGCAGACGGTATTCCGAGATCTCGCGGGCGCGGCTTTCGTTCTCGACCACGGCGAACTTGTCGCCAGCGGCAGGCGTGCCCGAAAGGCCCAGAACCTCCACCGGCATGGCCGGGGTGGCTTCCTTCACATGGTCGCCCTTGTCGTTGACAAGCGCGCGCACGCGGCCCCACTGGTCGCCCGCGACGATGATCTGGCCCGGGCGCAGCGTGCCCTTCTGGACGAGAACCGTGGCGACGGCGCCGCGGCCGCGGTCCAGCTCGGCCTCGATGACCGTACCTTCGGCGGTGCGGTTCGGATTGGCGCGCAGGTCGAGGATTTCGGACTGGAGCAGGATCGCATCGAGCAGCTTGTCGAGATTGATCTTGTTCTTGGCCGAAACTTCGACGTCGAGCACTTCACCGCCCATGGATTCCACGAAGACTTCGTGCTGGAGCAGCTCGGTGCGAACCTTCTGCGGGTTGGCCGTCGGCTTGTCGATCTTGTTGATCGCCACGATGATCGGCACGCCGGCCGCCTTGGCGTGGTTGATCGATTCGATCGTCTGCGGCATCACGCTGTCGTCGGCGGCGACCACGAGGATCGCGATATCCGTCGCCTGCGCGCCGCGGGCGCGCATCGCCGTGAAGGCAGCGTGGCCGGGCGTGTCGATGAAGGTGATCTTCTGGCCGTTATGCTCGACCTGATAAGCGCCGATATGCTGGGTGATGCCACCGGCTTCGCCCGCCACCACATTGGCGTGGCGGATGGCGTCGAGCAGCGAGGTCTTGCCGTGGTCGACGTGGCCCATGATGGTCACGACCGGCGGACGCGGCAGCATTTCGCCTTCCTCGTCGGCAATGTTGAAGATGCCCTCTTCCACATCCGATTCGGAAACGCGCTTGACCGTGTGGCCGAATTCGCCCGCGATCAGTTCGGCCAGATCGGCGTCGATGACGTCGCCCGGCTTCATCATCTGGCCTTCCTTCATCAGATACTTGATGACGTCGACGGCGCGTTCGGACATGCGCTGCGACAGTTCCTGAATCGTGATGGTCTCGGGCAGAACCACTTCGCGGGAAATCTTCTCGCGGGTTTCCTGCATCTGGCTGCGGCGGAACTTCTCCTGGCGGCGGCGCATGGAGGCGAGCGAGCGGCCGCGCGTCGCGCCGTCCTCGTCGCTGGATGCGGCCGTCAGGGTCAGCTTGCCCTGGCGGCGGCCGTCGTCGGCCTTCGGACGGGCCGGAACCTTGGCGGGCTCGGGACGGGTGACCTTGCCGCGCACGGGCAGGCCGCTTCGCGGCGCG
>JBDHTL010000244.1:0-3114 GCA_039808645.1 Rhodoblastus sp. | reverse complement strand
ACTTCCCACTCGCCACGCCGCACCTCGAGCAAGGGATTGTAGGCGGCCGAGGCCACGGTCGTCGGATCGAAGAGCAGCACGCGGCCATGCTTCGCCCGGAAGCCGGCGGTGAGCTGCCAGTTCTCGCCCTTGATGTCATGGACGATGCAGCTTCCCGGCCAGGTCAGCAGGCTCGGGACCACGAGCCCGACGCCCTTGCCCGATCGCGTCGGCGCGAAACATAAGATGTGCTCGGCGCCGTCATGCCTCAGATAGTCGCGCTCGTAGCGGCCGAGGATCACGCCGTCCTGGCCGAGAAGACCGGCGCCTACGATCTCGGACCGTTCGGCCCATCGCGCCGAGCCGTAGGTGTCGATGTCTGACGCCTCGCGGGCGCGCATCACCGACATGGTGATGGCGACGGCAATGGAGAGGAAGCCGCCCGATGCCGCGATGATGCCGCCCTCGGCAAAAATGCGCGGCGCATAGGCTTCATAGAAATACCACCACCAGAATAGCGCCGGTGGATAATAGACCGGCCAGCCGGCGACCTCGAACCAAGCGGGGCCGAGCTGGGGCTGGAAGCCGAGCCGGAAGGCGACCCATTGCGTGCCGCTCCAGACCGAGACGAGGACGATCAGGAAGACGATGCTGATCTGGCCCCAGAGGATTTTCGTTCCGGACATGGGAGGTTCCTTTCGTCAGAGGCCGAGGTCGCGCTTGCGGCCGAGCGACCAGTCGATGCCGCCGCCGCTGCGGGCGACGCCGGAGATGTGCTGGCCGAGCTTGTGTTCGATCTCGCGGGACCAGGGGACGAGCTGGAAGCCGCGCCCGCCATCGGGGGCGAAGCCCTCGATCACGGCGAAGCGGCCGGAGGAAAGCGCGAGCTGGCGGCGATAGGTGCCGGCGACATATTCGCCGGCCTGCGGCTTCACATGCGCAAGTCCGGTCTCGGCCGAGAGCTGCTCGCCCACGGCGTCGAGCTCGCGGCGGCGAAGTGTGGCCAGTAGATTGCGTTGCAGGACGATGCGCTGGCTTTCGCGGCGGGCAAGGCCCTCGTCTGCGAGATGTTCGGCGCGCGCGTCCATCGCCTCGCGCACCTCGCGGCCGAAGCCGCCGGTGCCGAGCGGCATGGGATCGCGTTCGACCAGCCGGTGATCGAGCCAGGTCGCGCCCGGCGCGGTTATCTGGGTCTGGAGATCGAGGTCGGAGCGGTTGGCGAGGACGATGGTGGGCCGCGGATCTTCGGCACCGCCGAAGCGACGGACCTCTACGATGCCGCCGATGGGAGGCGCATGCTCGAACGCCTCGATGCCGCGCAGCCGGACATGATGGGCGCGGCCGTCGGTGCCGTCGATCACGGCATAGGCTTCCCCGGTCAGCTCGTCATGGAGGCCCTTGTCGACCAGCCGGCCGATGATGGGCGGCCCGTCCTTCCCGGCGTCGATCGTGAAGTCGGCGACGGCGCGCTCCTCGCCGAGCCCGGCGAAGGCGCGGTGCATGGTCTTGATGATGTCGCCGCGTGTGCCGAGATAGCGCAGCGTCCTCTCCGCGCCCGGCTCGACGAGCCATTCGTTGACCCCGGCATCGGCGGCCAGACCCATCTTTTCGAGATGGCGCATGCGCGCGACCAGCAGCCGGCGGATTTCGGGATCATCCGGTCCCTTCGCTTCGGGCCGCAGGTCGATATAGCCCAGCTCGTTGGCCTGGCGCGCGATCTCCCGATCGAGCCGCGTCCAGCGTTCGGCATCGACCTCGCGGGCGAGGCTGGAGCGGATCTCGTGTTCGGGCTTGGGGCCGAGTTCGGCATCGACCAGCTCCTCGGCCCGTCCGCGCAGGCCGTGGCTGATATAGTCGCGCGAGATGACCAGATCGGCGCCGGTCTCGTCGACGCCGCGCACGATGAGATGCACATGCGGGTTGTCGGTATTCCAGTGATCGACGGCGATCCAGTCGAGACGGGTGCCGAGATCGGCTTCCATTTGCCTCGCGAGATCCCGCGTGAAGGCGCGCAGGTCTTCCATGTCACCGGCGTCTTCCGGGGAAATGATGAAGCGGAAATGGTGCCGGTCGTCCTGGCAGCGATCGGCGAAGCCGAGATCGTCGGCGCGGTCATTCTCCGCGTCGAACATGACGCCCTTCTCGCCGTCGCGGCTGACGCCTTCGCGCTTGAGATAGGAGAGGTGGGCCGAGACCGGCGCGGAGCGAAAGGCGCGGCCCTTGTGCCGGGCGATGCGCGCCTTGGCGACGACGCGGCGGCGTGAGCCGAGCAGACGGCTGCGCGACACGACATTGCGGCCGCGGCCGAAGGTCGAGCGGCTGGCCGAGCTTCCTCCGCGCCTCGGTCCCGATCCCGTCGCGATGCTTGGCGCGTTGCTGGCCTGCTTGGCGGCGCGCAGCACCTGGTTGATGAAGGTCTTGGCTCGCGGCGCGCGCGTCGAGCGCGGCTTGCCGGGGCGGATGCGAAACTCGTTGTCGTCGCCGCTCATGCGCGCCTCCTGAGAGGCACGGCGAAGCCGCCCATACGAAGCGCCTTTGATTTTGCTGGCAAAATCGCCCATGCGTATGCACGACCGACCGCCATATGCGCAAAACACCAAGCCATTCCAATGGCTTGACGGTGGTTTGCGCTATGGCTTTTACCTTGCCGTATTCCAGTCGCCGTGCCCCTTCCGGCCCGCGACCCTCCCATTCCCTTCCGGCACGCCGCTACAGCACGAAACCGTGCGATCAAGCTCATGGCGCGCCTCCCGAGCCAGATCGCGCCACGAAAAGCGCCTCGGCCGGTCCCGGTACGAGCGAACCGGGCGACGCGGCTGGCGCATCCGAAGGTGCGCCGGCGATGCGTTCGCCGTGCTGGCCGAGTGCATGTTCCCGGCCAGCCGGTGCCGTGACGAAGAGAGGAGCATCGCGCCAGTCGGTGACGCGCGACGGGCCGGCGAGGGTGTCTGGCGCGAGCGGCTCGCCGCCGAGAACGGGCGCGAGCGCGGCGACGTAATCGCGCGTTTCTTGCGGCAGCTCGCGTTCACCGGCAAGGTATTCGTCATACCGGCCGGGACCGAAATTGTAGGCGGCGAGCATGCCGCCGACATTGCCGTAGCGGTCCCACATGGCACGCAGGTAGGCGGTCCCAGC
>JBDHTL010000243.1:0-3169 GCA_039808645.1 Rhodoblastus sp. | reverse complement strand
GTGGTGGGCCGGGCAGGACTCGAACCTGCAACCAGACCGTTATGAGCGGCCGGCTCTAACCATTGAGCTACCGGCCCGGCGCCCTCTGCGGTCAAAGGGATTAGCCGCTGCGGCGCAGCTTCGCAACTTTCCTAGCGGTCGGTGGCGAATCCCAGCGCCAGGATGATCGGCGTCATGCAGATCACGGCGAGATAGGCGACGTTGCGGAAATCGGCGATCTTCATGGGGGCTCGTTGGCGGCGACGCGCCGCGGACGCACAATGACGCGGGGATGCTGACCGACCGTTAACGCGTCATGCGGCGCCGGCGGCCTCGATATGGAGATGCCCGGCCTTGCCGTGGAAGAAGCCGTTGGCGAAGGGGCCGGGCGCATCGAGCGCGCGCATCGCGCGCTGCGCCTCGTCCGCCGAGATGCGGCCGTCGAGCGCGTCGCGGAAGATCCTGGCGACGGCGACCATGTCGAGCGTATGCGGCGACAGCCTGATGTCGGTCGCCCCCAGCGCGACGAGGTCGGCGAGATCGCCGGACAGGTCGATGAAGGCGTGCGACAGGGTCTGGATGCCGTTGATCGCGAGAAAGGTGGCGCCGTCGAGACCTTTCAGCGCCATGCCGTCGGCGTCCTCCTCGCAGACGAACAGGCAATTGTCCTTGGTCCGGCCGTGCGCGCGGGCATGGTAGCAGCGCGCCGAAAGCGCCAGCGAGGCGCGGCCGAAACCCTGGACCTCGAAGCCGACATCCAGTTCACGGGCGCGCGCGGCGAGGACGGCCAGAGCCTCGCGCGGCATTTCCGGCGGCGGCGCGACATGAGTGGCGCCGCGCGCGGCGAGATAGGAGAGCGTCGCCTCGTTGTAGACGTTCATCAGCGGTCCCAGCCGATGCGGCCTGCGGCCGGAGACGTGGAACAGGGCCGTGCTGTCGTTGATCTCGATCTCGCGCCCCTCGATCGCGGTGAAATCCGCGACCATGTCCCGCTCGCGCTTGAGCATGACCTCGCCGAGCGAGGACATGACGACTTTCTTGCCGGCGCGCTCGAGCCGGACGGCGACGTCCTCGTAATGCTGCTCGAAGAAGGGCGCGCGCTTCGAGCAGACGACCTCGCCGAGATAGACGGTGTCGACCGGCGCCTCGTCGGCGATGCGCGCGTAAAGATCGAGTTTCCGCTGCTCCGGCCAATGGAACAGGATCGGCCCCAGCGTGAGACGAACCGGCATGATCAACGCCATTTCTTGCTTGCGAACGCGCCTTCGGTCTGCTTGCGGCCTTCCGTGAGCGCGACGAGATCGGCGAGGTCGGGCGCCTCGCCGGCCAGGATGGCGTCGACGTTCCTGCGGAAGGCGGCGACGACCGTCTTCACATAGGCGCGCGAGCGCTGCCGTCCCTCGATCTTGAACGCCTGGACGCCGGCGGCGATGAGGTCGGGCAGCAGCGCGGAGAGGTTGAGGCTGATCGGCTCCTCGAAGGCGTAATAGGGGTCCTCGCGGCAGTCGGCGCGATAGCGGCCCTTGCAGATCGTCGGATAGCCGGCCTTCTCGGCGCAGGAGAAATGGTCGATCTGGAACGGGCCGAGGCGGGTCGACAGGCCGCCGTCCGCGTCGCGCTCGTAGACGACGGCGGCCGCCGGCGAGCAGACGCCGTCCATGTTGGTCGACAGGCCGGTGACGTAATTGGTCAGGCTGCAGCGGCCCTCGACCATCAGGCCGTGGTTGCCGAAGATGAACGTCTCCAGCTCGCAGGGGATTTCGCGGCCGATGGCGCGGATTTCCGGCACGGTGAGAATGCGCGGCAGAACCACGCGCTTCACGCCGAACTCGGCGCAATAATAGCGGATCGCTTCCGGCGAGGAGGCGGCGGCCTGCACCGACAGGTGGAGGCGCGCCTGCGCGTGGGTCCGCGCGGCATAGTCGGCGACGCCGATGTCGGCGACGATGAAGGCGTCGACGCCGTATTTCATGCCGGCGTCGATCGCCTCGCGCCACAGGTCGAACTTGCCGGCCGGCGGAAAGGTGTTGACGGCGAGCAGCACCTTGGCGCCCTTGGCATGGGCGTAGGCGACGGATTTCTCCATGTCGGCCGGCGTGAAGTTCAGGCCCGGGAAATTGCGCGCGTTGGTGGCGTTCTGGAAGCCGCAATAGACGGCGTCGGCGCCGGCGTCGACGGCGTCGCGCAGGGCGGCGGGCGTGCCTGCGGGACAGATCAGTTCAGGCCGGTTCATGCGCGCCGCCCGGTCTGCTGCGCGCCGAGGCTGCGCAGGAAGTCGAGGACGAAGCGGCCGGGGGGGCCGAACAGGCCCGCCGCCTGGCCGGCGATCGAGCCCTCGACATTGTCGAGCGCGTTGCGCAGGCACACGACCGCTTCGATGTTGCCCGAAACGTCGATGCCGCGTGAAAAGAACATGGCGTCGCCGTCCTCGTCGCAGTCGACGAGATGCAGCAGGTCGAGGAATTTTCCGGCGATGCGGGCGTCATAAGACGGAAGGGCGGAGCGCGCGCTGGCGAAGAATTCGGGACGGTCGGGGTTGGGCCGTAGCACGAGCGCGAAGGGCAGATTGACGGGATCGATGACGAAAGTGGCGTTCTGGTGCGGACCCAGCCGCGCGAACATGTCCGGCTCATTCGCCGCGATCCGCCGCACGATGCGCCCGAGCAGGGGCTGCAGCAGAAAGAGCGGCAGGGGCGGTTCGAACCGGGGCGGCGTGAGCTTTTCGACGCGCGTGGACGTGGTTTGCATGAAACCGCGTCTAGCACATCAGCCGCGCAACACGCTTGACGTCGGACAATCAGGTCGCGACGGCGCGGGCGACCGCGCCGTGCGTCACACGGTCGCGGTCAATTGTCCAGGAAGCTCCGCAGCTTCCGGCTCCGGCTCGGGTGCTTGAGCTTGCGCAGCGCCTTGGCCTCGATCTGGCGGATGCGTTCGCGCGTCACCGAGAATTGCTGGCCGACTTCCTCCAGCGTGTGGTCGGTGTTCATGCCGATGCCGAAGCGCATGCGCAGCACGCGCTCTTCACGCGGGGTCAACGAAGCCAGAACGCGCGTCGTCGTCTCGCGCAGGTTCGACTGGATCGCGGCGTCGATCGGCAGGATCGCGTTCTTGTCCTCGATGAAATCGCCGAGATGCGAATCCTCCTCGTCGCCGATCGGCGTTTCGAGCGAGATCGGCTCCTTGGCGA
>JBDHTL010000242.1:0-3262 GCA_039808645.1 Rhodoblastus sp. | reverse complement strand
TGGCGCCGGGTTTCAGCTCCACGAAGGCGCAGGGCGTCTCGCCCCATTTGTCGTCGGGCCGGGCGACGACGGCGGCCTGGGCGACGGCGGGATGCTTGAACAGCGCGTCCTCGACCTCGATGGACGAGATGTTTTCGCCGCCGGAAATGATGATGTCCTTCGAGCGGTCCTTCAACTGAATATAGCCGTCCGGATATTTCACGCCGAGGTCGCCGGAATGGAACCAGCCGCCGGCGAATGCCGCGTCCGTCGACTTCTTGTTCTTGAGATAGCCCTTCATCACGACATTGCCGCGGAACATCACTTCGCCCAGCGTCGCGCCGTCCGATGGCGTGGGCTGCATCGTGTCGGGATCGAGGACGTCGAGATTTTCGAGCGCCAGATAGCGCACGCCCTGACGCGCCTTCAGCGCGGCCTGCTCGTCGTCGGGCAGGGCGTCCCACTTGCTGTTCCACTCGTTGACGACGGCAGGGCCGTAGACTTCGGTCAGGCCATAGACATGGGTCACGGCAAAGCCCGCCGTCTTCATCTGCCCGAGCACGGCGGCCGGCGGCGGCGCGCCGGCGGTGATGAATTCGACCGTCTTCGACAGCGGCTTGCGCTCGGCGTCGGTCGCGGCGAGCAGCGTCGACATGACGATGGGCGCGCCGCACATATGCGTGACGCCATGCGCCGACATGAGGTCGTACATGGCGCTGGCGCGCACGGCGCGCAGGCAGACATGGGTTCCCGCCACCGCGCTCACCGTCCAGGGGAAGCACCAGCCGTTGCAATGGAACATCGGCAGGGTCCAGAGATAGACGGGATGGCGGCCGAGATTGGCCGACAGCACATTGCCGACAGCCAGCAGATAGGCGCCCCGGTGATGGTAGACGACGCCCTTCGGATCGCCCGTCGTGCCGGACGTGTAGTTGAGCGCAATCGCGTCCCATTCGTCGTCGGGCATTTTCCAGACGTAGGCGGGATCGCCGCCCGCGAGAAAGGCCTCGTAGTCGAGCGCGCCGATACGCTCGCCGGGCCCGTCGTATTCGGGATCGTCGTAGTCGATGATGAGGGGCTTTACTTTAGCGACCTTCAGCGCCTCGGCCATGACCTTCGAGAATTCGCGGTCGACGATCAGGACCCTGGTTTCGGCATGGTCGAGCGTGAAGGCGATGATGGCGGCGTCGAGGCGCGTGTTGAGCGCGTTGAGCACGGCCTTGCACATCGGCACGCCATAGTGCGCCTCGACCATCGCGGGCGTGTTGGCCAGCATGACGGACACCGTGTCGCCGCGGCCGACGCCGTGCTTCTCGAGCGCGCTGGCGAGGCGGCGGGCGCGGGCGTAGAGGTCGCGATAGGGCCGGCGCAGGGCGCCGTGGACGACGGCGGTATGATCTGGGAAGACCGCGGCGGCGCGCTCGAGGAATTGCAGCGGCGTCAGGGGCTGGTGATTGGCCGCGTTGCGGTCGAGATCGATGTCGTAGGCCGTCCTGCTCATATCCGCTCCCGTGACTTTATCGGCCATCCATAGCGCGAATTAAGCCTGTCGAAAATTCGGGCGCCGCAGGCTTTCGGAAGCGGCCGGAGGCGTTTGCCTTCCCTGCCGCGATTGTGCATCTTCCCGGTCCGGAAAAAATACTTCGGAGGGAACAATGAAAAACAAGATCAAGTACGCGGTTGCGATCGGCGCGATGCTCGTCGCCGCGCCGGCGCTCGCGCAGGACAAGAATGTCAAGATCGGCGTGCTCAACGACATGTCGAGCCTTTACGCGGATATCGGCGGTCCCAACTCGGTCGTCGCGGCCAAGCTCGCGGTCGAGGATTCCGGTCTGGAAGCCAAGGGCTGGAAGATCGAGGTGCTGGGCGCCGACCATCAGAACAAGCCGGACATCGGCGTCAACATCACGCGCCAGTGGGCCGACGTCGACAAGGTCGACATGATCACCGACACGCCGAACTCGGGCGTGATGCTCGCGGTCGCGAACGTCGCGAAGGAGAAGAACCTCGTCCACATCAATTCGGGAGGCGGCTCATCGGTCATGACCGGCAAGGCCTGCACGCCGAATTCGATCTCGGTCGCCTACGACACCTACATGCTCGCCAACGGCACCGGCAAGGCGCTGACCAAGGCGGGCGGCAAGTCATGGTTCTTCCTGACCGCCGACTACGCCTTCGGCGCGGCGCTGGAAGCCGACACGACCGCCGCCGTCAAGGCGGCGGGCGGAACGGTCGCCGGCGGCGTCAAGCACCCGCTCAACACGTCCGACTTCTCCTCCTTCCTGCTGCAGGCGCAAACGTCCAAGGCCAATGTCATCGGCCTCGCCAACGCCGGCGGCGACACGACCAACGCCATCAAGCAGGCGGCGGAATTCGGCATCGTGGCGGGCGGACAGAAGCTCGCGGCGCTGTTGTTCTTCGTCAACGACGCCCATGCGCTCGGGCTCAAGACGGCGCAGGGCCTGACGTTCACGGAATCCTTCTACTGGGATTTGAACGACGATACCCGCGCCTTCTCCAAGCGCTTCGCCGCCAAGGCGAACAAGGGGCAGATGCCGTCAATGACGCAGGCCGGCGTCTATTCGGGCGTGCTGCAATACCTCAAGACCCTCGAAGCCATGGGCGGCAATCCGCACGACGGCGCGAAGATCATCGCCGCGATGAAGGCGTCGCCGTGGAACGACAAGCTGTTCGGCGGCGACACGCCGCTGCGCGCCGATGGCCGCCGGATGGTCAAGGCCTATCTGTTCCAGGTGAAGAAGCCCGAGGAATCGAAGGGCCCCTGGGATCTCTACAACAAGATCGCGGACATTTCCGCCGAGGACGCCGCGCGTCCGCTGTCGGAAAGCGAGTGCCCGCTCGTCAAGAAGTGAGCCGGCCCGCCTGAGGGCGGCTCGTTCGATGCAAAAAGCAACCGGCGGGGCCAGGCCCCGCCGGTTTTGTTTCGGTCAGTTGCAGACCCGCATGCGACGACGGCCGAGGTAATTGCCCCAGTTGTCGTAAACGGGACGACGGACCCAGTAGCAGCCGCCGTAGACCGGCGCAGGCGCCTCGTAATAGCCGGGGCCGCCTGCGGCCGCCGCCGCGCCCATGGCGCCGAGCACGCCGCCGATGATGCCGACAGCCGCCGCCGCGCCGGGATCGAACCCGCGACCGCCGCGAGACCAGCCGTCGCGCTTTCCATCAGCGTCAGCGAGGCGCCGATCGCGAAAGCGGTCGCCACGAACAATGATGCCCTCTTCATGTCTTCCCCCTCCCTGTCGCGCGATACATACATGCGCGC
>JBDHTL010000241.1:0-3266 GCA_039808645.1 Rhodoblastus sp. | reverse complement strand
TCTCGGTCGGCCTGCACCCGCTCGGCGCCCGCTGGATCCAGGAGCACTATGCGGCCTGGCCCGGACAAGGCACGTTCGACTATTACGGCCCGCTGAACTTCTTCGCGCTCAACATCGGCTACCACAACGAGCACCACGACTTTCAGGAGATCCCGTGGACGCTGCTGCCGAAGCTGAAGGACATGGCGCCGGAGTTCTACAACGACCTGCACGCGCACAAGTCGTGGGTGAAACTGTTCTTCGACTTCATCTTCAACCCGCGCTACTCGCTGCTCTCGCGCACCGAGAATCTCGCGCAGGAACCCAAGGCGCCGATGGCGCCGGCGGAGTGACGAGGCAATGACGAGGTTGTCATGAGCGACACGACACAAGAGGCGCTCCCTGGCGCGCGCGATCCTTACGCGCATATGTCGACGGCGGGCATGAGCAAGGCGGAACTGCTCGCCGCCTCGCCGCGCATCTTCGACAATCCGATCCTCGACAAGCTGTCGCGCGTGCCGTGGTGGTTCCCGCTGTTCTACCTGCCCATCGCCGCATGGATCGGCTGGAAGGGCGCGATGGCGCAGCCTGCCTTCGTCACCGTCGCTTCGCTGATCTTCGGCTATATCGCCTGGACGCTCAGCGAATATGTCTTCCATCGCTGGCTGTTCCACACGGAATTTCCCGGCAAGATCGGCGAGCGCATCCACTTCCTGCTGCACGGCGTGCATCACGTGCACCCCAGCGACCCGCTGCGCCTCGTCATGCCGCCGCTGATGAGCCTGCCGCTGATGGCGCTTGCCTATGGGGTGATCGCGGCGCTGTTTCCGGCGCCGATCTCCTACACGGTGACGGCGGGATTCTTGGTCGGCTATGTCCTGTATGATGAAATCCACTTCCATATTCATCATCGGGCGCCGCGCACGAAAATCGAGCAGATCCTGCGCCGCGCGCATTTGCTGCACCATTTCCGCGATCCGCTGCGCGGCTACGGCGTGAGCTGCCCGTACTGGGACGACGTGTTCGGCACGGGCTACACCAAGGACGACAGGCCGGGCGAGAAGCCGGTTTGAGCCGTCAGGCCGCAATTTCAAATCACCACCCTTCACCCTGAGGAGCCCGCGTATCGGGCGTCTCGAAGGGTGGCCGGTGTGGAATTTCTAGGCTTGCCATCCTTCGAGACGCGCCTGACGGCGCTCCCGGGACGAGGATTCGAGTTATCGGCCGGGCTCTCGGAATGAAGAACCCGATTGCTCGGTAGGGTTTCGTGCGCGCTACGCGAACCCCGGCGGCGCCACGAAGGCCCGATACCGATCCTCGAGCAATTGCGCGAAGCGGATCGCGCTGTGGTCCCTGTAAGCCGGCGCGACGATCTGGACCCCGACCGGCAGTCCGTCCGCCGCAAGGCCAATCGGCGCGATCGTGGACGGCAGGAAGACCATGTTGGAATAGCCCGCCCAGAAAAGCTGCGTCGTCGTCGGCTGGTCCTCGCCGTCGACCTTGATCATGCGTTCCCAGCGCTCGCCGGTCTGCATGTGCGGGAAGGCGGTGGTCGCCGCCGTCGGGCACAGGAGAAGATCGAACCGCGTGAAGAAGCGCGCCCAGTCCTGGACCATGCGCGCGCGCTTGTTGTTCCAGCCGAGCCATTCGCGATGGCCCATCGTGTTGGCGCGCACGTGCCAGGCGTAATAATCGTCGCGGCCCGCGACGGAGTCGCGCGCGGCGAGCAGCTTTGCGTGCGCCGCCTCGTCGGCCGCGCCGCTCGTGGCCGAACGCAGGAGCATGATGTAGGTCTCGTGCGCTTCCGCGGGATCGACCGGCCGCGCCGCGCGATCGACATGCGCGCCCTGTTTTTCCAGCCAGTCCGCCAGCGCCTCGATCTGCCTGCGCACGGCGCCGTCGACCGGCGCGGTGTCGGCGTCCGGCATGACGGCGATGCGGAAGTCCGAGACTTTCGTGCGCGGCTCGCGCGGCAGGTGGAGTTGCAGGCCGGTGGCGTCGAGCGCATTCGGACCGGCGATGATGTCGAGCGCGGTCTCTATGTCGTAGGCCGAGCGCGCCAGCGGGCCGATGACGGAGAGGTCGCCGTGGGCGAAAGCGCCCGGCAGAAGGTGGCCGTCGCGCGGGCAGACGTCGAATGTCGGCTTGTGGCCGTAGACGCCGCAATAATGTGCGGGATTGCGGATCGAGGCGCCGATGTCGCTGCCGATCTCGAGCCCCGTGAGGCCCGCCGCCAGCGCCGCGGCGCTTCCGCCCGACGAGCCGCCCGGCGTGCGCTCGACATTCCAGGGATTGCTTGTCGTGCCGTAGATCGGGTTGAACGACTGCCAGTCGGCGAGCCACACGGGCACGTTGGTCTTGCCGAAGATGATCGCGCCGGCCTGTTTCAGCCGCTCGACGGACAACGCGTCCCGCGCGGCGATATTGTCGCGTTGCGCCGTCAGCCCCCAGGTCGAGGGCGTGCCCGCGAGGTCGAAGGATTCCTTCACCGTCATCGGCACGCCGTGCAGCGCGCCGAGCGACCGGCCTTTCGCCGTCATGTCGTCGCAGACTGCCGCTTCCCGGCGCGCATCTTCCGCGCGCTGGACGACGATGGCGTTGATGCGCGGGTTGAGACGCTCGACGCGCGCGAGAAAGAAATCGAGAAGCTCGAGCGCGCCGATCTTCTTCTCGCGCACCATTGAAGCGAGCGTGCGCGCCGAGGCGAATGCGAGCTTGTCGTCCATGAAATCCTCCCGTTCTTGCCGGGAAGACTAGCAAGCGCTCGAGAGCTGCGTCGAGGTCAGGCGGCCCGCGAACGGCGCGAGGCAGGTCTGCCGCAAACGATGTCGAAGGCGGCGAGCGCGGCGCCGTATTCGTCCTCCGCCGTCGCCTCGCTCCAGTCGAGGCGGGCGGTCAATTGCTCCATCAGCGCGGAAAAATGCATCGGCGTTTTTCCGCGCGCGTCACGGGAGGCGGGTTCGGGCTGGCGCGGGCGGAAAGCGAGAATCTTGGCCATCGCGGCATCTCGTCGAATCGAGGCTTGACTGACGCAGGACTAACTTCACGAAACTGAACGCGGGATGAAGTTGATACGTTCAAGCCTGCGTTCGGGTTTCGCGCGAGAGCCTTCAGTGCTCTTTTTTCGGCGTACGCTTGAAATGCTCCTGCCGGCCGCGCGCGGTCTGCAGGATCTTGGGCGCATTGGCGACGGCCAGATAGATGAACAGCGGCGGCAGCATGGCCATCGTGGCGAGATAGCGCCAGACCGTGCCGCGCTTCAGCGCGAGATAGGGCGGCAGCGTCAT
>JBDHTL010000240.1:0-3310 GCA_039808645.1 Rhodoblastus sp. | reverse complement strand
GCCGGCCAGCATGCGCGCGCTGTCATAACAAAACGTGGTCGTCGCAGAGCGCGCCGGCCGAAAAAGTGGAACCGGTTTCGCACGACGCGGGATCTGGATTTGAAACCGATCGGCTTCTCAGCTGTCGAGCGGTTCCGCTCGGAAGCGGGCTGATCCAGCGTCAGCCGCGCGCGGCGCGCGGCGCCAGGACGACGAAGGCCGCGAGCGCGAGCGCCAGCGCGCCGACGCCCGCCGCCGCGTAGGCGAAGGGCGCGCCCTGCGCGGCCCAGACGAAACCGAAGGCGGAATTGCCGACGATCAGCGCGATCGCGCTGGCGATATTGAACAGGCCGAAGGCCGTGCCGCGCAGCGTCTCGGGCGCCGTGTCGGCGACGAGCTTGGCGAACAGCCCCTGCGCCAGCGCCATATGCGCGCCCCACAGCAGGACGCCGCCGAACAGGACGGGCAGCGAGGCGGCGCAGGCCAGAACCGCGTCGGCGGCGCAGAGCGCGAGGAGCGCGGCGACGACCATCGTGCGCGCCGAAAACTTGTCCGCGAGCGCGCCCGCCGGATAGGCGCCCGCGCCGTAGACCACGCTCATGGCGACGAGCACGAGCGGCGCATAGGCCGGATCGAGGCCGAGGCCGGTCGCGCGCAGAACGAGGAAGGCCTCGGCGACGCGGACCGCCGCGAGCGCCGCGCCGAGCGCGACGACGATCCAGAAGGCGCCCGACATCTGCTTCGCCGCGGCGCGCGAAAGCGGAAATTCGGCGGCTTGCGGCGTCGCGCCGTCCGCCGGCACGAAGACGGCGAGCGTCATGACGGAGAGGATCGCGGGGATGATCGCGAGCGCGAACACCAGCCGGAAATTGTCGCTGCTCGCCAGCATCACGCCCACGGCCGCGAGCGGGCCGAGAACGCCGCCGATGGTGTCGAGCGCCTGGCGCAGGCCAAAGGCGGCGCCGCGCTGGCCGGCCGGCGTGAGATCGGCGATCAGGGCGTCGCGCGGCGCGGAGCGAATGCCCTTGGCGAAGCGGTCGGCGAGATGGGCCGCCACCACCAGGGCCGGACCGACGGCCAGCGCGAATACCGGTTTTGTCGCCGCCGCGAGCCCGTAGCCGATCAGCGTCGGCAGCTTGCGGCGGCCGAACCAGTCGGAGACGGCGCCGGAGAAGATCTTGACCGCCAGCGTGGTCGCTTCGGCGAAACCCTCGATGATGCCGATGGCTCCCGCCGACAGGCCGAGCACGCTCGTCAAATAGATGGGCAGCAGCGCATGGATCGCTTCGGAGGAAACGTCCATGAACATGGAGGTGAAGCCGAGCGCCCAGATCGCGCGGGACAGGCGGGGGCGGGGCGATTCTTCTTCCTGCGAAATGATCGCCCCCTGGATCGCGAGTCTTCAGGCTCGCAAGGCGCGGAACGGATGATGCGAGCGCGAAGGCTTGCGGCCCCGTGGCGTCACAGCGTCCACATCCGCGCCACCGCCGCCGCGCGCTTGGCTGAGGCGGTCGTCACCGGGCCGCCCTGCGCGCTCGCCGCCGCCTGCAGCGCGGCGGCGACGCGGGGTCCGCCCTCGGGCGCGGCGAAGGCCGATGCGGGATCGCTCGTGACGAGCGCCTTCGCCACCATGTCGCGCTCGGTCCGCGTGCCGCCGATCGCGAGGGCGAGTTGGCAGGCGAGCGCGGCAAGATCGTCGAGCGCGTCGTGGCGGGCGAGACGATAGGCATTGACGAGGCGGTTGACGCTGCGCGGCGCGGGGCCGGCCAGCGCGGCGAGGGCGGTGAGCAATCGCGTCTCGGGCTCGGCCAGCGGCAGGTCGAGCCGGGACGTTCCCTGCGGCGCGCGCTGGTCGCGGCGCGCGGGCGCGCGGCCGGCGAGCTGCTCGACGAAGTCGCCCCAGCCCGGCGCCTCGACCTGGCCGAGCGCGAAGGGCGTCTGCACGACGCGCGCGAGCGCGACGCCCGCGCCCTCGAGCGCGTCGAAATGGCGCGGATCGAAGGCGGTCACGAGCGCGAAAGCGGGGCGGGCGAGCGCGGAGGCGACGTCCTGCAGCAGCGCCAGCGCGCGCCCCGGCGGGAGCCGGTCGAGCGAGTCGATGGCGATGACGTAGCGCGAGGGCGCGACCCCCGCGGCCTTCGTCTCGCCGTCGCCGGAGGAGATCGAGTCGAGCGCCGCGAAATAGGCGCGGGCTTCCGCCGTGTGGCCGGGCGTGGCGCGCATGAACGCGGGCGCGACGATGGCCGCGCCGCCGCCGCCGGCTCGCTTCTCCGCCTCGGCGGCGCGCTCGGCCAGCGCGTCGGCCTCGCGCGACAGCGCGTCCACGCGCTGCGCATGATGGGCGATCTGGCGATCGAGATCGGTCTTGCGCGCCTCGATGTCGATGTCGAGCAATTGCGCGCCGCGCCACAAGGGCTGCGCGAAGCGCCAGGCGCGCCAGAGCAGCATCGCGAAACAGAGGAGGCCGATCCCCTGCGCGATACGGCTGGCGCTGGCGAGCAGGCCGATGTGCGCGACGATCCAGTTCGCCGCGCCTTTCAGGCTCTCGCCGCCGGACTGTAGGGAATCGAGCCAGGCGCGGTCGACCGCCATGAAGTTGAGCAGCCAGGAGAAGAAGAAGAAGACGAGGCCGAGCGTGATCAGCTTCTTCTGGCCCTGATAGGCCCACAGTGCGCGCAGCGACGCCAGCAGGCGATCGCCGGCGCCGCCCGTCTCGGCCAGCGTTTGTACGAGGCCCTTGTAGTCGGCGGTCGGATCGGCGCCCGCGAAACCGAAGGCGCGCAACGCCGGCTCGATCTTGCCGCGGCTGCCGCGCGCGTAGGCGTCGATCTGCGAGCCCGGCGTGTCATAGAGGACGGTCTCGGTCAGGCGCGCGCGACGGGTCGCGGCCTCGTCGCGCGCGGCGCGTTCGCCGGCCAGGCGGCGGCGCGCCTCGTCGACGTGATCGGCGAGCGCGCGCGCGGTCTGGCGCGGGTCGGCGGCCGCATGGGCGGCGTCTTCGGCCGCGCGCTGCGCGACATGCGGATATTCGCGCGAGAGGCGGGCGTGCAGGCGCTCGGCGATCGCCGCCTCCGGCGGCTGGCCGAGGTCGGCCGCGTCGAGCCTGAGCACCACGATGCGCGGCAGGAACGGCCCGGACGGCGCCGCGAGCGCAGCCGTGGCGAGAAGGCTCGCGCCTTCCACGACATCCATCAACGCGTGGGTCTTTCCCGAGCCCGGACCCCCGAGAAGCGCGATCGACAGCGGGCCCTGCGCGCCGCGATGGGCAAGGAGTTCCGACAGCCGGGCGAGCGGGGCGGAGCGGCCGAGCGCGTCGGGACCGGCGGCGGCG
>JBDHTL010000239.1:0-3338 GCA_039808645.1 Rhodoblastus sp. | reverse complement strand
ACAAGAAGCTCGACCTCGATTCCCTGATCTCGCGCACCTATACGCTCGACCAGATCAACGAGGGCTTCGAGCAATTGCGCAAGGGCGGCGTCGCGCGCGGCGTCGTCGTGTTCGACTGACGCTTGCCAGGGCAAAAAGAAAGGCTCCGGCGCTGCCGCGTCGGAGCCTTTTTCTTCTCGACGGCTGAAGCGTCAATCCTTCGCGCGTTCCACGTAGCTGCCGTCGTCGGTCTGCACGACGACGCGCGTGCCGGTCTGGATGTGCGGCGGCACCATGACCTTGGCGCCGTTGGACAGGATCGCCGGCTTGTAGGACGAGGACGCCGTCTGGTTCTTGATCGCGGGCTCGGTCTCGGTGATCTCCAGCGTCACGCGCGGCGGCAGCTGGATGGCCACCGCATTGCCGTTGAACATGGACAGGATGACCTTCATGCCTTCCTGCAGCCACACCGCCTGGTCGCCGATCGTGTCCTTGGTGACGATCACCTGCTCGTAATTCTCGTCGTTCATGAACGTGTAGCCGTCGCCGTCCTCGTAGAGATACGAGAAGTCGTGGTCCTCCACGAAGGCGCGCTCGACCTGCTCGGTGGTCTTGTAGCGGTTCGACACCTTGGTGCCGTCCGACAGGCGGCGCATGTCGATCTGGGTGGTGGGCGTGCCCTTGCCGGGATGGAAGCTCTCGGCGGTCAGCACGACGTAGAGCTGGCCGTCCTCGTGCTCGATGATGTTGCCCTTGCGGATGGAAGAGGCGATGACTCTCATTATGTCCTCGATTGCGAGTTCAATTGTATGCCGTGGGCGCCCGGACTATGGTCCGCCCGACTTGCAGGGGATCGCCTGATCGCGATCCGCCCGCCGCAGCACACAGAAATGGTCTGATGCACGAAGCTTCGCCCTGGTGGGCGCCGCACGTTTACGCCGATCGCCGTGAATTCCTCAAGGCGCGCGGGCGGATTGCTATAGCGGCCCGCGCCTTTTTTCAAGCCGAGGACTTCGCGGAGGTCGAGACCGCCTGCCTGCAGGTCTCGCCGGGCAACGAGACGCATCTGAAAGCCTTCGCCACCGAGCTGATCGCCGGCGACGGCTCCGCGTCGCGCATGTATCTGCACACATCGCCCGAATTCGCCTGCAAGAAGCTGCTGGCGGCAGGCGAGGAGGCGATCTTCGCCTTCGCCCGCGCCTTCAGGAACGGCGAGCGGTCCGCGCTGCACCACCCCGAATTCACCATGCTGGAATGGTACCGCGCCCGCGCGCCCTATGCCGCGATCATGGCCGATTGCGTGGCGCTGGCGCGGGCGGCGGCGGAGGCGGCGGGCGGGCGGCTTCTGCGCTGGCGCGGCCGGACGGCCGACCCCTTCGCGGCGCCGGAAGTCCTGAGCGTGGCGGAAGCTTTCTTGCGCCATGCCGGGCTCGATCTGCTGGCCGCGCTGGACGATCGCGAGGCTCTTGCCGGGGCCGCCCGGCGATTGTCGATCCGCGTGGCTGAGGACGACGACTGGTCGGACCTGTTCTCGAAAATCCTCAACGTAAGGATCGAGCCGGAACTGGGGCGCGGCACGCTGACGCTGCTGACCGAATATCCGGCCCGCGAGGCGGCGCTGGCGCGGCTCAAGCCCGGCGACGCCAGGGTTTCCGAGCGTTTCGAAATGTACGCCTGCGGCGTCGAGCTGGCGAACGGCTTCGGCGAACTGGTCGACGCGCGAGAGCAGCGCGCGCGCTTCGAGCAATCGATGCGCGAAAAACAGGCGCGCTACGGCGAATCCTATCCGATCGACGAGGATTTCCTCAGCGCCCTCGAAGTCATGCCGGAGGCGAGCGGCGTCGCGCTCGGCTTCGACCGCCTGGTCATGCTGGCGGCGGGGGCGGAGCGCATCGAACAGGTCCTGTGGACCCCGGTGGCGCCGCGCGGCGCAGCGGTGTAAGCCAAACGATGATTTCAGCCTGCTCCCGACGCATTTGCGGCGTGTCATTCCCGCAAAAGCGGGAATCCAGAGCCGCCGCGCGCTCGCTCGGCCCTGGATTCGTGATCCTCGGGAAAGACAACCGCCGCGTCACGCCATCATGACCCGCCCCGAACCGTCCCGCCGGCGCACGCTGACCCGGCCCGCCGATTTCGTCGCCGCCGGCCTGATCGCGCCCGGCGAGGCGCAGGCGCTGGCCGCCGTGGCGGCGCGCTACTCGGCCGCCATGACGGGCCATCTCGCCGCTCTCGTCGACACGACCGACCCGGCCGATCCCATCGCCCGCCAGTTCGTGCCCGATCCTCGCGAACTCGAAGCCGCGCCGCAGGAGCGCGCCGATCCCATCGGCGACGACGCCCATGCGCCCTGCGAGGGCCTCGTCCACCGCTATCCCGACCGCGTGCTGCTGAAGATCGTTTCCGCCTGCCCGGTCTATTGCCGCTTCTGCTTCCGCCGCGAGACGGTCGGCGCGGCCAAGGGCGGCATGCTGGCGCCGCAGGCGCTCGAGACCGCGCTCGCCTATATCCGCGCGCGGCCGCAGATCCGGGAGGTGATCCTGACCGGCGGCGATCCGCTGGCTCTGTCGTCCCGGCGCCTCGCCGAAACCGTGCGCGCCATCGCCGCGATCGGCCATGTGAAGACGCTTCGGTTCCACACCCGCGTCCCGGTCGCCGCGCCCGATCTCGTTACCGACGACATCGTCGCCGCGATCAAGGCGGAGGGCGTCGCGACCTGGGTCGCGCTGCACGCCAACCACCCGCGCGAAATCGGTCCCGAGGCCCGCGCCGCGCTGGCCCGTTTCGTGGACGCCGGCGTGCCGCTGGTCAGCCAGACCGTGCTGCTGAGGGGCGTGAACGACGATCCGGACACGCTCGCAGCCCTCATGCGCGCTTTCGTCGAGGCGCGGGTGAAGCCCTATTACCTGCACCACCCCGATCTCGCGCCGGGCACGGCGCATTTCCGGCTGGGGATCGAGGAGGGCAGACGAATCGTCGCCGCGATGATGGCGCGAGTCTCCGGCCTCGCGCGGCCCTCCTATGTGCTCGATATTCCCGGCGGCTTCGGCAAGATCCCTTTGACGCCGGCGGCGGCGGAGCCCGACGGCGCCGGCGGCTGGCGGCTGATCGATCCCGCGGGCCGCCCGCACGCCTACCGCGACGATTGAGCCGGAAGAGCCCGAAATCGTGCGGCGGCCGGCGATCCGTGCGAAATTCGCCGCATTCCGATTCGATGTGCCGGCCATGAAAATTCGCTTTGTCCGCACCCTGTTCAGCGCCGCCCTGATCGCGCTCTTGGCCGTCGGCGCGCCGACGTGCGCTGCGCGCGCGCAAACGGCCGCGCCACCTCCGGCGGGCGAGGCCCCCGCCCAGCCCCCGCC
>JBDHTL010000238.1:0-3387 GCA_039808645.1 Rhodoblastus sp. | reverse complement strand
CGGCGCCACGGTCAGAATGCCGCTCGGCGACATGTTCTGGGGCGACCGCTACGGCATGGTGATCGACCCGTTCGGCCACGCCTGGTCCATCGCCACCCACATGCGCGACCTCACGCCGGAAGAAGTGACGGCCGCCGGCATGGAAGCGATGAAGAATTTCCAGGGCTGCCCGGAGCAGCCGAAAGCCTGAGCGGCAGCGCCCGTCAGGGACGAGACGGCCGGGCTGTCGCCCGGCCGCCGATGCGGTCTCGACCGGCCCGGCGTTCTTACACGCCGTGGTTCTTCAGCGCGCCCGCGATCTCGTCGAGGATCGCCGGATCGTCGATGGTCGCGGGCATCGACCATTCGTCGTGGTCCGCGATCTTCTTCATCGTCGCGCGCAAAATCTTGCCCGAGCGCGTCTTCGGCAGGCGATCGACGCAGACCGCGATCTTGAACGCGGCGACGGGACCGATCTTCTCGCGCACGAGCGCGACGATTTCCTTCTCGATCTGCTCGTGCGGCTTGGTGACGCCGGCCTTCAGCACGACAAAGCCGCAGGGCTGTTCGCCCTTCAGATTGTCCTTGATGCCGATGACCGCGCATTCCGCGACGTCGGGATGGGAGGCGAGAACCTCTTCCATGCCGCCCGTCGACAGGCGATGGCCGGCGACGTTGATGATGTCGTCGGTGCGGCCCATGATGTAGAGATAGCCGTCCTCGTCGACGAAGCCCGCGTCCGCCGTCTTGTAGAAGCCGGGGAAATCGTCGAGATAGCTCTCCTTCATGCGCTTGTCGTTCTGCCACAGCGTCGGCAGGCAGCCGGGCGGCAAGGGCAGCTTCACGACGATCGAGCCCATCGCGCCGGCGGGAACGGGCTTGCAGCCCTCGTCCACGATCTGCACGTCGTAGCCCGGCATCGGCACGGTCGGCGAGCCGTGCTTGACCGGCAGCATGCCGAGGCCGACGGGATTGCCGACGATGCACCAGCCGGTCTCCGTCTGCCACCAATGATCGATCACCGGCTTCTTCAGAATGTCCTCGGCCCACTGGATCGTGTCGGGATCGGCGCGCTCGCCCGCGAGGAACAGCGTGCGCATGCAGGACAGGTCGTATTTCTTCAGGTGCTCGGCGTTCGGGTCTTCCTTCTTGATCGCGCGGAAGGCGGTCGGCGCGGTGAACAGCGCCGCGATCTTGTGCTGCGCGATCATGCGCCAGAAGGCGCCGGGATCGGGCGTGCCGACCGGCTTGCCCTCGTAGACGATGGTCGTCGCGCCATGCAGCAGCGGCGCATAGACGATGTAGGAATGGCCGACGACCCAGCCGACGTCGGAGGCCGCCCAGAAAGCCTCGCCCGGCTCGATGCCGTAGAGACCCTTCATCGACCATTTCAGCGCGACCATGTGCCCGCCGTTGTCGCGCACCACGCCCTTCGGCACGCCGGTCGTGCCGGACGTGTAGAGAACGTAGAGCGGATCGGTGGCGGCGAGTTCGACGCAATCGGCCTTCTGGCCGGCGGCTTTCGCCTTAGCCATCGCGGCGGCCCAGTCGTGGTCGCGGCCGGCCTGCATCGCCGCCAGCGATTGCGGACGCTGCAGCATCAGCACGGCGCCGGGCTTGGCGGTGGAGAGGTCGATCGCCTGGTCGAGCAGCGGCTTGTAGTGCACGACGCGGCCAGGCTCGATACCGCAGGAAGCGGCCATGACCGCCTTGGGCTTGGCGTCGTCGATCCGGGTGGCGAGTTCCTTGGCCGCAAAGCCGCCGAACACGACGGAATGAATGGCGCCGATGCGCGCGCAGGCGAGCATGGCGAAGACGGCTTCCGGAATCATCGGCATGTAGACGATGACGCGGTCGCCCTTGCCGACGCCGAGGCTCGTCAGCACGGCCGCAAGCGTCGCGACCTCGTCGAGCGCCTCGGCGTAGCTGTAGTCGCGGGCCTGCCCGGTGACGGGCGAATCGTAGACCAATGCGCGCTGGTCGGCGCGGCCGTTCTTCACGTGCCGGTCGAGCGCGTTGTAGCAGGTGTTGCAGGTGGCGTCCGGAAACCACCGTCCGTAGACGCCGGCGTCCTTGTCGAAGATTTTCGTCGGCGGCTTGATCCAGTCGATCTCTTTCGCGGCCTCGGCCCAGAAGGCGTCCGGATCCTTCTTCCACGCGCCATAGACTTCGGCGTAACGGCTCGACATCTGTCCCTCCCGCAACTGGTCGCGCGAATTCATGGCGTCCGGCGCCCCCGAATGCAATGGCGCGGACTTTAGCTCTTAGGCTATAGCCAAAACAGAACGCCTGACCGGCAATCCAGCAGTCCTCATCCCGAGGAGCGGCCGAAGGCCGCGTCGGCCGCTCCCCGGGACGAGGATGCGCGTTGAGGTCAGGCGAAGGATCGCCGCCCGCAATGCTCAGCCTCCCCGAAAGCCCGCTTTTCTACGCCGCCGCCGTGCCGGCGGTCGTTCTGGTCGGCCTGTCCAAGGGCGGCTTCGCCGGGCTCGCCACCCTGTCCCTGCCGCTGCTCGCCCTCGTCAGCCCGCCGATCCGGGCCGCCGCCATCATGCTGCCGATCCTGATCGTGCAGGACATGGTGAGCGTCTGGTTCTACCGGCACGATTTCGACCGGCGCGTCGTCGCCATCCTGCTCGCGGGCTCGCTCATCGGCATCGCAGCCGGCGCATTGTTCGCCGCACATGTCTCGAACGCCGCCGTGCTGCTGATCGTCGGCCTGATCGCCTCGGGCTTCGTGCTCTTCGCCTGGCTGCGCAAGACCGCGCGCGCCGACGCGCCGCAGCCGGCGCGGACGGCGCCCGGCCTGTTCTGGGGCGCGTGTCTGGGCTTCACCTCGTTTATCGCCAACGCCGGCTCGCCGCCCTTTCAGGTCTACGTCCTGCCGCAGCGGCTGAAGCCCCAGACCTACGCCGGCGTGCAGACGATGGTGTTTGCAGCGGTCAACCTCATCAAGCTCGCCGCCTTCTTCGCCCTCGGCCAGGTGTCCTTCGACAATTTCGCCGTTTCGGCGAGCCTTTTCCCGGTCGCCATCGCCGCGACGTTTGCGGGCGTCTGGCTCGTGCGGCGCGTGCAGGCGGACGTCTTCTACAAGTTCGTCTACGCCATGACCTTCGTGATCGGCCTCAAGCTGATCTGGGACGGCCTGAAGGGCCTCGGCGCGCCCTGAGGCCGTTTGCGCTCGCCTGAATCGGCCGCTGGGTTGCCAAAGGCCAGATTTAGGCAAAGTGTAGGGCGATCTCGCCGCGGGACGCCCGGTCGCGTGGAGCGCGGCGCCCCGGCGAGACGCGCGCATGTATGTATCGCGCGACAGGGAGGGGGAAGACATGAAGAGGGCATCATTGTTCGTGGCGACCGCTTTCGCGATCGGCGCCTCGCTGACGCTGATGGAAAGCGCGACGGCTGGTC
>JBDHTL010000237.1:0-3480 GCA_039808645.1 Rhodoblastus sp. | reverse complement strand
GGCGAAGGCGATGCGCAGCACTCGCTGACCTATTACGCCATCGTCGACAAGATCGCGCCGAAATGCGCCTGGCTGTCGATGAAGCCGCTGACCGGCCGCACGCATCAATTGCGCGCGCATGCGGAGGCGATCGGCCATCCGATCTTCGGCGATCCAAAATACGGCCATGAAGATCATCGCCGCCGCGACGCCATGCATGTCATGCCCGAGGCGCTCGAGCGCAAGCTGCATCTGCTCGCGCGCCGGCTCGTACTGCCGCATCCCGCCGGCGGCATGATCGACGTGACGGCGCCGCTCCCCGAGCACATGCAGAAGACATGGGACATGTTCGGCTTCGATACGAAGCAGTACGACCCGATCGTCGAGGCGCCGGAGGAATGAGCGTCGCCGCGACACGTCTCCTGATCTTCGATCTCGACGGCACGCTCGTCGACAGCCAGGACATGATCGTGGAATCGCAGCGGCGCACCTTCCTGGCGCATGGGCTGACGCCGCCGGACCGGCGGACCAGCCTCTCGGTCGTCGGCTTGTCGCTGCGCGAGGCCTTTGCGCAACTCGTCGGCGCCGACGGGCCGGCCGAGGGCATGGCCGAGACCTACAAGAGCCTGTTTCAGGAATTGCGCTCGGACGTTTCTCGCGCGGAGCCGTTTTTCCCCGGCGCGCTCGAGACCGTCGCGCGCTACGGCGCGGACCCCGCCTATTTCCTCGGCGTCGCCACCGGCAAGTCGCGGCGCGGCGTGCGCCATCTGTTTTCGCGCACGGGTTGGGACAGCCTGTTTGCGACGGTGCAGACGGCCGACGACCATCCGTCCAAACCCGCGCCCGACATGATCCATGCCGCGCTCGCGGAGACCGGCGTGGCGCCGGCGCGCGCCTGCATGATCGGCGACACCAGCTTCGACATGGCGATGGCGAAAGCCGCGGGCGTGCAGGCGATCGGGGTCGCCTGGGGCTATCACGCGATCGATGCGCTGCTGGCGGCGGGGGCGGACCAAGTCATTTCCGACTTCGCGGAACTCGACAGGCTGCTCGACGAGGCCGTTCCATCTCCCCGCAGGGCGGAGCGAGGAAGGCGACACCGGCGAAATCCATGACCATGCCCGATGATTTCTCTTCCGACTTCTTCGTTCCGAACGCCGAGCGCGACCCGCTGCGCGCCGTGCAGAAGGACATGAAGCGCGCGCTGCCGAAACGCTTCTACAAGGAAGCGACGACGGCGCTGCGCGACGGCGCCCATGCGGTGCTGCTGGACGGACGCGCCGTGCGTACGCCGGCCGGCGGGACGCTTGCGTTGCCGACGGAGGCCGCGGCGCGGCTGGTCGCCGCCGAATGGGCGGCGCAGGGCGAACAGATCGATCCCGCGACCATGCCGGTCACGCGGCTGGTCAATTCCGCGCTCGACGGGGTCGCGCGCGATCTGGCGGGCGTGGCCGCCGACATCGTGAAATATGCCGGGTCCGATCTCGTCTGCTATCGTGCGGGCGAGCCGGAGGGGCTGGTCGCCGCGCAGGCGGCGGCCTGGGACCCGGCGCTCGCCTTCGCGCGTGAAAAATTCGGCGCGCGGTTCATTCTCGCCGAAGGCGTGATGTTCGCCGCCCAGCCCGATCGCGCGATCGAGGCCTTTTCGCGCGCTGTGGATGCTTTCGCGCAAGCGCCCGATGCGGCGCTCAGGATCGCTGCGCTGCATTCGCTGACGACGCTGACCGGCTCGGCGCTGATCGCGATGATGGTCGCGCATGGCGCGCTCGCCATCGAAGATGCATGGGCGGCCGCGCATGTCGACGAGGACTGGCAGATGAAGTTGTGGGGCGCCGACGAGGAGGCGCTCGCCAAGCGCGCGCAGCGCTTCGTCGACGTGAGGGCCGCCGCGGATTTGTGGGCGGCGCTGGGCTGAGGCTCACCCGATCGGCAGCGCCGTCGTTTCCTTTACGCGGTTCAGCGCGATCGAGGTGCGCGTATTGGCGATGCCCTTGATGCGAGTGAGGAAGTCGATGAGGAAGCGGTGGAAGGCTTCGATGTCGCGCGTCGCCACCTTCAGGAGGTAATCGTAGTCGCCGGTCACGCGCACGCATTCGAGGATTTCGGCGCGCGCCAGCGCGGCCTTCTCGAAGCGCTCGCTGAATTCGACCGCCTGACGCTCCAGCCTGATGTCGACATAGGCGAGAAAGCCGGCGCCGACGGATGGGCCGTCGAGCAGCGCGACATAGCCGCGAATGACGCCCGCCTCCTCCAGCGCGCGGACGCGGCGATGGCAGGGGGAGGGTGAGAGCCCTATCTCGCTCGCCAATTGCTGGTTCTGGATCGTCGCGTCGCGCTGCAGGCGGGCGAGGATCTTGCGGTCCATGGCGTCGATGCCTGTGGAATCTGATTCCATGATGCGGCCTGATTGGGCTGAAAAATTGCTGAAATAGCGCTAGAGGGCGAAAGATTAGTCTGAAATTGCCGACGACGCGACCCATGATTGTGCGACAGCCGATTTGGAGGGCGCCCGATGTCCAGAAAGCCGAAGAAAGTCCGCGCAGTCGATATTCTCCTCGACATCCTGCGCGACGAGGGCGCGACCACGATCTTCGGCAATCCCGGCTCGACCGAAATGCCGCTGATGGACGCGCTCGTCGACGCGCCGGACTTTCGCTACGTGCTCGGCCTGCAGGAGGCGACGGCCGTCGCCATGGCCGACGGCTATGCGCTGAAGACCGGGCGGCCGGCCTTCGTCAATCTCCATGCGGCTGGCGGGCTCGGCAACGCCATGGGCGTGCTGGTCGCCTCCAAGGCGAGCGAGACGCCGCTCGTCGTCACCGCCGGCCAGCAGGACACGCGGCATCTGTTCAGCGACCCCTGGCTCGCCGGCGATCTCGTGTCTCTGGCCAAGCCCGTGACGAAATGGGCGACGGAGGTGCGGCGCGGCGCGGATGTCGGCATGGCCTTGCGCCGCGCCTTCGCCATCGCCGCCACGCCGCCGCAGGGGCCGGTGTTCCTGTCGCTGCCGATGGACATTCTCGAGCAGGAGGTCGAGCCGCGCATCCCGGCGAAGTCGCGGCTGGCGGCGCGCGCGCCGAGTCCTGGCGCGGGCGATCTCGCCAAACTGCTCGCCGCCTGCGATCCTGCGCGCGTGGCGGTGCTGATCGGCGACGACGTGCCGGCGGACGCCTGCGACGGCGCCGTCGCGCTGGCCCATGCCGGCGGCTATGGCGTCTACGGCGCGCAGCTCACGTCTCGCGCGGCCTTTCCGTCCCACGATCCCTGCTGGGGCGGGATGCTGAAGCCGGATTTCGCCGCGATCCGCGAAAAGCTCAGCGATGTGGAAGCCGTGCTGATGATCGGCGGGCGCGCCTTCGTCGCCTATCCCTATCGCGAGGAACGGCCGATCCCGGAGAATGCGAAATTCTATCATGTCGCCGGATCGCCCGAGGCGATCGGCCGCGAATTCCCGGCCGATTACGCGGTGACCGGCGATGTCGGCGCGACGCTGGAGGAAGC
>JBDHTL010000236.1:0-3491 GCA_039808645.1 Rhodoblastus sp. | reverse complement strand
GGAGTTCCCATGTCCCAGTCCAAGACCAGACACGCCCGCCTGATCGTCGTCGGCTCGGGGCCGGCCGGCTATACGACCGCCATCTACGCCGCGCGCGCCATGCTCCAACCGGTGCTGATCTCGGGCTTCGAGCCCGGCGGCCAGCTGATGATCACGACCGACGTCGAGAATTACCCGGGCTTCGCCGAGCCGATCCAGGGCCCCTGGCTGATGGAGCAGATGCGGGCGCAGGCCGAGCATGTCGGCGCCGAGCTCGTGTCGGACTATGTGACCAGGGCGGAACTCGGCCAGCGGCCGTTCCGGCTGACCTGCGATTCCGGGGCGGTGTGGACCTGCGACGCGCTGGTCATCGCCACCGGCGCCAAGGCCAAGTGGCTGGGTACGCCAAGCGAGGAGAAGTTCAAGGGCTACGGCGTATCGGCCTGCGCCACCTGCGACGGCTTCTTCTATCGCGGCAAGGAGGTCGTGGTCGTCGGCGGCGGCAATTCGGCGGTGGAAGAGGCGCTCTATCTCGCCAATCTCGCCTCCAAGGTGACGGTCGTCCATCGCCGCGACTCATTCCGCGCCGAGCGCATCCTGCAGGAGCGGCTGTTCGCCAACCCCAAGATCGAGGTCGTCTGGAATTCGGCGATCGACGAGATTCTGGGCGCGGAAGCCCCGCTGTCGGTGACCTCGGTGCGGCTGAAGAACGTGCAGACCGGCGCGACGGACGAGCGCAAGGTCGACGGCGTGTTTGTCGCCATCGGCCATGCGCCGGCGTCAGAACTGTTCGCCGGGCAGGTGGATATGAAAGCCAATGGCTACATCAAAACCGTTCCCGGCACGACGCAGACTAACATTCCCGGCGTGTTCGCGGCCGGCGACGTCGCCGACGACATCTACCGGCAGGCTGTGACGGCGGCCGGGCTCGGCTGCATGGCGGCGCTGGAGGCCGAGAAATATCTGGCGGCGGGGGAAGCGCGCGCGGCCGCAGAGTAAGGCGCGCGCGCGGCGGCCGGGCGAGGGCGTCCGCGAAAAATCGGTCCGCAGCTGCAATTAGCGCTGGAATTGTCCTACAAAAACATGTCATGAATTGGCCGACACAAGAACGTGGCGCATAAGTCGCGCGACCTGAGCGCATAGCGCCCGCGGGGAACGGGTGCGCGCCGGGAGGCCGCAGGGGAGGTTTGCCGTGGATTGGGACAAGCTCCGCGTTTTCCACGCGGCGGCGGAAGCCGGCTCATTCACTCACGCCGGCGAGAGGCTCGGCCTCAGCCAGTCCGCCGTCAGCCGCCAGGTCGGCGCGCTGGAAGCGGATCTCGACACGCCGCTGTTTCACCGCCATGCGCGCGGCCTGATCCTGACCGAGCAGGGCGAAATCCTGCTGCGGACCGTCAAGGACGTGATGAGCAAGCTCGATGCAGCGCGCCTGCGCCTCTCGGAGCAGCGCGAGAAGCCGCAGGGCGAATTGCGCGTGACTACCACGCTCGGCATCGGCGCCAACTGGCTCGCGCCGCAACTCGGCGAATTCCTGGAGCTCTATCCCGACATCAAGCTGCGGCTGATCCTGACCGACGACGAACTCGATCTCGGCATGCGCGAGGCGGACGTCGGCCTGCGGCTGCGCCAGCCTTCGCAGCCCGACCTCATCCGCCGCCGCCTGTTCACGGTGCACTACCACCTCTACGCCTCGGCCGATTACATCCGCCGGCACGGCCAGCCCAAGACGCTCAGCGATCTCGATCAGCACCGCATCCTCAGCTACGGCGCGACCGGCGCCGGCTTTCTCAACAGCCTGAACTCGCTGCTGACGGCGGGCCGCGACACGAAGAACCCGCGCGTGCCGGCGCTGTCGGTCAACAACATCACGGCGTTGCGGCAGGCGGTGCAGGCGGGCGTCGGCATCGCCGTGCTGCCGGAATATCTGCTGGCGCCGGATTCCGGCCTCGTGCAACTCCTGCCGAACGCGGAGATGCCGGAACTCGAGTGCTACCTCGTTTATCCCGAGGAGATGAAAAACGTCGCGCGCGTCCAGGTGTTTCGCGACTTCCTCGTCGCCAATGCGCAGCGCTGGAAGTACTGACGTTCTGCCTGCCATGCGCGCAGCGAATAAGATCGGGTCTTCTGCATGTTGGCGCCGCATGTCTACCATGCGGCCAGCCCGATTGCGGCGCAGTTCCTCGAGGCGCATTCTTTGTTGGTCGGTCGCGGACGTTCACTGCCTCCCCGGTGGAACCAGGCTTCCGATCATTCCCTCTTGAAGTCCTCCGGCCCATGCCGGAAGCGGCCGGGCGCAAGCCCGGCCTTCTTTTTTTCTGCTTCCGTTTGCAAACCGGAACGTTCGTCGCGGGCGGGCCGCGCGGCCCGTCGAGCGCGGCAGGGCGCCCAGCGTCAGTCGAACAGGCTCGAGACCGATTCTTCCTTGGCCGTGCGCGCGATCGCTTCGCCGATCAGGCCGGAGATGGTGATGACGCGGATGTTGCTGGCGAGACGCACGGCTTCGGTCGGCGCGATCGTGTCGGTGATCACCAGTTCCTTCAGCTTGGACGATGAGATGCGCGCGACTGCGCCCCCCGACAGGACGCCGTGGGTGATGTAGGCGGACACGTCTTTCGCGCCCTGCTTCAGCAGCGCTTCGGCGGCGTTGACCAGCGTGCCGCCGGAATCGACGATGTCGTCGACGAGAATGCAGCTCTTGCCGGCGACGTCGCCGATGATGTTCATCACTTCCGATTCGCCGGCGCGTTCGCGCCGCTTGTCGACGATGGCGAGCGAAGCGTCGATGCGCTTGGCGAGCGCGCGCGCGCGCACCACGCCGCCGACGTCGGGCGACACCACCATCACGTTCGACAGGTCCTTGTTGCGGTCCTTGATGTCGCGGACCATCACGGGGGCCGCGAACAGATTATCGGTCGGAATGTCGAAGAAGCCCTGGATCTGGCCGGCGTGCAGGTCGACCGTCAGCACGCGGTCGACGCCCGCGCGCGTGATCAGATTGGCGACGAGCTTGGCCGAGATCGGCGTGCGGGAGCCCGACTTGCGGTCCTGGCGGGCGTAGCCGAAATAGGGAAGCACCGCGGTGATGCGGCGCGCCGAGGAGCGGCGCAGCGCGTCCGCCATGATCAGCACTTCCATCAGATGGTCGTTCGCCGGAAAGGACGTGGACTGCACGATGAATGTGTCCTGCCCGCGCACGTTCTCCTGGATCTCGACGAAGATTTCCATGTCGGCGAAGCGGCGCACCGAGCATTGCGTCAGCGGCGTGCCGAGATAGGCGGCGATCGCTTCGGTCAGCTGGCGGTTGGAATTTCCCGCCAGAATTTTCATGCCTGCCATGAGAGCGATCCGAGGTGCGACCTGAGCCTTGCCGAATGCGCCGCCTCTTAGCAGTCAGTTCGCGCACGAACAATACGGCAACGGCGTGACGGGCTTGCGAAATCGGGGAAAACCACAGGGCGTGTCGTTGCGGCGACGCGCTGCCCGGCTCAGCGCGTGGCGGCGAGGCCGACGCG
>JBDHTL010000235.1:0-3528 GCA_039808645.1 Rhodoblastus sp. | reverse complement strand
TTCGAAATCTGCCGCTGGGTTTCGGCCAGGGAAAAGGGCGAGCTGGAAAAATTCCTGCGCGCCTATCCGGCCTCCATCGCCGACGATCTGGACGGCGCTCCGGTCTTCATGGCGACCTCGGCTTTCAACCTCCGCTACGAGGAGGAGCGCTGGCCCGACGTTGTTTTTTCCGATGTGAAGGATTATCAGGCTTCCAACCCGAAATAGGCCGCAGGCGGGCGGCCCGGGGCGTTCGCGTCCTGGATTTCAGTCGGGCGGGAAATCCTGAATGACCAAGATTCTTCCGGTGATTATGTGCGGCGGCGCCGGCACGCGCGTGTGGCCCGAGTCCCGCGATTCGCTTCCCAAGCAATTCATTCCGCTGGTTTCCGAGCGCTCGACCTTCCAGATGCTGGTCGACATGCTCAAGGACCCGCTGTTCGAAAAGCCGATCGTGCTCACCAATGTCGACTACCGCTTCCTCGTGGTCGACCAGCTCTCGGCCATCGACGCCCAGGCCGACATCGTGCTCGAGCCGATGCGACGCGATTCCGGCCCGGCCGTCGCGGTCGCGGCCGAAATGGCCGCCCGCCGCAGCCCGGACACGGTCGTCGTGGTCTTCGCCGCCGACCATGTCGTGCAGGATCGGCCGAAACTCATCCAGCACTGCCGCGAGGCGGCCGAGGCCGCGGCCGCAGGCGCCATCGTCACGCTCGGCATCCGCCCGACCGGCCCGGCCACCGGCTACGGCTACATTCGCGCGGGCGCAGCGCTCAGGGAGGGTTCGCCGGTCCGCAAGGTCGAGGCCTTCGTCGAAAAGCCCGATCTCCTCACGGCGCAGAAATATGTCGCTGAGGGCTATTTCTGGAACTGCGGCTATTTCGTCTTCCGCGCCGACGTCATGCAGGGCGAGCTCGACAAGTTCGAGCCGGCCATGCGCGAGGCGGCGCAGGCGGCGGTCGAGGGCGCCCGGCCCGACCTCAAGTTCATCGTACTCGACGCCGACGCCTTCGGCCGCGCGCCGAAGAAGTCGATCGACTATGCCGTGATCGAGCGCTCCGACCGGCTCGCGCTCGTGCCGGCCGATATCGGCTGGTCGGACGTCGGCACCTGGGAAGCGGTGTGGGAGCTCTCGGACCGCGACGCCGACGGCAACAGCGTGCGCGGCCACGGCGTCGTGCTCGGCGGCCGCAACGTCCACATCCGTTCCGACGAACATCTGACCGCCGTCGTCGGCGTCGAGGATGTCGTGGTCGTCACCACGCAGGACGCCGTGCTCGTCCTGCATCGCTCGCAGTCCGACAAGGTCAAGGCGCTGGTCGACCACCTCAAGGCGACGAACCGTCGCGAAGTCGCCGAGCACAAGCGCATCTTCCGTCCCTGGGGTTATTACCAGTCGATCGACGCCGGCGCGCGCCATCAGGTCAAGCGCATCGTGGTCAAGCCCGGCGACCGCCTGTCGCTGCAGAAGCACTTCCATCGCGCCGAGCACTGGATCGTCGTGAAGGGCACGGCGGAGGTCGACCGCGACGGCGAGCGCCATCTCGTGCACGAGAACGAGTCGATCTACCTGCCGATCGGCTGCATCCACCGCCTCGGCAATCCCGGCAAGATCGACCTCGAGCTGATCGAGGTGCAGACGGGCTCCTATCTCGGAGAAGACGACATCATCCGCATCGAGGACGTGTACAACCGCGAGTGAGCGAATAGCGAATAGCGAGTAGCGCTATTCGCCATTTCGCTACTCTCTATTCGCTTCAAACCGCGTTCCGGTACGCCTTCCTCGAGAAGATCGTCAGCCACAGGATCCGCAGGTCGAGCGCCGGCGACCAATTGTCGACGTACCAGAGATCGTGCTCGACGCGTTTGCGCATCTTGCCTTCCATCGTCGTGTCGCCGCGTAAGCCGTTGACCTGCGCCCAGCCGGTGATGCCGGGCTTCACATTGTGCCGGCGCGCGTAGAAGGCGATCGCCTGCTCGTACATCTGGTCGTGCGCCAGCGCATGCGGACGCGGGCCGACCAGCGACATTTCGCCCGACAGCACGTTGAAGAGCTGCGGCAGTTCGTCGACGTTCGTGCGCCGCAGAAGCCGCCCGACGCGCGTGACGCGGGGATCGCCGGCCTGCGCCTGCGGCACATGGCGCCCGTCGTCCATCGTCCGCATCGAACGGAACTTGAAGATGCGGAACGGCTCCTGGTTGAAACCGTAGCGACGTTGCAGGAAGAAGACCGGCCCCGGACTGTCGATCTTGATCGCCAGCGCGACCAGCGCGAACAGCGGCGACAGCAGGACGACGGCGGCGGCCGACACGACGATGTCGAAGGCGCGCTTCATCGCCACCTCGCCGGCCGACAGGGGCCGCCGGACGAGATGCAGGCTCGAGACTGCGCCGACGCGCGAGATCCGGGCGTCGCCGAAGCGATCGAGCACGCGCTCGGGCCCCAGGTGGATCGACGCCGGCACGCGCATGAAGACGTCGATGCAGGCGTCGATCGTGTCGCTCTCCGACCACGGCGCGAGAATGAACACGTCGTCGGGCCTGAGCATGCGCGCGGAGGCGGCCGCCAGCGCGAGGTCCTCCTCCAGCGTATCGCGCCCGCGCAGCACGGCGGCGGCCACGACCTGCATGCCGCTTTCCCAGGGCTGGTAACGCGAGGCGAAGCCCTCGACGTCGGCTTCGTAGCCGACGAGGAAAACGCGCTTGAGCGGAATGCCGCCTGCCGAGGCGCTCGCGCGCACCAGCCGCACGATGCCGGCGCGAGTCGCGATCAGGCCGCCGAGCCCGAGAAAATAGAAGCCGACGATGGTCGCGCGCGAGAAATCGCCGGTCGTCTTGGTGACGAAGCCGAACACGAGTGCACAGGCGAAGACGAGGTTCCAGAGCAGGAACGTGCGTCGGCCATGCCCGCCCATCTGCAGATAGTTCGACAGCGCATATTCGTCGCGCATCATGTTGGCGGTGGCGAAAATCAGCGAGACGAGCAGGCCGAGATGCAGAAAGCTCTCGATCGGCCCCTCGTCGCCATAGGCCGTGAAGTGATAGGCCACCCCGGCCGCAACCGCACTGAGGATGATCGCGCCGGTATCGGCGATCGCCGCCAGTGTCCCGAACGAGGAGCGCAGCACCAAGGAATGGGTGCGGGGCAGCCAGTCCGACCAGTCGAGCCGCAGCGGCCCTGCCGCCGGCGCCGGCGTCGACCGGATTCGGGGAGCAATCGGTTCGTTCGTGTCGTCGCCGCGTCGACGCATGTTACTCGACCCACGCTGAACGCCGCCGTCCCATTATGGGACAGCGCCGACCCAAAGTTCAATTCGCTGTCGGCGCTGCAAGAACACAGCCAGCGGCGCAGCCGCGAAAGTCAGGTTTCGTTAACCATGCGGGGCTAGTCGTTAACGGGATTTCATTCGGACGAAGGCGGATGCGCAGGCGCTTTCACGCACTCGCCGGCGTGGCCGGCGCATTGGTCTGCGGCCTCGCCGCCCTGGCCTGGCGCGCCGCGGCGCCGCCGCCCTTCGTCGCGCACGCGGTCGTGGGCGTGGCGGCGGA
>JBDHTL010000234.1:0-3570 GCA_039808645.1 Rhodoblastus sp. | reverse complement strand
AATCCAAATGGCGATCTGAAGCTCGGCGGCATTGCCGAGGTGAAGATCATCCCGGCGACCGGAGGCACATCCGACGTGCCGACGGCCACGCCGACCGGAACCGCTCCATCGCCCACTTCCACCCCAACGCAGAGTGGGAATACGCCGCCGGCGACGGGCAATATCCCCTTCACAACCGGATCGAGCCGCAGTTCGGGATCGACATGCAAGCCCGCGCGAACCTGTTCCGCTCGGCCGCGGCGCTGGCCGCGCAGGCGTGATGCGCGTTGCGCCGAGGGGGGAACGCGTTCCGGGTCATTTCGGGAGGGGGGAAGCCTCAGGTTGAGCCTGCGACCGGGCGGCGTCAAGCGCGTTTTGAAACGCGTTTCGAAGCGGCCCGAAACAGGTTCCGACAAGAGGCCGGCCCATGACCGCTTCGCAATTCCTTCACGGCGTCGAGACGATCGAGGTCGCGCAGGCCACTCAGCCGATCACGATCAACAAGCTCGCGGGCGGCGCCATCGTCGGCACCGCGCCCGACGCCGATCCCGACATATTCCCGCTCGACACGCCGGTGCTGCTGACCAGCGCGCCGCAGAAGGCCGCCTCGCTCGGCGCGACCGGCACGCTGCTGCCGGCCGTGCGCGACTTCTACGCGGAAGGCGGCGGCACCTGCCATGTCGTGCGCGTCGCCTCGTCGAACGACCAGGACACGCAGATGACGAATGCGATCGGCTCGCTCGTCAATCGCACCGGCGTCTACGCGCTGCTGAAGGCGCGCGCGATGACGGGCGTCATGCCGCGCACGATCATCGCGCCCGGCCTCACCGCGCGCCGGCCGACCGTCGGCGGCGCGCCGGCCGCCAATCCCGTCGCGCAGGCGGCGCTGGTCGTGGCTGCGAAGTTGCGCGGCCGCGTCTATGCGGCGACGCCGTCGACATCGACCGACGACGCCATGGCGTGGCGCGAAGATTTCGACAGCGACCGGCTGCTGCCTATCTTTCCGGGCGTGCTCACCTGGGATCCGGTGACCTCGTCCTATGTCGCGCGCGACGCGGCAGCCTCGTTCGCGGGCCTTACAGCGCGCGTGCATCGCGATCTCGGCTTCTGGTTTTCGCCGTCCAACCAGCCATTCAATGCGGTCGGCGGCGTGACGACGCCGGTCGACTGGGCGTCTGGCGATCCCGATTGCATGGCGAACATTCTCAACGAGAACCGCATCGCCACCATCATCAACATGGCGCAGCAGACCGGCGTGCAATACGGCGGCTTCCGCCGCTGGGGCAACCGCGTCACGGCGAGCGACGTGAACAAGGTCTTCGAGACCACGCGCACGATCGAGGACGGCGTCTACGAGGCGCTCGACGAGGCGACGCTGTGGGCGGTCGACAAACCCGCCACCATTCAGCTGCTGCTCGACATGACCGAGCGCGCAAACCAGTTCTTCAAGTTCGGCAAGCACGAGGGGTTCCTCGTCGGCGGCAAGTGCTGGCTCGATCCCGAGGACAATCCGCCGGCGCAGATGAAGAACGGCGTCTACGCCTGGCGCATCGACCCGACGCCGACCGTGCCGATGGAGCACATCATCTACTACGCGCAGACGAACGACGGATATTACTCCGATCAGCTCGCCTCGCTCTCGGCGATGATCGCCGCGCAAGTGCAGTGAGGCAGCTATGGCGCAGCTCGACTACATCCTCCAGGCGTTCACGCTGTTCGTCGACGGCTTCGGCAAGGCCGGCTCCGGCGAGGAATGCACGCTGCCGAAGCTGAAGAAGAAGCGCGAGGAGTTCCGCGGCGGCGGCATGCTGGCGGCCCGCAAGGTGGCGCTCGGCTTCGAGGCATTCGAACTCGACTTCAACCTCAACGCCTTCGATCCGCAGGTGCTGACCAAGGGCGGCCTGTTCACCTCGAAGGACCTCGCCTTTTCGGTGCGCGGCTACATGGACGGCGACGGCAATGCCGAGCACACGGTGATCTGCCAGATGCGCGGCGAGGTCAACGAGACCGACGCAGGCAAGTGGCAGGCCGGCAAGAAGGCGATGCTCGCCGGAAAGGCCGATCTCGTCGCCGTGAAACTGACCATCGACGGCGCGCCGATCTGGGATATCGACATAGCGACCGGCGTCTACGACGTCGGCGGCTCCGACCCCTATGCCCGCGTTCGCCAGGCGCTCGGCTTCTGAGGAGTAGACGATGGCCGATGACGACACGACGAAAGCCCCGACGATCCTCGATTATGACGCGAGCGCCGATGCGAGCTGGGGCGCGGAGCAATTCCTGCTGACGCGCCCCTTCAAGTTCGCTGGCGTCGATTATGTCTCGCTGTCGATCCGCGTGCCCTCGGGCGCCGACATGCAGCGCTTCATCAGGAATCGCATGAACCCCGGCGAGATGCTGCTGGAGCTGGCGCAGATCGACGAAAAGGTCGTGGCGAAGATGCACGGCGGCGACTATTCGCGCGCGCTGCTGAAAATGGGGGAATTCACGGCCGGTATCTGATCACGAACCTAGAAGAGGTTCTCGACGATATCGGCCTGTGCTTCCCCTATTCCCGTCGCGATCTGCTGGCCATGCCGATCCCGGCGATCCTGCGCATTCATGAGCGCGCGAAGGCGCATCTGAGGGTCATCTACCGCCTCCCGCCCGCGCGGGGCTGAAAGAAAAAGTCCCATGGCGAATATGGCCGTCGAACTCCTGCTGAAGCTGATCGATCAGCTGTCGCAGCCGATGGGGCAGGCGACGGAATCGGTCAAGAATTTCGACAAGGCGGTCGGCGAGAGCAAGGCGAAGTCGGGCGACCTCTTTGCCGGCCAGGGCCGCGCGATCGAAGACTACCAGCAGAAGATCGACGGCCTTACCGACAAGATGGCGAAGCTGTCGCAAATGCAGATGGGCCTGGGCGAAGGCCGTCGACGCCAAGAAGGCCGAACTCGCCCGCAGCGAGAAGAGCTTCCGTTTCACCTTGCGGCAGGGGCTCGTCGGCGTGGCGCCGGGCGGCACGGTGCAGACGCAGGGCTTCGGCGACGACGACGATCAGGCCTGGCCGGTCAAACGGCGCGTCTTCGATTTCGGCGGCAAGGGCCTCGTCGTGCAGGGCGAGGCCGAGCCGAAGAACAAGGACGCAGGCAAGGGCAAGGGAGCGGCCGGATGATGGCGATGAGCTCCAAGCGCAGTCGCATTCGCGCCAGCGACGCCCTGTTGCGGAACATCCGCGCCAAGACCGCCGGGCAGGCTCCGCCCATGTCGTCCCTGGCCGCAGCGATCTGGTTGGACGCGATCGGCGGCCCGCTCGCGGTCGAGGCGGCCTGCGCCGCAATCGGGCTCGATAGCGGCTATCGGCTGGAGGTCGCCGAGGCGCTCCGCAAGGCCGGGGAGACGCTTCGATGGCTGGAGGAGAACCGCGACCGGATCGCGGCGGCCTTCGAGATGATGTGGTGCGAGGAGCTGCATCCGAACGCTGCGGCGGCGCAGGCGCTCGCTCTGACGATGAGGTTGCAGGGATGACGGTGGCGGGGTCCGGGTGACCCCGGACGCGTGCGAGCCTGGCAGTCGAATGCCTGGACTGGCGGGACGTCCTCTATCGCTGGG
>JBDHTL010000233.1:0-3620 GCA_039808645.1 Rhodoblastus sp. | reverse complement strand
ACGCCGAACGTCACATGCGCCGGCGAGAGCGCGGCGGCGCGCGCGGCCAGCGCGTCGCTCGCCGGCCCCGGCGCGACGCGGCGCAGCAGCGCGGCGAGATCGGCGAGTTTCCCGGCGTCGAGTTTGAAGTCGAAGCCGCCGCCCTGCGCGGTCGCGCGGCCGGACCCGGAGAGGGTCGCGCCGCCGAGATCGGAAATCGACAGGTCCTCCAGCGTCGTCACCCCGCCCGCGCGTCCAAAGCGCAGGCGCAGGCGGCCGGTCTCGGCGGGCGCTTCGCCGAGCCGCGCGACGCGGAAGGCCTGCGCGTCGAGCGACAGGGCCAGATCGTCCTGCGAGGCGACGGCGCCGAGCGCGCGAAGATCGGGCAGGCCGTCGATGTCGACGACGGGAGCGAGCAGCCGGGCCGTCAGCCTGCCGCGTCCATCCGGCGTCGGCGCCCGCCAGTCGATGTCGCCCGACAGGCGCGAGCGGTCGAGTTCGAGCGCGCGCGCCTGGAGGGCCACGCCCTGCGAACCCGCGCGCACCTGTCCGTCGAAGGAAACCCGCGCGAACGCGCCCGCCGAGAGCCAGCGCGAAACCTGCGGCGCGGCCGGCGCGACATAGGCGGCGAGCTTTCTCGAATCGCGCGTCTCGACGCTGAGCGCGCCGTCGAGCGCGTTCGTCGCGCCGGGATCGAAGACGCCCTCGTAGCGCAGCCGGGTGCGGCCGGGCAGGCCGGCGTCGACGGCGAAACGGGACGCCGCATCGGGCTTGCGCGCGATCTCGGCGACGACGTTGGTCAGCGCCTCTCCGCCGAGCAGGACGCTGTCGCTGGCAAGTCGCAGGGCCAGCGCGAGCGCCGGCGCGGTCCGCAGAACAGTCGCGTCGCGATAGGCGGCGCGGAACCGGTCGAGATCGAGGCTGGCGGCGCGCAACTGCGCCGCGAGGCCGTTGGCGCGCGAAAGATCGGCCGCGCCGGAGAAGTTCAGCGCGTGATCGTCGTCGCCGATGCGCGCGTCGAGCGTCTCGGCGCGCAGCGCATCGGCGCGCGCCGTCAAGGCGAAGGCCGCGCGCGCGGGCGCGCCGCCGAGCGTCCCGGAGGCCGTGGCCTGGCCGGAAAAGGCCGGCGCGCCGTCCGCCAGCGCAAGCTCGCCGTTCGCCTCGACATGCGCCTGCGTGGCGCGATCGTCGAGGACGAGCTTGCCGCGCAACCTGCCCTGCTCGACCGGGCCGGTCGAAAAGGCGAAGTCGATCTCCCGGCCCGCGCGCCACTGGCCCTGCCCGCGAAACGGTCCCGCCAGCGTGTCGGCGGCGCCGCTCATCTCCACGTGCTCGAACGTCAGCGGCTTCGTGCCGGCGATACGCAGCGTGGCGTCGCTCAACTGAAAGCGCGCGACGGCGACGCGGGCGTCTTGCGCGCCGGCGAGATCGAGCGCCGCCGGATCGAGGGCGACCTCCGCGCGATCGAGCGCGATCTCGGTGAATTCGAAGGCGCCGCGCAGCAGCGCCGGCGCGGACAGTTCGAGCGCCGCCGCGCGCGCGCTGAGCGCAAGCCCGGGGCGCTGCGCGACGAGCGCGCCCGCCGTCAGGCGCGGCGCCGGCAGAAGACGCAGCCGCAGCGGGCCTTCGAGCGCGACGCGACCGCCGAATCCTTCGCCGAGCTTTTCCGCGATCGCCGCATTGTGCTGCGTCCAGTCAACGAAAGGCGGCACGGCGAGCGCCGCCACGAGCGCGGCCACGATGCAGGCGGCGATGATCGTCAGGATTTCGCGCAAGGCTCCTCGTCTCTGTCTTGCGGCCTATCCTAGCGCATTTCGTGGCCTGCCGATGGCCGTCAGGGGTCGCGCGCGGACAGCGGGCGCGCCACGCTTTCCAGCGGGCGGCGCTCGGCCGCCACGCCCCAGCGCCAGGCCGCGGCCGCCGCGCCGATCATGCAGGCCGCGCCGAACAGGTAGCCGGCAAAGAGCGCAAGCCGCGAACCCGTGCCGATCAGCTCGCCGAATAAATAGGGCGCGGCGACGCCGCCGAGCGCCGTGCCGAAAGCGTAGAACAGGGCGATGGCGAGCGCGCGCACTTCCACGGGAAAGATTTCGCTGACGGTCAGATAGGCGGAACTGGCCGCGGCCGAGGCGACGAAGAAAACGCCGGACCACACCAGCGTCTGCTGATGCGCGTCGAGCCGGCCCTGCCAGAAGAGATAGCCGGCAATCCCGAGCGCGAGGCCGGAGATTGCGTAGGTCGCCACGATCATCGGCCTGCGTCCGAACGTGTCGAACAGCGGACCGAGCAGCAGCGGGCCGAGGACATTGCCGAGCGCGAAGGGAATGAGATGCCAGCCGACCTGATCCGGCGCGACATCGTAGAAGCGCGTGAGGATCAGCGCATAGGTGAAGAAGATCGCGTTATAGAAAAACGCCTGCGCGCCCATGAGCGCGAGGCCGACGAAGGAGCGCGTGCGATGCGTATGCACGATAGCCTCGAAGACTTCCGCCAGCGGCGTATGCGTGCGCGCAGCGAAAGCGAGCTTCGGCGCATCGCCGAGCTCCGCAAGCCTGTGCCCGCTCGCGCGAAAATCATCTTCGAGCTTTTCAACGATCGATTCCGCTTCCGCGGGTCGTCCGTGAATCGCAAGCCAGCGCGGGCTTTCCGGCAGGAAGGCGCGCAGCAGGAGAATGACGAGGCCGAGCGCCGCGCCGAGCAAGAAGGCAAGCCGCCAGCCGACGTCCGGCGCAAAGCGGGCGGGATCGAGCAGAACGATGGAAGCCGCCGCGCCCACGGCTGCGCCGATCCAGAACGTGCCGTTGATCGCCAGATCGACGCGGCCGCGATAGCGCGCCGGCATGAGCTCCTGAATGGTGGAATTGATCGCGGCATATTCGCCGCCGATGCCCGCGCCCGTCAGCAGGCGGAAGAAGCAGAAGCTCGCCAGGTTCCAGGAGAAGGCGGTCGCCGCGGTCGCCAGCAGGTAGAGCGTGAGCGTGATGAAGAACAGTTTCTTGCGGCCGAGCCGGTCGGTCAGCCAGCCAAACAGCAAGGCGCCGACGACTGCGCCCGCAAGGTAGAAACTCGACGCAAGTCCGACGTCGGCGTCGGAAAAGCGCAGGCTCGGCGAGGCTTTCAGCGCGCCGGCGATGGCGCCGGCGATCGTCACCTCCAGCCCGTCGAGCACCCAGGTGACGCCGAGCGCGACCGCGACGAGCGTATGGAACCGCCCCCACGGCAGCCGGTCGAGCCGTTGCGGAATATCGGTGACGACGATCGCGGGTTCAGCCATTCAGGCATGAACGCGGCAGGGGCGAGTTGGGTTGCGCGAAATCTCTCTCCGCGCTTGCGGGGAGGGTGGCGCCGAAGGCGTCGGGCGGCGCGTCACGCCGCGCGCGACAGACAAATCCACCCGCAATGCTGCGCATTGCTGCCTCCCCATATCCGATCGAAGTCGGCAACAGCCGACTTCGTATGGCGAGGAGGTAGGAACGCCAACTACGAGTCCAGCACCTTCCCCGGGTTCATGATGTTCTGGGGATCGAGCGCGCGCTTGATGGCGCGCATCACGTTCAGCGTTTCCGGCGAATGTTCTTCGCGCATGTACTTGATCTTCGCCTGGCCGACGCCGTGCTCGCCCGTGCAGGTGCCGCCCATGT
>JBDHTL010000232.1:0-3623 GCA_039808645.1 Rhodoblastus sp. | reverse complement strand
TCACTCCCCCAGCACCGGCCGCGTGCGCAAGTCCAGCCGCACCGTCAGCAGGCGCACGCAGAAATAGAAGGCGACCGCGCCCCACGCCACCGGCGCGGTGGGCAGCGCGAAGCCGATCGTCAAGATCATGTAGAGCGCGCAGGTCAGCGCCACCAATATCGCCAGATACTGCCCGGGCTGCATGATCTCCGGTATCTCGCGCACGAGAATGTCGCGCAGCACGCCGCCGCCGACGCCGCCCACGCAACCGACCATCAGCACGCCGGGCAGCGGCAGGTCGGCCTGCCGCGCGAATTCGACGCTCACCACCGCAAAGGCCGGCGTGCCGACGGCGTCGACGAGTTCGATGATCGTCTCGAGTTTTCGCGCATTGTGCAGGCGTTGCGCGAGGGCGATCGCAATGACCGTTATCGCCGCGACCAGCGGCAGGTAGAGCGGGTTGGTGAGCACGGGCGGAATGCGCTGCAGCAGCAGGCCGTCGCGGATCAGCCCGCCGCCGATCGCCGCCGTCAACGCCGTCATGAACACGCCGACGATGTCGAAACGCTTGCGCAGGCCGACAAGCGCGCCCGACAGCGCCCACGCGGCGACGGCGACATGATCGAGCAGAGGCGGAAGCTGAAATTCGGCGGGCATGAAGGCTCCGGGTGGTTCTTCGGGTGGATTTGTCGCCCGCCAGGACTGGTAGGGCAATCGCGCCGCTCCTCTTCCTCCCCGCTCGCGGGGAGGGTGAGCCCGGCGAAGCCGGGTCGGGTGGGGGTCGCCGGTCGCTGACGCGGCGCGGTCGCCATCCCCTCGCTGCGCTCGGACCTCCCCGCAAGCGAGGAGGGAAGGCGTCGACTCGCCTCCCATCCCCGCCGCCGCTACATACGGCCGGTGACCCGTTTCTACCTCGACCACAATGCGACATCGCCGCTGCGCGGTCCCGCTCGCGCGAAAATGCTCGACGCCCTGCGCTCGGCGGGCAATCCGTCGTCGGTCCATGCCGAGGGCCGCGCCGCCCGTGCGCTCATGGAAGGCGCGCGCGAAAAGGTCGCGGCGCTGGTCGGGGGTAGGGCGCGCAACGTCATCTTCACGTCCGGCGCGACGGAGGCGCTGAACCTCGCGCTGATTCCACATTGGCGCGGGCCGCAAGGCGCGCCGGCCAAACTGCTGCTGTCGGCGACCGAACATGTCGCCGCGCTCGACGGCCAAAGTTTCGGGGCAAACGCGGAAATCCTGCCGGTCGATGCGGCGGGACTCCTCGATCTGGCCGCGCTCGACGCCGCGCTGGGCCGCGCCGACGGCCCGGTTCTGCTCTGCCTGCAGGCCGCCAACAACGAGACCGGCGTGCTGCAGCCCGTGACGGCGGCCGCCGAACGCGTTCATGCCGCCGGCGGGCTCGTCGTCTGCGACGCCGTGCAGGCGGCGGGCCGCATCCCCTGCAATTTCGAGACGACGGGCGCCGACATGCTCGTCGTCTCCTCGCACAAGATCGGCGGACCCATGGGCGCCGGCGCCCTGATCCTGCGCGACGCCGCGCTGCATTGCGATCGCCCCCTGATTCGCGGCGGCGGGCAGGAGCGCGGTTTTCGCGCCGGCACCGAGAATGTGGCGGCCATCGCCGGATTCGGCGCGGCGGCCGAGGACGCGCTGGCGCATCGGGACGAGGAGGCCGAGGCGGTCGCCGCGCTTCGCGATCGCCTCGAGGCGGACCTGCTGCGGCTTGCGCCCGCCGCGCGCATTTTCGGCGCCCGCGCGCGCCGCCTGCCCAATACCAGCGCCTTCGCCATTCCCGGCGTCTCGGCGGAGACCGCGCTGATGGCTTTCGATCTGGCCGGGTTTGCGCTGTCCTCCGGCTCGGCCTGCTCCTCCGGCAAGGTGAAGCGCTCGCATGTGCTCGCCGCCATGGGCGTTCCGGACGATCTCGCCCGCGGCGCGCTGCGCGCCAGCCTCGGCTGGAGCTCGACAGGTGCGGATATTGCCGGATTTTCGGTCGCCCTTGGCGACATATTGGCGCGGATGGGCAGGAAAACAGCGGTCTAGGCGGCAAAAGGACGGGCTTTGGCTTGAACCGGGGCGCCCTGAGGTCCATTATAGGCGCATCCGACCGGCGGCCCTTGAAACCGCGCAGGGGAGAGAATTATGGCGGCTGTTAAAGAGACCGTCGATCGCGTGAAGGCGATCGACGTGGATGCCTATAAGTACGGGTTCGTCACCGATATCGAATCCGAAAAGGCGCCCAAGGGGCTGAACGAGGATATCGTTCGCTTCATTTCCGCGAAGAAGAACGAGCCGGAGTGGATGACCGAGTGGCGTCTCGACGCCTATCGCCGCTGGCTGACCATGGAGGAACCGACCTGGGCGCGCGTCGATTATCCCAGGATCGACTACCAGGACCTCTATTATTATTCCGCGCCCAAGAGCATGGCCGGCCCGAAGTCGCTGGACGAGGTCGATCCCGAGCTTCTGCGCACCTACGAGAAGCTCGGCATACCGCTGCGCGAGCAGGAGATCCTGGCCGGCGTGCAGACCTCCAAGGTCGCGGTCGACGCCGTCTTCGATTCCGTATCCGTCGCCACGACGTTTCGCGCGGAGCTCGCCAAGGCCGGCGTCATCTTCTGCCCGATCTCGGAAGCCGTGCATTCGCACCCGGAGCTGGTGAGGAAATATCTCGGCTCGGTCGTGCCGGTGACCGACAATTACTTCGCCACGCTCAATTCCGCCGTCTTCTCCGACGGCTCCTTCGTCTACATTCCGCCGGGCGTGCGCTGCCCGATGGAATTGTCGACCTATTTCCGGATCAACGAGAAGAACACCGGCCAGTTCGAGCGTACGCTGATCATCGCCGACGCCGGCTCCTACGTGTCCTATCTCGAGGGCTGCACCGCGCCGCAGCGCGACGAGAACCAGCTGCACGCCGCCGTCGTCGAACTGATCGCGCACGAGGACGCGGAGATCAAGTATTCGACGGTGCAGAACTGGTATCCTGGCGACAGCGAGGGCAAGGGCGGCATCTACAATTTCGTGACCAAGCGCGGCGACTGCCGCGGCGACCGCTCGAAAATATCGTGGACGCAGGTCGAGACGGGCTCGGCCATCACCTGGAAATATCCGTCCTGCATTCTGCGCGGCGATTCTTCGCGCGGCGAATTCTATTCGATTGCGATCTCCAACGGCCGCCAGCAGGTGGATTCCGGCACGAAGATGATCCATCTCGGCAAGAACACCACGAGCCGGATCATATCCAAGGGCATTTCGGCGGGCAGGTCGAACAACACCTATCGCGGGCAAGTGTCGGCCCATCGGAAAGCCACTGGCGCGCGCAACTTCACCAATTGCGACTCGCTGCTGATCGGCCATGACTGCGGCGCGCATACCGTGCCCTACATCGAGAGCAAGAACGCGAGCGCGGTGTTCGAGCACGAGGCGACGACCTCGAAGATTTCGGAAGACCAGCTCTTCTATTGCACGCAGCGCGGGCTTTCCGAAGAGGAGGCGACCGCGCTGATCGTCAACGGCTTCGTGCGCGACGTGCTGCAGCAATTGCCGATGGAATTCGCTGTGGAAGCGCAGAAGCTGATCGCCATTTCGCTCGAAGGGAGCGTGGGGTGATGTCGCGACCGTCATTGCGGAGAGCGTAA
>JBDHTL010000231.1:0-3659 GCA_039808645.1 Rhodoblastus sp. | reverse complement strand
GCCGATCAGCGCGCCCGTTCCCGCATGGCCGGACGCCGCGCCGATCGCCGCGCCCGCCAGCGCGCCCACGGCCGTGCCGACGGCGGCGCCGCCGACCGTCTGATCGTTCGAGCCCTGCCCCGGCGAGCGATAGCCGACGGCGGCCTGCGCGCTGGACTGGCAATAGTCGTCGTCGCGCTGAAAGGAGGAATAGGCTTTGCCCTTGCCGGGCATGACCATCACCTGCGGTTCCGCAGGCATCGTGCTGGCGCAGCCGCCGAGGGCGAGCGCGCCGAGCGAGAGGGCGAGAAGTGAAGAACGCATGGTACGCATCCGTTTGACGCAGACAGATGCGAAGCCTTCACCGCAAAACGTTAATCGATGGTGAGGAATGGGCGCGGCCTGGGCGCGGCGTGTGTCTCGTTCGTGTCCGCGCCAGACATGCGCGCCGGACTCGCAGGACGTCAAGAAAACGTTAACCATCCCCGGCCGATCATTTCCGGGCGCGCATTCGCAGGTCGCGCCGGGGGATGAATGAAGCGTTTTCTGAACTGGGCCGGCGCGAGCCATCGCCGACCCGAGGTTCGCCGCGCCCTCGCGCGGGCGCAATACGCCGCCTACGTGCGGCAGGCGCCCGTCCTCTATCTTACTGTCGCAGTCGTCCTCTGTGCCGCGGTCTACGTCTGCGCCGACGCCGCCAAGCCGGCGCTGACGATGCTCGCCCCCGCCTTTCTGGTGGTCGCGTCGCTGGGGCGCGCGGCGGTGTGGCTGCGCCGCCGCGACATGAAGGTCGACGCCGAGACGATGACCCGCCGGCTGGCGGCGGCCGGGGTTCTGGCGACCACGATGGCCGCTCTGTGCACGGCCTGGGTGACCGCGCTCTATTTCGGCAGCGACCCGTCGCTGCGCGGCGTGATCGCCGGCGTGTTCGGCATAACCACGCTGGCGGCGGCCTATTGCCTGGTCAACTTCCCGATCTCCGCGCTGGCGGTGTCGGCGGTCTGCGTGCCGACGGTCGCCTGGATGCTGGCGCTGGCGACGCCCGAGCCGATGATCATCGGCGCGGCCGGCCTGTTCGTCGTCATGTTCGGCACGGTCTTCATGGTCATCCGCGCCTCGCGCGATTTTCTCGAACTCGTCGCCGCGCAGGTGGACGCGCAGCAGCTCAGCGACGCCAATTCGCGCCTGGCCCATGTCGACAGCCTGACGGGCCTGCCGAACCGCCGGCGCTTCTTCGAACGGCTGGAAGAAGCCGTCGCGCGCAATGGCGACGGCGCGCGCGTCTTCGTCGGCATTCTCGATCTCGACGGCTTCAAGCCGGTCAACGACGTGTTCGGCCATGCCGTCGGCGACCGGGTGCTCGTCGAATGCGGCGCGCGGTTCAGCGGCGTCCTCGGCGCTGACGCTTTCGTCGCGCGGCTGGGCGGCGACGAATTCGGGCTGATCGTCGAGAATGTTCGCGACGAGGATTGCGTCCTCGCCCTCGGCGACCGCATCTGCGAAACGACCCGCGAGCCTTTCGCCTTCGACGACGCGATCGCGGCAGTGTCCACCTCGATCGGTTTCGCCGCCTATCCGGACGCGGGCGCGACGCCGCGGCGTCTCTACGAGCGCGCGGATTTCGCGCTCTACTTCGCCAAGCAGAACCATCGCGGCCGCGCCGTCGTCTTCAGCGAGGAGCACGAACGGCGGATGAAGGGCGCGGCGCTCATCGAGCAATGTCTGCGCCGCGCCGACCTCGAAAGCGAAATGAGCCTCGTCTACCAGCCCGTCCACGAGGCCGAGACCGGCGCCATCGTCTCCTTCGAGGCGCTGGCGCGGTGGAACAGCCCCGATCTCGGCCTCGTCGGGCCCGGCGAATTCGTGGCCGTCGCCGAGCGCTCCGACATCATCTATCCATTGTCGCGCACGCTGCTGCGCAAGGCGCTGCAAGCGGCGAGCGCCTGGCCGCGAGACGTGCAGCTCTCCTTCAATCTCTCGGCGCGCGACCTCATGTCGCCGGCCGCGCTCACGCAGATCATCGCCATCGCCGCCGGCGGCCCGATCGCGCCGAGCCGCATCGATTTCGAAATCACCGAGACGGCGCTGGTCACGGATTTCGACCGGGCCCGCAAGGCGGTGCTCGCGCTGAAGTCGATCGGCGCCAGCGTCTCGCTCGACGATTTCGGCACCGGCTATTCGAGCCTCAACTACGTGCATCGCCTGCCGCTCGACCGCATCAAGATCGACCGCAGCTTCGTGCGCGAGATGGACACGAGCCCGCTCGCTCGCGACGTCGTCAGGACCATGATCGCGATGGCGCACAACCTGAACTTCGATTGCGTGATCGAGGGCGTGGAGACGGGCGAGCAGTTTGCGCTGCTCAAGTCCTTCGGTTGCGACATGGCGCAGGGCTACCTGTTCAGTCCGCCGCTGGCGGAAGCCGAGGTCGGCCCTTTCATCGCCGCCCGCCGCCAACGCGGCCTGCCGATCGCGCGGCAAAGCGCCTGACCTCTGGGCGGCCAGGCGCGAGGCGCTATCTTTGCCTGCGCCGCATTCGGGAGGCCGCATGAAGAGAACGATTGGCGTCGCCGCAGCCCTGTCCCTGGCGATCGGCGTCGCGCAGGCCGCCCTGCCCGTCGGCGCGCCGGCGCCGGATTTTCAGATCGAGGGCGCCCTCGCCGGCAAGGATTTCCGCTTCTCGCTCGGCGCGGCGCTGAAGACGGGCCCGGTCGTCCTGTATTTCTACCCGAAGAGCTTCACCAGCGTCTGCACGGAGGAAGCCCATCTGTTCGCCGAGGCGACGGGCGAATTCGCGGCGCTCGGCGCGAGCGTGATCGGCGTCTCCGGCGACGACATCGAGACGCAGCGCCGGTTCTCCGCGTCGGAATGCCGCGACAGGTTCGCCGTCGGCGCGGACGCCGACCGCACGGTCATGAAGGCCTACGACGTCGGCGGCCGCAGTCCCTACGCCGCCCGCGTGTCCTACGTCATCGCGCCGGACGGCCGCATCCTGTCGGTTGTCGCCTCCTCGGAGGCGAAACCGCATATCGACGGCGCCCTGGCGACCCTGCAGGCGTGGCGCGCGGCGCAGAAATCCTGATCGGCGCAGCTTCGGCATTGTGTTTCGGCGCAAAGCCGGCGACGATTGACACTGCCGATCTGTTCTCTATAACGAACGATTGTACCGATATAACAAACGGACCGATCTCATGAGCGACACGCCTGCCCCCGGCTTTGCCACCCTCGCCGTCCACGCCGGCGCCAAGCCCGATCCCGCGACCGGCGCCCGCGCGACGCCGATCTACCAGACGACCTCCTTCGTCTTCGACGATGTCGACCACGCCGCCTCGCTGTTCGGCCTGCAGGCATTCGGCAATATCTACACCCGCATCACCAACCCGACGACGGCGGTGCTGGAAGAGCGCGTCGCCGCGCTCGAGGGCGGCACGGCCGCGCTCGGCGTCGCATCGGGCCATGCCGCGGAATTCCTGACCTTCCACGCGCTGCTGACGCCCGGCGACGAATTCGTCGCCTCCACCAAGCTCTATGGCGGCTCCATCAACCAGTTCAATCACAGCTACAAGAACTTCGGCTGGACGCCGAAATGGGCCGACCCGGACGATCTGAGCGCCTTCGAGGCCGCCATCACGCCGCGCACCAAGGCGATCTTCATCGAATCCATCGCCAATCCCGGCGGC
>JBDHTL010000230.1:0-3666 GCA_039808645.1 Rhodoblastus sp. | reverse complement strand
CATGGACTTGAGGAAACTGACGAAGAACTTGTTGTAGTTCTGCCAGTAGCTCATCTGGTTCGGCCGCAACGGCTTGAAGCCGCGCGTCGACATGTATTGCTCGAACGTCGTCTCCTTCTCGGTCGGAATGGTCATGTATCCCGGCAAGAGATTCGACATCAGGCCGATGTCGGTCAGGCCCTGGATGTTGGAATGCCCGCGCAGGGCGTTCATGCCGCCGCCGCGCACGCCGATGTTGCCCAAAATCAGTTGCAGCATCGCCATGCAGCGGATGTTCTGCGAGCCCTTGGAATGCTGCGTCCAGCCGAGCGCATACATCGAGGTCATCGTCTTGGTCTTCGACGACGTCTCCGCGATCGTGGCGCAGACCTTCAGGAACTTGTCCTTCGGCGTGCCGCAGATGCGCTCCACCATTTCCGGCGTGTATTGCGCGACATGGTTCTTGAGCAGGTTCCAGACGCTGCGGGGATTGTCGATGTCGGACTGGACGTAGCCGTCGGGTCCGAGCTCGTAATCCCACGACGAGCGGTCGTAGTCGCGCCGCGCCTCGTCATAGCCCGTGAACAGGCCGTCCTGGTAGCCGAAGCCGGCCTTCACGACGTAGGGCGCGTTGGTGAACGCCTTGACGTAGTCCCACTGCACCTTGTCGTTCTTGATGCAATAGTTGATGACGCCGAGCAGGAAGGCGATGTCCGTGCCCTGCCGGATCGGCGCGTAATAGTCCGACACCGACGCCGTGCGCGTAAAACGCGGATCGACGACGATCAGCTTCGCGCCGCGGTTCTGCTTGGCTTCAGTGACCCATTTGAATCCGCAGGGGTGCGCTTCGGCGGCGTTGCCGCCCATCACGATCACCAGGTCGGCGTTCTTGATGTCCGTCCACGAATTCGTCATCGCGCCACGGCCGAATGTTGGAGCCAGACTGGCTACCGTAGGGCCGTGTCAAACGCGCGCTTGATTGTCGAATACCAGCATCCCCGTGCTGCGCACGACCTTGTAGGTCGCCCAGGCGGTTTCGTTGGTGGTGGCTGAAGCGGCGAGATAGCCGGCGGTCAGCCAGCGATTGACCGTCACGCCGTCCTTGTTCTTGGCGACGAAATTGGCGTCGCGGTCCGCTTTCATCGCCTTCGCGATCCTGTCGAGCGCGGCGTCCCAGGTGATCGGTTCGAACTTGTCGGAGCCGGGCTTGCGGATCATCGGCTGCTTCAGCCGGCTTTCCGAATGCACCATGTCGAGCAGCGCGGCGCCCTTCGGGCACAACGTGCCGCGATTGGTCGGATGGTCCGAATCGCCCTCGATATGGGTGATCTCGGCCTTCTCGCCCTTGGCCAGATTGCCCTTGGAGTAGAGGATGATGCCGCAGCCAACGGCGCAATAGGTGCAGGTGTTGCGGGTTTCGGTCAGGCTCGTCAGCTTGAACGGCCGGATGGTCGTCGCGTAGGCCTGCTCGACCTCGCCGAAACCAAACGCGCCGAGAGCCGTGCCTGCCGTTCCCGCGCCGGCGCCAATCACAAATTGGCGTCGAGACAGCTCGACATTCATAGGTTTTCCTCCCGACAGAAGGACGCCCGGCGACTGGGATTATCGCTCTTGTTAGGGGCCGCGCGACCCTTCGACTCGAAGCTGACATTTCAGCTCGAACTGAGGCTATGCGGGCGCGAACAGCCTGTCAAATGAACAAGAACGCTCCAATACGCTGATTTTGCGCTGCAATACCGGTCTGGAGCCGGGGATTTGACCATCGGACGCATGGCGCATAGGCTTTTCGCAAATGGCGTATCGGATCGCTCCCGCGTGTCGGGGCGTGGTGACTTCAGACCTTGTTCTGCGGACGCTGTGCGGCACGACCGTCGGCGGGGCGAACGCCGGTTTCCTCGAGTTGAACGCTGGGCCGGACCGGCGCAATCATTCGCGCTGGAGAATTCGCGGTGCGCTGCGCGCCCTCGCGGCCAATTCCGATTACTGTCATTCACTTTTTTGCGACCTGGTGCGAGCCGTGCCGCGCGGAATTGCCGGCGCTGGCGTGCCTGGTCCGTCGCGCCCGCGCGCGGGCGCGCATGATCGCGACTTCGGTCGCGGAGCCCGACCTGCGGGTCCGCCGGTTCCTAGAGGCGACCGAGACCTCTTCCGGTCCTGCTCGAACAAGGAGACACGCCGATGAACGCGCCCGTTGTCCGTCTCACCAGCCTCGCGCATGGCGGGGGGTGCGGCTGCAAGCTTGCTCCCGCCGTTCTGCGCGAATTGATGGCGGGCCAGCCCGCCGTCAGTCCCTACGCCAATCTGCTCGTCGGCACGGAGACCGGCGACGACGCCGCGGTCTGGAGGCTGAACGACGGAAACTGCATCGTCGCGACGACCGACTTCTTCATGCCGATGGTCGACGATCCCTTCGACTTCGGGCGGATCGCGGCGACCAACGCCATTTCCGACGTCTACGCGATGGGCGCGACGCCGATCATGGCGCTCGCCATCCTCGGCATGCCCGTCGACAAGATCCCGTCCGAGATGGTGCGCAGGATTCTCGAAGGCGGGCGCGCGATCTGCACGGAGGCGGGCATCCCTGTCGCCGGCGGCCATTCGATCGACTGTCCGGAGCCCGTCTATGGGCTGGCCGTCATCGGCACGTGCAAGCAGGAGAACATCCGTCGCAACAGCGCGGCGAAGCCCGGCGACGCGCTGATCCTCACCAAGGCGCTCGGCGTCGGCGTCTATTCGTCGGCGGTGAAGAAGAACCTGATCGACGGCGACATGTACGCCGACATGGTCGGCTCGATGACGACGCTCAACAAGATCGGCGCGAAGCTTGCCGCCGACGCCGATGTGCACGCCATGACCGACGTGACCGGCTTCGGCCTTCTGGGCCATGCGCTGGAAATGGCGCAGGGGTCCGGCGCGACCGTCACGATCGAGGAGGCGAGACTTCCCTTCCTGAAGGAGGCGGCCGCGCTCGTGCAGAAGGGCTGCGTGACCGGGGCCTCGCATCGCAACTGGACGAGCTACGGCGAACGTGTCGCGCTGCCGGCGGGTTGCGAGGACTGGCGGCGGCATCTGCTCACCGATCCGCAGACGTCGGGCGGATTGCTGGTCGCCTGCAAGGCCGAGCGCGCGGAGGAGATTCTCGCGCGCATCGTCCGCGAAGGCTATCCGTTCGCGCGGGTGATCGGGCGGGTGAGCGAGGGCGCGGCGCGGGTCGTGATCGTCTGACGCACGTCGCGATAAGTTTCTCATCCCGGCCGTGGCATCGCAGCCGAGTTTACGCAGCCTGCGTAAACTTGGCTGCGTTGCGGAGAGCCGGGATCCACGAGTCGCATCGGTAGCGCTGGATCCCGGATCGGCTTGCGGCCGTCCGGGATGACATCCGTCTCGATCAAAAAGACCGCGGCAATCCCAGGACGTGCTCGGCGACGAAGCTCAGGATGAGGTTCGTGGAGATCGGCGCGACCTGATAGAGCCGCGTCTCGCGAAACTTGCGCTCCACGTCGTATTCGCAGGCGAAGCCGAAGCCGCCGTGGAACTGGATGCAGGCGTTGGCCGCCTCCCACGAGGCCTTGGCCGCGAGATATTTCGCCATGTTGGCCTGCGCGCCGCAGGGCTCGCCGGCGTCGTACAGGCGGCAGGCCTCGAAGCGCATGAGATTGGCCGCCTCGACCTCGATGTAGCTCTCAG
>JBDHTL010000229.1:0-3674 GCA_039808645.1 Rhodoblastus sp. | reverse complement strand
AACCAAGAGTCTAACCTTGAAGAGCGCGCGCGCGATGTGGAAAACCTCATCCGCGACGCCGCCAGAAGCCTCAGCGTAGCGGCGAGAAAGAGCGCCCCGACCGCACAGTCCGGCCCCCGAAGGGCTTCCGGCCACATCCTCTCGTCCCAGGTCGACGATCCCGAACCGCCCCGGCTTCCCCTCGATCCACCGGGGGAACGCCGATGATCGTCGCGCTCCTCAATCAGAAAGGCGGGGTCGGGAAGACGACGCTCGCGCTCCATCTCGCCGGTGAACTCGCCGGGCGCGGCAGCCGTGTCACCCTGATCGATGCGGACCCGCAGGGCTCAGCGCTCGACTGGTCCGAGCAGCGCGGTCGTGAGGGCCTGCCGCGCGCGTTCGGCGTCGTCGGCCTGGCGCGCGATACGCTCCACCGCGAAGCGCCCGAGCTGGCGCGTGATGTCGATCACATCGTCATCGACGGCCCGCCGCGCGTCGCCGGCCTCATGCGGTCGGCCTTGCTCGCCGCCGACCTCGTGCTGATCCCGGTGCAGCCATCGCCGCTCGACGGCTGGGCCTCGGCCGAGATGCTTTCGCTCCTGTCGGAAGCGCGCATCTACCGGCCGCAGCTCGTCGCCCGCTTCGTTCTCAATCGCTGCGCCGCACGTACCGTCATCGCTCGCGAGACGGCCGAGACGCTGGCCGATCACGATCCGCCGGTGCTCGCTGCGACCATCGGCCAGCGCATCGTTTTCGCCGACGCCGCGCAGTCCGGGCGGCTGGCCTCGGAAATCGACAGCGGCTCCCCCGCCGCTCGCGAGATCGCCGCGCTCGCATCCGAGATCAGGCGGCTGCGCATCGGGAGGAACGGTTCATGATCGTCCTTGCCGGCGACTGCCGCGAACTCATGCCGCCGCGCGGCCCGTTCGACATGATCCTCGCCGATCCGCCCTATGGCGACACCTCGCTCGCCTGGGATCGGCGCGTCGAGGGCTGGCTGGCGCTGGCGCGCGCCGCCCTCAAGCCCACCGGCTCGATCTGGGTCTTCGGCTCACTGCGCAGCTTCATGGCGACCGCCGACCGTTTCGCGGCCGCGCGCTTGCGGATCGCGCAGGAGATCGTCTGGGAGAAGCAGAACGGCTCCAGCTTTCATGCCGATCGCTTCAAGCGCGTGCATGAGCTGGCCGTCCAGTTCTACCCGACCGAGACGGCTTGGCGCGACATCTACAACGACGTCCAGACCACGCCCGACGCAACGGCGCGCACGGTCCGCCGCAAGCAGCGTCCTCCCCATACCGGCCAGATCGACGCCGGCCACTACGTCAGCCAGGACGGCGGGCCGCGCATCATGCGTTCGGTCATCACCCTGCGCAATTGCCACGGCCGCGCGATCCATCCGACCGAAAAGCCGTCAGCGCTGCTCGAAATCCTGATCCGCACAAGCTGCCCGGAAGGCGGTTTGCTCGGCGACTGGTTCGCAGGGTCCGGCGCGGCCGGCGAAGCCTGCCGGCTGTCCGGCCGCCGCTATATCGGCTGCGAGATCGATTCCGATATGGCCGAGCGCGCCCGTTCACGGCTCGCCTCGCTTTTGCCCTTCGACGACGGAGGCGCACCATGACGGCCCGCGTCGAGAAGCGCGGTTTCGCCAAGCGCCCCGCCGATCCCGAGCAATGGATCAATGCGGCCGAGAGCCCGCCGCGCGCAACCGAGGAGACCGCTTACCCGGCGCGGCTCACCATCGACGTGACGGCCGAGCTGCGCGGCCGGATCAAGATCGCGGCCTTCCGGCGCGGCGTCACCGTCGCCGACATGCTGCGCGAACTGCTCGCTCGCGAATTTCCCCCGACCCCAGGAGACTCCACATGACCGCCACCGCGGCCCCCCGCGCGCGCGGCGGCCCGATGCCGTCCGCGCTCTCCCATGATCGCATGACCCGCGTCGAACTGACGTGGATCGAGAAGAAGATCGAATACTGGATCAGGTTCGGCCAGGCGGCGAACGAACAGATCATCGACCGCCGACAGCGCATTCTCTCTTTCCGGCCGAACACCGTCTTCGCCTTCGTGCGATGGGCGGCGAACGACTTCGGCACGATCATCTCGCGCATCGACATCGTGCGCGCCGTCGAACCGGGCGAGCCATACCAGACGCTGCCCTTCGTGCGGCCGGGCGGCGAAATCCTCCTGAAGATCGAGGGCTGGCCGAAGGTCGAGGACGTGCTGCGCCACGTCGATGCGATCGAGGCGATCGGCATCGATGCGGACGCGGTTTCGCCAGACCACTGGCGGCACGTCCACAACCGGATGGCGGCCGCTCATCAGCCGCGCGCCTATACGCTCGAACAGCATCGCGCCTTCCTCCTGCGCAGGAAGGTCCAGCCATGACGCGCGCCGGCCTCGTCCTCGTCATGGCGCTCGCCACGATGGGCGTCGGCTATCCGGCGCTCACGCCGATGCCGATCAAGCTCATGTGGAACGCCTCCGCGAGCGCGCCCGTCGGCCTCTACACGATCGACTTCGACGGGCCGTTCGACGTCACCGATCTTGTCGCGGTCGACGCACCCGAACCGCTCGCCGCTTTCATGGCCGAGCGCGGCTACCTGCCCAAGGGCGTGCCGCTGCTCAAGCGCGTTCTCGGCGTTTCCGGGCAGACCGTCTGCCGCACCGGCCGCACGATCACCGTGGACGGGATCGAGATGGGCGCGGCGCTGGAGCGCGACCGCATCGGACGCGATCTGCCGGCCTGGCAGGGCTGCCGCCGCATCCAGACCGGCGAAGTCTTCCTCATGAACTGGCAGGTCCGCGACAGCCTCGACGGCCGCTACTTCGGCTTGACTTCCACCGACCAAATCATCGGCCACGCGGTCCCGCTGTGGACCGACGAAGACGGCAACGGCCGCTTCGAGTGGCGCGCGCCGAGGCACTGACAGCTTCCCCCATCGGCGGGAGCGGTGCTCGCCGATGGCTTTCTCAACGCCACCGCAAAAGGAAGCAATCATGCCTCAGATTGGTGAATTCAGACGCGAAGAGACCGGCTTCATCGGCAATCTTCTGACGCTGCTGCTCGTCCAGGACATCATCATCGTTCCGACCGAGCCGTCAGACGCCGAAAACGCGCCCGATTATCGCGTTCACGTCTTCGATGCCATGAGCAACGAGACCACCGCCGAGATCGGCGCGGGGTGGAAGCGCACCGGCGAGAAGGCCGGCGAATATGTCGCCCTCTTGATCGACGATCCCACATTCCCGCAGCCGATCCGCGCCAACCTGTTCCGCGACGACGATGCCGGAAAAGACTGGTCGCTGCACTGGTCGCGTCCGCGCGACCGCGCCGAGAAGGACTGACCGATGCCCGCTCGCCGTCCATCGACGAGCCATCGGAGTGCGCACGGGCGGCATCACGCCGCCCTACGCATGGCTCTCTTTCTCCTTTCCGGCCTGATCCTCGCAGCGAGCGCGACCGGCGCCGCTCATGCGCAATCCGCCCCCATCGCCCGTCCGGCCGCCGTCGATCCCTATGCCGCCCACATCACCGAGGCGGCGCAGCAGTTCGGCATCCCCGAACACTGGATTCGTGCGGTGCTGCGCGCCGAGAGCGCGGGCGACGTGCGCGCCATCTCGTCGGCGGGCGCATTGGGACTGATGCAGGTCATGCCTGACACATGGGCTGGCTTGCGCGTCCGCTACCGTCTCGGC
>JBDHTL010000228.1:0-3694 GCA_039808645.1 Rhodoblastus sp. | reverse complement strand
TGCGGCGCGCTGGCGCTCAACGCCAACGGCGATGCGGCGCGGCTGGAGCAGTTCGGCCTGCCCGTGGCGGCGGACGAGATCGCCGACGCGGGCCCGCTCGCGGGCGTGCTGGCGGGCTTGCGCCTGGCGAGCGAACGCGGCTTCGGATTTCTCTGCACCCTGTCGGTCGACGTCCCCTTCGCGCCGCGCGATCTCGTCGGGCGCCTGCATGCGGCGCGGCAGGCGGCCGGCGCGGGCATGGCGGTCGCCGCCTCGGGCGACCGGCGCCATCACGTCATCGCGCTGTGGCCGGTCGCGCTGGAAGCGGAGCTGCGTCGCGCGCTGGCGGAGGAGGGGCTGCGCAGGGCCGAGACATTTCTCACGCGGCAGGCGCCGGCGGTCGCCGAATGGCCGGACGAGCCGCGCGATCCGTTCTTCAACGTCAACCGGCCGGAGGATCTGGCGCGCGCCGAGGAATGGGCGCGGTCAGGCTGAGGCGTCCTGTCGCGTCACCGCGTCCCACCATCGGGCCAGCGCGGCGGAATCGGGCTGCATCTGCGCGTCCAGACCGCCGGCGAAAGCGTTCCAGGCGTCGCCGTAGCGCAACGGCACGGCGATCAGCACGGCCTCGCCTGCGGCCACTGCCGCGCCGATCTCGGCGATCATGCCGGCGCCTTCGCTCTCGAGGCGTCCGAAGCGGTTGACGACCAGAAGGTCCGGCTTTTCGCCGCGCGCCCGCTCGATCATGCGGGCGGCCACGGCGATGGCTGCGGGATCAACCGCGCAGCCGGCGGAGTCCGCGCCGAGGTCCTGCATGATGGGCAGCAGTTCGCCGGTCGTGAGATCGCGGACCTGCAGGTCGCGCTCTTCCTCGCCCGGTTCCTGCACGAGGCCGGCGACCCTGGCGCCGGCCGCGCGCAGCCGCCCTATGAAGGCGCGCATGACGTCGTCGACCGCCTCGTCGCGATCGAACATGACAGCCGCCAGGCGGCTCGTGAGCGCAGCTTCCGTGGTCCGCATGGCCTTTGCCGGAGCGCGTCGCGCCAATCCGGAAGCGCGCGACGGGCCCCGCCTCGTTGTTTCGCCCGCATGCCTTTCGCAAAAGTGTGCAACTTCTGCGGCATATACTCTAGATACAGGATCATGAGCGATCGAGAAAGAACGGACAGGGCGTCGACAAACGCGCGGCGGGCGATGCGGGTGATCGGCCTTGCGGGATGGAGCGGCGCGGGCAAGACCACGCTGATCGAGAAACTGATCCCGGAATTGCGGCGGCGCGGCCTCGCCGTCTCGACGCTGAAGCACGCGCATCACGCCTTCGACATGGACAGGCCGGGCAAGGATTCGCATCGCCATCGCGAGGCGGGCGCGGAGCAGGTGCTGGTCGCCTCGACCCACCGGCTGGCGCTGCTGACCGAATTGCGCGACGCCGCCGAGCCGCGGCTCGGCGATCTGCTGGGCATGTTCGCGCCGGTCGACATTCTGGTGATCGAGGGTTTCCGGACCGACGCTCACGCCAAGATCGAGATTTTTCGCGAGGCCAACGGTAAGCCGCTGCGCTATCCGCAGGACGACCAGATCGTGGCGCTCGTCTCCGATCTCGCGAGGCCGCCGACCGATCTGCCGCATGCGCATATCGACGATGTCGCCGGCGTCGCCGATCTCGTGATCGCCCATGCGCAGCCGATCGACGAGGCGCTGGCGCGGCTGGCGCGACGGGCATAGGTCGTCCGCCTTCGACCGGCGGCCCGTCGCGCGCCACGGCGGCACCTTGTCCGCGTCCCGCAAATCCTGTTTCCTCGGCGCAGTTCAAGCCGAAAGGACAGGCGTTGAGAGCTTCCGGTCGAATTCGCACGGCGCGTTGCGCGCTCGCCTGCATCGGCGTCTTCGTCGCCGCCGCTCCCGCCCGCGCCAACGATACCGTCGCCGCGCTCACCGCAGGCGGGCTCGTCTTCGGCAAGACCAGCGACATCGAAATGCGCGCCGAGGATCTGTCGATCTCCGAGAAGGAGATCGTCGTGCGCTATCGCTTCTTCAATCGCGCCGCCTCCGACCAGACCGTCACTATCGCCTTCCCGATGCCCGACGTGGACTTCAGCGACGTCAACAATATCGCCGTGCCCGACGAGGAGGCGGACAATTTCCTCGACTTCCGCACGACGGTCGACGGCGTGGCGGTCAAGGCCGACGTCGAACAGAAGGCGGTCGTGGCGGGAAAGGACGTCACGGCGCGCCTGAAGGCGCTCGCCATTCCGCTCATGCCGCGCGCGAAAAGGACGCATGCGGCGCTCGACGGCCTGCCGAAGGACAGGCAGAAGCAGCTCGAGGCCGAGAAGATCGTGCGCGCCGACGATTTCGACCAGGGCAAGGGGATGGAGCATCACATCGCGCCGGAATGGACGCTGAAGCAGAGCTGGTTCTGGAAGCAGACCTGTCCGGCGGGCCGCGAAATCTCGATCGAGCACCGCTACAGGCCGAGCGTCGGCGCCACCGTGCAGACTTCCGTCAACGACAAGAACGCGGACGCCGAGACCAGGCGCGAATATCGGACGCGTTTCTGCGCGGACGCCGATTTCATGAAGAGCGTGCAGGCGATGACGCGCAGGAACAAGGGAACGCCGCCGCCCGAATGGCGCCTGTCCTACGTGCTGACCACGGGCGCCAATTGGGCGGGGCCGATCGGCGACTATCGGCTGACGGTGGACAAGGGCAGGCCCGATGCGCTGGTCAGTTTCTGCGAGACGGGCGTGAAGAAGACCGGGCCGACGACATTCGAGGTGCGCCGGCGGAATTTCACGCCGACGCGCGACATCGACATCATGATCGTGCGCATTGCCGAGTGATCGGGCGGGAGAATTCTTCATGGGAAATCTGGTTGCAGCCGCCGGCGCGGCGGCGCTCGTCGGCTTGCTCTCGTCGGGCGCGCTCGCCGCGCAGCGGCCGGCGTCCTGCACGCTGACGGTGAAGGGCAAGAGCTACATCGAGGGCGCGTGCCAGTTCGAGGCCGACCCCGACGGCTCGTTCCGCATCTTCGGCGCGGATCATTTCGCCTACGTCAACGTCAACCCCGGCGGCAAGACGGCGGAAGCCTCGTGGAACGGAACGGCGAAAGCTTCTCACGCGCACGAGGCGCTCGGCAATCTTGTCCGCAAGGGCGCGTGCTGGGAAAACGCCGATGCGAAAGTGTGCGCGCGTGCGCTGACGGGCGCGAAGGCCGTCGCCGCCGTCGCCGCGCAGCCGAAGGGCGAGATGATCTACCCGGATTTCCCAGGCGCCTCGCAATCCTGCGTCGTCGCGCGCGGCGGCAAGTGGATCGAGGGCGCGCAACTGGCGCTCGACAATTGCCCGGGCGGCGCCTCCGCCAATCGCTTCCTGCGCTCGGGCGACGCAATCCGGATCGACAAGGCGGACGGCATGTGCGTCGGTGTCGCGCGCGGCGGGCCGAAGCCGCTGGCGGCGATCCAGACATGCGGCCAGGCCGGAACCACATGGTCGTCGAACCCCAAGCCCGGCGAGGCCGGAACCGTGCGTTCGGCCGACAACGAATGCTGGACGATCCCGAAGCTTGCCGACGACAATGCCAAATTCCCGTTCGAGATCATCGTCGCGCCGTGCGATCCCAAGGCCGACAAGCAGGTCAGGTTCTTCTTCGAGAAATCCTGAGCGCGGCGTCGATCGCGGCATTGCATTCGGCGAGCGCGCGGCCGTCGCCGCC
>JBDHTL010000227.1:0-3734 GCA_039808645.1 Rhodoblastus sp. | reverse complement strand
TGTCGAGATCGCGCGACAGCAGGCGGGTCGCCGCGCCCGAGGCCTGCCCGACGATGTCGAGATAGGCCGCGGTCTTGCGCGTGAAGTGATTGTAGATGATGACCGCCGGAATGGCGGCGACGAGGCCGATGGCCGTCGCCAGCAGCGCTTCGGCGATGCCCGGCGCGACGACGGCGAGATTGGTCGTCTGCGATTTCGAAATGCCGATGAAGCTGTTCATGATGCCCCAGACCGTGCCGAACAGGCCGACGAAGGGCGCCGTGGAGCCGATGGTGGCGAGCGCCCCCATGCCGGCGCGCGCGCCGCGCTGCTCGGCGCGCACGATCTCGGCGAAGCGCGAGGCCGCGCGCTCGAGCGTTCGGCCCTGCGCGCCCGCCGAGACGGACAGCCGGTCCTCCTGCGCCGCGGCCTCGAGCAGCGCCGCGACGACGGGCGCGCCATCGGCGGCCAGCGCGCGCGCGTCGGCCACGCTCGGCGCTTCCGCGATCCGCGACAGGGTGGCGAGCAGGCGCGCCCTGGCGCGCGAAATCTCCCAGGTCTTGGCGAAGAACACCGTCCAGGTGACGAGCGAGGCGACGGCGAGGCCGATCATCACCGCCTTCACGACAAGGTCGGCGGACATGAACATCGACCAGGGCGAGAGTTCATGCTGGATCGCGCCGGCCGGTCTGATCGCGACGGCGAGCGCGTCCTGCGCGAAGGCGGCCGCGCCGGTCACGGGCAGGATCAGGCCGGCAAGGCCGCAGGTCGGCGTCGGGTGTTTCATGTCTCGGCCCAGTACCTGATCAGGTTGTGGTAGACGCCCGTCAGCCGCACCGCCTCCGGGTCGTCGCGGCCCAGGCGTTCGCACAAAGCCTGGATCGAATTGTCGAGATCGAAGATCATGCTGCGCGCGTGATCGTCGCGGATCATGCTCTGCATCCACATGAAAGACGCCACGCGCGCGCCGCGCGTCACTTCCGTCACCATGTGGAGGCTCTTGGAAGGATATAGCACGAGATCGCCGGCGGGCAATTTCACCTCGTGCGAGCCGTAGTAATCCTCGACCACCAGTTCGCCGCCGTCGTAATCCTCGGGCTCGGCGAGAAACAGCGTGGCCGAAAGGTCGGTGCGGATGCGCAGGCCGGTCAGCGGATCGCCGCGCACGGCGTTGTCGACATGGATGCCGAACTTCTGGCCGACGCCGTAGCGGTTGAACAGCGGCGGAAAGATCTGGAGCGGGATCGCGGCCGACACGAAGGTCGGATTGCGCGTGAGCGCGGAGACGATGCGCTCGCCGAGCCGTCGCGCCGGTTCGCCGTCGGGCGGCAATTGCTCGTTCTTCTTCGCCATCGCCGATTGCGCGCCGGCCGTCGAGCGTCCGTCCTCCCAGTCGACCGCATCCATGAGCCGGCGGAAGTCGGCGACCTCCGCCTTGCTCAGGACTTCGGGAATGCAGATCAGCATCAGAATGTCGCCTTCATGCTGAACTGAACGCTGCGTCCCGGCGCGATCTGCGCGAACGGCGCGGCGGACTGATAGAAGGCGTCATAGTATGTGCGGTTAAACAGATTGATCGCCTGCACCTTCGCGGTCACGTTCTGGGTGATCTTGTATTCGGTGAAGGCGTCGAACCGCCAATAGGACGGCAGCACGGTCGGCACGTTCAGGAACGGGTTGTTCGCCGTCGGCGCAGGCAGGAAAGTGTTGGGATCGAGCGCGGCGCCGCCGTTGGCCGCCAGCAGCGAGCCTCCATAGCGCCGCGAATTGTAGACGGCCTGACCGCCGACCTCCCACGCGTCCGTCACCTGATATTTCGAGAGCAGGCTGAACGAGGCGTGCGCGAGATTGGCGAGCGGCAGGCCGACGTTGGTCGGCGCCTTCGAACTCGTCACCTTCGACTGCATCAGCACGAGCCCGCCGAACACGCTCCACGCGTCGGTGATCTTGCCCGTGACGCCCAGATCGAGACCCTGGATCTGATAGGCGCCGCTTCCGTAGACGTTCTGACCGAACACTTCGCGCGCATTCGTCTTGTTCGTGCGGAACAGCGCGGCCGTCAGAAGCAGGCGCTTGTCGAAGAGTTCCAGCTTGGAGCCGACCTCGACCGATCTGTTCTGCTCCGGCGCGAGGATGCGGGACGCCGCGGTGAGCGCGCCGTAGGAAGCGGCGGAGCCGTCCAGTTCCGCGCCGACCGGATTGGCCGAGGTGGCATAGGCCGCGTAGAGACTCCAGCCCTGCAGCGGCTTCACCACGAGGCCGCCGTTGTAGTTGAACAGCGTCGAGTGCGCGCCTGCGTAGGCGTTCCAGAACGTGTTCGGCGCCGTCAGGCCCTGGACGGCCGCGAGCGCGACGACCGGCGCGTAGGACGAGATGCGGTAATCGTCCATGCGCAGGCCGCCGTTGACGATGATGAAATCGTTGTAATTGGCGGTGTGGATGAGATAGGCGGACTTGCTGTCGACCACGATGCTGGTCGGATTTCCTGCGCGCTGCGGCCTATTGTTGAACGGCAGCTGGTTCGGCGGCTCGAGAATGCTGCCGGGCGTTGCGCCGCTGCCCGAGAAGGCGCCGGGGCCGAACGCCTCGGAGGCGAGACCCGTGTAATTGTCGCGCGTGATCTGTTCGTGCGAGGCGTCCACGCCGACCACGGACGTATGCATCACGGGCCCCGTGTCGAACTTGATCGTCGCGTCGTTCTGGCTCGCGAGCGCCGCCGTCTCCTGGTAGCGGCTCTGCGGGCTCATCGTCACCTGGCCGCCGGGAATGGCGGAAGCCAGATTCGCGCCCTGCGCGAGCGTGCCGACATAGTCGAGCAGCGATTGCTGGCGACGGAACCGCGACGACAGCGTGACGTGATCGTTGAGCTGGTATTCGACGCCCGCTGTGCCGATGTCCTGCCGGATGCGCTGGAAATCGCGATTGACGAAGCCGTACCAGACGTTTCGGTTGGTAAAGCCTTCGGTGAACGGACGATTCGTGCCGAACCTGTTGTAGGGCACGCCGAAATCGGGCAGGCCCCACAGATCGGCGTGGATGTAGTCGAGCGTGATCTTCAGCGGCTCTATCGGCTTGTAGAGAACCGAGACCGCCGCGCCCGCGCGATCGTCGGTGACGAAATTGCGGCCGGGGACCTTCTGGTCTTGATAGACGCCGTTGACGCGCACCGCGAGATCGGAATTGATCGCCTGGTTGACGTCGATCGTCACGCGGCCGCCGCGATCGGTTGGCGATCCCGTGCCTTCCATGATCCGGAAATTGCCGTCCGTGCTGGCTTTCTTGGTGACGATGTTGATCGCTCCGCCCGCCGTGCCGCGGCCGGCGAAGGAGGACGCGGGACCGCGCAGGATCTCGACTTGCTCGGTGAAGAAGTTTTCGCGCACGCTGACCCCGGGATCGCGGATGCCGTCGAGAAACACGTCGTTGCGCGTATCGAAGCCGCGGATGAAGAAGCGGTCGCCGAAAGCGTTGCCGCCCTCGCCCGTGCCGAGCGTGACGCCCGCCGTGCTGCGCCCGAGTTCGCGCAAGCTGGTCGCGCCCTTGTCCTCCAGGACTTCCTTGGAGAGCACGGTGATTGTGCGCGGCGTGTTGGCGATCGGCTCAGAGAATTTCTTCGACTGGAGTCGGTTGACCTTGTAGGGGCTGCCCGCCTGCGCATAGGGATTGTCGCTCGGCAGGCGCGCGAAGGTCGGAACGGGCGCGGGGCTCGGCGCGGCGGGCGCCGGCGCTGCAACCGGCGCGGCGCGCGCGCGCTG
>JBDHTL010000226.1:0-3847 GCA_039808645.1 Rhodoblastus sp. | reverse complement strand
GCCCCCGACGGCGGGGCGGGTGGGCGCGCGGCGGGGCGGGCTTGAGATTGCGCCTGCTGCGACGGGACGGCGCCCGCGCGCGGCCGGCGCGCGTCGTCCGAGGCCGCTTCGCCCATCGCCGAACGCGCGATTTCCGCGATGCCGCCGATCGAGCCGGCGAGCCCCGCGAGATCCATCGGCAGGATGAAGGTCTTCTGGTTCGGCGCCCTGGCGAAAGCGTCGAGCGCGCGCACGTATTTCTCCGCGACGAAGTAATTCAGCGCGGCGAGATCGCCGGCCGCGATCGCCTCCGACACCATGCGCGTCGCCTCGGCTTCGGCCTGCGCGGATCGCTCGCGCGCCTCGGCGTCGCGGAAGGCCGCTTCCTTGCGGCCCTCGGCGTCCAGCACCACCGACTGCTTTCGCCCCTCCGCGCGGAGAATCTCCGCCTGCCGCAGACCCTCGGCTTCGAGAATGTTGGCGCGCTTTTCGCGCTCCGCCTTCATCTGGCGCGCCATCGAATCGATCAGGTCCTTCGGCGGCACGATATCCTTGATCTCGATGCGGTTGGCCTTCACGCCCCAGGGCTCGACCGCCTGGTCGACGACGCCGAGCAGCCGCTGGTTGATCTCGTCGCGATGCGAGAGCAACTGGTCGAGGTCCATCGAGCCCATCACCGTGCGGATGTTGGTCATGACAAGATTGAGCAGCGCCAGTTCGAGATTGGCGACCTCGTAGGACGCGCGCGCAGCGTCGAGCACCTGGAAGAACACCACGCCGTCGACGGTGACATTGGCGTTGTCGCGCGTGATGACTTCCTGCGAGGGAACGTCGAGCACCTGCTCCATCATGTTCATCCGCCGGCCGATGCGGTCGACCCACGGCAGGATGAGCGCGAGCCCCGGCTGCAGCGTCGAATTGTACTTGCCGAAACGCTCGACGGTGTAATTGTAGCCCTGCGGCACCTGCCTGACGCCCATCATCAGCGTCAGGACGACGAGCACGACGACGGCTATGGCGAACAGGCTGAACCCGGCGAACATGTCTATCTCCACGGATCGGACTCGGGCGATACGTTACACGGGAACGCTAAAGGCGGCGTGGCGCTGACGACGTGCGCCACGGCGCCTGCCGTTCAGAAATCCGCGGGCATCTTGAACGGCGCGGCGCAAACTGTCATCCCCGCGAAATCGAAGCGAGGCCGCCGCGCGCAGTCATCTCCGCGAAAGCAGGGAGCACGAGGCGAGTTACTGCCGACTGACCGTCCGCTGTCGCGGGCACGACGCCCGCCTTACTTCGGGTTGGGCGCCGGCTGAAAAACGACATCCCGATCGGCCGGCCACTTCATCCGCCAGGCCACGCGAATCTCTTTCTGCTCCCCGGGCTTCAGATCGAACGTCCACGACATGACGCCGCGCTTGTCGCCGACCTGTTTTTCGGTCGGCGGCGTCGTCTGCGGCAATTGCTCGACCGTGATCGCCGTGTTCTCGGAGAAGGGAATGCGGTCGACAATCACGGTCTTGATCGGGAAATCGTGGAGGTTCTTCACGACGGTCTTGGTGTCGCGCTGGTCGATCTTGGTCTGGTTGTACCAGGTCGGCTCGTTCTCCTTGCGCTTCACGGGCACGCGCGCGACGGTGACGCGATCGTCCGCGCCGAAGCCGAGATCGAAGCCTTCGCCCGGCGCAACCGCGCCGAGCGCGCCCTGCCCCACGAAGACGCCGTCGCGCTGCACGGAGACGGATCCCGGCAGCAGCGGCGCATCCTCGGCGTTTTCCAGATGCGCACTGAGATAGGCGGTGGGATCGAGCGCCGGCGACGCCTTGACGATCAGCGCGGGCTCGTAGCGCCTGGCGCCGAGCGCGAAATTCTTGGTCGCGCCGTCGGCCGGCACGCTGATGCGGCCGGGAACGACGAAATTCGCCTGCCATGCGTCCGCCTGCAGCACGCTCTGCTGTTCGGTCGCCACGACCGGCGGCGGCGCGGCGGGCGCGATCGCCTCCTGCGCCGAGCGCGCGGCGTCCATCTGCACGCTCTTGGCCATCGGCGCGGGACGCGCGGCGCCGGCGGCCATCGGAACCGGCGGCTCCCAGAAGGCGATGCGCTCGGGCTGCACGTCCGGCGCCTGCGCGCCGCGCAGGGCGCGCGTCGTCGAGACGGCGAGCGACACGTCGCCCCAGTCCTCGCCGGTGCGCTGGAAGATCTGCGCGCGGCGCACGAGTTCGAGCGTCGGCTTGCGGCTGCCGCCGCCCGTATCGAGCCTGGCGTCGTAGGCCGGCCGCCACGAGGCGCCGCTGACGCGATAGGAGACCGAGAGCTTCGCCTTCGTCGCGCCGGACGCGTCCAACGCGATCGCGATGTCGCGCATCGGCTGCTTCGTCTGCTGACGCGGACGGCTCGCCTCCACCGCCTTGATCTCCTCGTCGAGGTCGCGCGCCCGCGCGCGCGCCGCGCGCAGGTCGTCGCCGACCCTGGCGAGCGCGGCGCCGACCGTGTCGAAGGCGCTGTTCCACTGGCCGATGTCGAGCGGCTTGTCGTCGCCGAGCTTCTCCGGCGAGGATTGCGCGAAGCGCCTGATCATCTCGCTCTTGGCGGTCAGCGCGTCGAGCGTCGTCTGCCAGCCCTCGCGATCCGCGCGCAGGCTCTTGAGCCGCGCCTCGATCGCCGTATCCGGTTTCGTATCGGCGGGCGCCAACCGCGCCTCGACCGCGCCGATGCCGATCGCCGCCGTCCCCTCGCCGGACACGCGCAGCGACGCCGGATCGAGCGCGTAGGGAAGGCCCTTCAGCAGCACGTTGGACGCGCCGGCCGGCAGGTCGATCTCCACGACGCGCGTGACCAGGGCGGCGTCCGGATAGACGGTGACGGCGTCGATGCGCGAGCGCGCGTCCAGGTCGGCAGCGGCCGCGAGGCTCGCGGCGAAGGGCGTGAGCGCGGTGGCGGCCAGCATGATCGTGCGCATGAAATCTCCCCTTGTGCGTGACGCGCCATCACGTCGGCGCTTTGCGGAATTTTCGCGGCCGAGGCGCGGCTGTTGCAAGGCTCACGCTATCAGGGTTTACGCGCGAGTCGTCGTCGCGCATTGTGCGCGGCCGTGCATTCGGAAACTTTTCGCCTTGTTCAAACGTATCGCGTATTGGGCCTACGACCGCGCCTGGCTCCTGATGATCCTGACGACGATGCTGTGGGGCGGAAACGGCGTCGCCTCGCGCCTGGCGGTCGGGCGCGTCACCCCCATGTCGCTCGTCTTCATCCGCTGGCTGGCCGTCTGCGTCCTGCTCGCCGTCGCCTTCCACCGGGAGATCATCGAGCGCCGCGCGGAGCTCTACGACCATCGCTGGCGCATCCTGCTGATGTCCGGCTTCGGCTTCACCGGCTTCACCGTCCTCTTCTACGTCTCGGCCTATTACACGACGGCGGTCAACATCACGCTGCTGCAATCCTCGATCCCGCCGATGGTGCTCGCCATGTCCATCGTGCTCGTCGGCGTGCGGCCGACCGCCATGCAGATCGTCGGCATGCTGGTGACGCTGGTCGGCGTGTCGCTCATCGCCACGCATGGCGAGCCGCTGAAGATTTTGCAGACGCAGTTCAACTACGGCGACATTCTCATTCTGATCGCCTGCGTCTTCTATGCAGGCTACACGTTCGCGCTGCGCAACCGGCCGCCGCTGCCGCCGCTCGTCTTCTTCACCGCGCTCGCCTTCGCGGCGCTGCTGACGTCGTTCCCGTTCATGCTGGGCGAGGTCGCGACCGGCAATTTCCACTGGCCGACGCCGTCGGGCTGGGCCGTGCTCGCCTTCGTCGCGCTCGGCCCCTCGCTCGCCTCGCAGCTTCTCTACATGCGCGCGGTCGAACTCATCGGCCC
>JBDHTL010000225.1:0-3919 GCA_039808645.1 Rhodoblastus sp. | reverse complement strand
TCATCCACGAGGCGCGCATGATCCCCGAGCCCGGACAGACCTTCACTTTCCACGGCTTCCGGTTCGAGGTGCTGCGCAAGACGCGCAACCGGATCACGTCGCTCAGGGTGACGCCGGCGCGAACTTGACGCGTCAGGACCGGAGGGAGTCGAGCAGGTCTCCCAGGATTTCGTCGAGCGAGCGGGCCTGTTTCTCGCCGAGATGCGCGAGAAAATGCGCGAACAGGGCCGTCGCGTAGACTTCGGCCGCCCGAACCCGCGCCTCGTGTCCGAGCGGCGTCGTCGCGATCGTCCAGCCCCGGCGATCGTCGGCGCATTCCCGACGGGCGATCAGGCCAGCCGCGGCCATCCGGGCGAGCACGCGCGACACGGCCGGTTGTTCGAGATCGAGCGCGGTTTGAAGCTCGTAAGGCCGCGGGCCGCGGTCGCCGTGACGCTCCAGCTCTTCGAGGGCTCTCAGCCACAGCAGCGGGGGAAGACCGGCCGCCTTGAGCGCCTGCTCGATCCTGCCGGACACGAGATCGTGCGCCTTTTCCAGCCGCCGCCAGCTGCGCAGCGCCTTTTTGCCTGGCTCCGCCATGAATTATGCCCTGTGTAGATGCGATTGCATCCATAATAAATGCGTTCGCATCTATATGTCGAGCAGGTTATGCTGCAGCTAGGGCGCGGATTGCGCGGGCGTAGCGGGTTGAGGCGGCGCCATGAACTGGGCGCGGGCCAGCGTGGCGAACCGGCCGTTGCGCTCGACCAGCTCCTCGAAATTGCCGGACTCGACGATCGTGCCGCCGTCGAACACCAGAATCCGGTCGGCGTTACGGATGGTGGCGAGGCGATGGGCAATGACGAAGGTGGTCCGCCCCTTGGTCGCCGCGTCGAGCGCCGCCTGGATCTGGCGCTCGGTCGTGGCGTCCAGCGCGCTGGTCGCTTCGTCGAAGATCATGATCGGCGGGTCCTTCAGCAGCGCGCGGGCGATCGACAGGCGCTGGCGTTCACCGCCCGACAGCGAGCGACCGCGCTCGCCGACGCGCGTCGCCAGCCCCTCGGTCTGGCGGCCGATGAAGTCCTTGGCCTGCGCGCGCTCCAGCGCCAGGTCGATCTCCTCGGCGCTCGCCTCCGGCTTGCCGATGCGCAGATTTTCCTCGATCGAGCGAGCAAAGAGCATCGGCTCCTGGAAAACCACGCCGATATTGCGGCGCAATGCCATGAGTTTGAGGTCGCGGATGTCCATGCCGTCGACCAGGACCCGGCCTTCGGCCGGATCGAAGACGCGATGCAGCAGGCCGAGCGTGGTCGACTTGCCGGAGCCGGTCGCGCCGACCAGGGCGATGGTTTCGCCGGGCTGGACGTTGAAGGTGACGTTGGCGACCGCGTTGCGGACGCCGTCGTAGGAAAATGTCACATGTTCGAAGGTCACGCGGCCCTTCAGGCGGCCGGGGTCGGCGGCGTTCGGGCGGTCGGCGACGCCGGGCTGGGTGTCCAGAACGCCGAAGAAGCTGTTGATCCGCGGCGCGTCGAGAAACAGCACGTTGATGAATCCGACCATCTGTTCGAGGCGGCCGATCAGCATGGTGGCGAAATTGATGAAGGTGACGATTTCGCCGACCGTCGCCTGTCCCTGCAGGTGCAGCCAGGTGCCGACCAGGAAGATGGTCAGGATCGAGAGCGTCGCGGATGCGCGCGTCGCGACGGCGGCGAGCGCCCACCAGGACAGGACCGGCATCTGGGCGGCGAGCAGCGCGTCGATGATGCGCCGCATGGCCGCCGATTCGCTTTCAATCCGGGTAAAGCTCTGAATGACCGGCACATTGCCGAGCGCATCCGACGCATGTTCGGCAAGGTCGGTCGAGAACCGTTCGACACGCCCCTGTAACGATTCCGTGCGGCGCAGCACGAACGTGGTTAACAGGCCGAACCCGACGACCAGCGCCATCAGGATCGCGGCCAGACGCCAGTTGATGAACAGGGTCAGCGGCAGAAGGACGAAAAGAGCGGTCGCGGAGGCGCAATTTTCACGGAAGAACGACAGCCACAAGTTGAACATGGCCTGGGCGCCGTCGAGCATGATCTTGAGCAGTCGGCCGGAATGGACGGCCGAGTGGAAGCTCAGCGGCAAATGCAGGACATGATCGAAATAGGCGCTCATCATGCCCAGACGCCGGCGGTGGGCGAGACGGTCGGCGTGCAAGGCGACCAGAACGGAACCGCCGATCGAAAACAGGCCAAAACCGACCCAGGCGGCCAGCATCGGCGCCAGATCGATCATCTGCAGCGCGACTTTCTGCGTCTGCGCTGTCGTCAGCTTGTCGATGATGCGGCCAAACAGCAGGGGTTCGGCGAATTGCGCCGCGGCGACCGCCAGATTGGCGAGCGCCAGCACGATCGCCAGCCCCGCTTCCGGCGCGAGTTGAGCGAGAACGCGTTTGTAGACCGAGAAGAATCGCATGAAAATCTTGCCCTGGCGCCCAGTCGTGGCCTAGCCGTCCGAAGGCGCAAGCGCAAGTTCGGCGCGAGGGGCCGAACCTATTCGTTCTTGCTTGGCGGAGCGCGCGCGCCGACGGCGAACGATACGGTTTCAATGACGCGCAAGGTCGGCGGCGGCGCGTCGACGCGCCGGATCACCCGGTCGATCGCGCGTATCGCCGGGCTATCGGATTTCACGTTCGCGTCGGCCCTCGGCGCATAGGCGAGCGTCGCAGTCTGCGTCATGGCCGGGCCCGGCTGCGCCTCCACCCGACGGACGGTCCGGTCGGAGCCGCTCCCGACGCGGTACGCGGCCCTTGCGACGCGCTTCTGCTGGACGGCGACCGAAGCGATGCGGACGCCGCGCAGCGATCGGTCGAGGGCCTCGAGATCGGCTCGCTGCGCAACATGCCGGGCAACGGAAACGGAGACGAAATCACGAACGCGATACGGAAATTGCTCGGAACCGAGGAACACGCGGAGGCCGGCGGTCGTCGCAACGATGTCGCCGCGCCGCAGCGTCCTGTCGTGCAGATGGGCGTCCACCGGACGCGCCGCCGCGGCGGCGGCTTTCAGCGCGAGCGTCTGCGCCGTGACCGGGGGTTCGACCGGCCGGAGCGCCACCTGGGTCAACGCGCGCTGCGCGCCCGGCTTTGCATGCGCGGCGATGGCGCGATCGAGCCGGATTCCGCGATGACGCGCCATGGCGTGACGCGTTGTGCGCGCGGCCTGCATCCTTGCGCGCGACCGGGCGACCTTGCGTACGAAAGTCGCCCGCTCGCGCGCGACCGGAGAATCGAAGCGAAACTGCAGCGCCGGCGCGCGGGCGCGGCCGCCGCCGTTGCCGCCCAGAAGAAACGACATCATGCCGCCGTCGTCGGCGGCGCGCGCCTCGAACCGCTCCCCGGCGGAGAGGCCGACGCCGGCAAGGCAGGCCAGCGCGAAAACGACGGATTTCAGGAGATTTCGACCCCGGCGCGCGAGCGCAACGGACGGATCGGACGCGTGAGGATGCGCAGCAAGCAGACGCATGACGCAACTCCAAATAACGAACTGCCGCGCACGCGACGCAGCAAAAAATTGCCTGGTGATGAGCCCGGCGCGGTCGCCGCTCGAATGACCCCGTTTCGAGCAGCATAACAAAATTCGGAACAGGTCGCCGCCGCCGCCGACCTGACGCGTCGCCAGCTTAGCGTCACGCTCCGGAAAAGTTCAACAGGAATCTCGTCCTCCCGAAAAGAATGCGTTTGCGGGAAAACCCGGCGAATCCCGGCAAACCCGCCGGCAGGAGGGCCAGCGCGCCCGGCCACGCTGCCGGTTGACTTCGTTAAGCCCTTGGCCACATTCACAGCTGGAGGGCGCGCCGGGGGTCGGCGCGACATGTTCAGAAGACACGGAACCTGCGCAGATGGGACCGTCAGACTCCGGTCGCCAAGGAGACTTCCCTCAATGCCGCGGCG
>JBDHTL010000224.1:0-3944 GCA_039808645.1 Rhodoblastus sp. | reverse complement strand
CTACATGAACGAGGCGAATTTCGACGTGGCCTATGCGCTGCAGAAAAATCCGAAGGCGACGTTCGCGGTGCTCTACCAGAACGACGATTCCGGCAAGGACTACGTGAAGGGCATCAACGAAGCCTTCGCGAAAATGCCCGACAGGCTGCTGAAGATGACGCCATTCGAGGTGACGGACCCGACCGTCGACTCGCAGGTCGTCTCGCTCGCCGCCACCAAGGCCGACGTCTTCCTCATCTATTCCGTGACGCCGCGCGCGTGCGCGCAGGCGATCCGCAAGGCCTACGAGATCGGCTGGCGCCCGCAGCGCTTCCTGTCGTCGGGCTGCGCCAACATCGAGACGATCCTGAAACCCGCCGGCCTCGAGGCGGCCAAGGACATCATCACGCTCGCCTCCATCAAGCCGCTCGACCCGACCGCGAAGGATGCGGAACTCGACGCCTACGTCGATTTCATCAAGACGCGCGTGCCGGGCGTCGATCCGAACTACGGCTCGGGCGAATACGCCTATTTCAGCGCCGCCGCGCTGGTCGAACTGCTCAAGCAATGCGGCGACAATCTCACGCGCGAGAACATCCTGAAGCAGGCGAGCAATCTCAAGGGCGTGAAGGCGCCGCTGCTCCTGCCCGGCATCACGCTGAACACGACGCCCGACGACTACACGCCGCTGCGCGACGGCTATCTCATGCAGTTCAACGGCGAGAAATTCGTCGTTATCAGCGACCTGATGAAGGGGAAGTGAAGTCCCGACGCGACCGTGTCATGCCCGCGAAAGCGGGCATCCAGTGGCCGTGGCGTGCGCTTGGAGATTCTGGATTCCCGCTTCTTTCGCGGGGATGACATTCTCGTTCAGCGTCATAGATTCGGGACAGAGCAGCCTGCGGAGCATGTGATGAAGCCCAGGAAATTTGGCGTCGGCCAGGCGGTGCGGCGCGTCGAGGACCAGAAGTTCATCACCGGCGCCGGCCGCTACAATGCCGACGCGTTGCCGGCCGATCGGCTGACCGCCGTGTTCCTGCGCTCGCCGCACGCCAATGCGCGCATCGGCGGCGTCGATACGAAGGCGGCGGCGGCGATGCCCGGCGTCGCGCTCATCCTCACCGCCGACGATATTGGCCATCTCAAGCAATTGCCCTGTCTCGCGCCCATGCCGAACGCCGACGGCAGCGAGATGGCGCAGCCCGATTATCCGCTGCTGGCGCGCGAACGCGTGCGCCACGTCGGCGACGCCGTGGCGATGATCGTCGCCGACAGCGAATCCGCGGCGCGCGATGCGGCCGAGGCGATCCATGTCGACTATCGTCCAGAGCCCGCCGTCGTCGGCTCGAAGGCCGCGCTCGACAAGGACGCGCCGCTGGTGTGGCCGGACCACAAGACCAATCTCGCCTTCGAGAATGCGATCGGAACGGCGGCCGATGTCAATCCGATCTTCGCCGGCGCCGCGCGCGTCTGTTCCGTCGAGGTCGTCAACCAGCGGCTCGTCGCCAATTTCATGGAGCCGCGCTCGGCCTGCGGCGAATATGACGCGAACACGAAGCGCTACACGCTGACGACGTCGAGCCAGGGCGTGAACGGCCTGCAGGCGACCGTCGCCGGCGTGATCGGCGTCGAGCCGCGGGACCTGCGCGTCGTCACGCACGACGTCGGCGGCGGCTTCGGCACGAAGACGTTCATCTATCGCGAATATCCGCTCGTGCTGGAAGCCGCCCGGCGCTGCGGCCGCGCGGTGGCCTGGATCGCGGACCGCACCGAGCATTTCCTCGGCGACGCGCACGGCCGCGACAACATCACGAAGGCGGAGATGGCGCTCGACAAGGACGGAAGATTCTTGGCCCTGCGCGTGCACATCATCGCCGATCTCGGCGCCTATCTCTCGCAATACGGGCCCTATATTCCCTGGCTCGGCGCGACGATGGCGACGGGCCCCTACGACATTCCCAAGGTGCATGCGCTGTGCACGGCGGTCTATACGCATTCGGTTCCCGTCGACGCCTATCGCGGCGCGGGCCGGCCGGAGGCGGCCTATGTGCTCGAACGTCTCGTCGACGTCTGCGCGCGCGAAACCGGCATTCCGCGTGAAGAAATTCGGGCGAAGAATTTCATCAAGCCGGCGCAGATGCCCTATGCGACGCCGACCGGGCGCACGTTCGACGTCGGCGAATTCGAAAGCGCGATGCGCAAGGCGCTGGAAAGCGCCGAATGGTCGCGCTTTCCCGCGCGGCGCGCGGAAGCGAAGGCGCGCGGCAAGCTGCGCGGCATCGGCATGGCGAGCTATATCGAATGCACCGCGTGGGGCGAGGGCGAGACGGGCACGGTGACGCTGGACGAGGACGGCGGCTTCACCATCGTCATCGGCACGCAGTCGAACGGGCAGGGCCATGCGACGGCCTATGCGCAGATCGTCGCGCAGCATCTGGACGTTGATCCGACGCTCGTGCGCATGACGCAGGGCGACACCGACATCGTGAAGACGGGCGCCGGCACGGGCGGCTCGCGCTCGATTCCCGTCGGCGCGGTGATGGTGACGCGCGCCTCCGAGCAACTGGCGGAGCAATTGCGCAAGCTCGCGGGCGAGGCGCTGGAGGTCGCGTCCGGCGACATCGAGTTTTCGGATGGCGCGGCGCGCGTGATCGGCACGGACCGCTCGATCAGTTTCTCCGACATTGCGAAACTGCCGCAGGCCAAGCCCGACCTGCTCACCGGCGGCGGCGACTTCACGCCGCCGGACGCGACCTATCCGAACGGCACGCATGTCTGCGAGCTCGAGATCGACCCCGACACCGGCGAAACGCGGATCGTGCGCTACACGGTCTGCGACGATTTCGGCTTGACGCTGAACCCGCTGCTGCTGCAGGGGCAGGTGCACGGCGGCATCGCGCAGGGGGTGGGGCAGGCGCTGATGGAGCAGGCGCTGTATGATGGCGAGGGCCAGCTCCTGACCGCGAGTCTGATGGACTATCAGCTCCCGCGCGCCGAGAATTTCGTGAGCTTTGCGTTCGAGACGCGCAACGTGCCCTCCACCACCAATCCGATGGGTCTGAAAGGCGCGGGCGAAGCAGGCTCCATCGGCTCGACGCCGGCGGTGGTCAACGCCGTGATCGACGCGCTTTCGCCCTGCGGCGTCACGTCCATCGACATGCCCGCGACGCCGTCTAAAATCTTCGCCAGAATTGCGGCGTCAGGGTCGGCGTCGTGACCAACGCGCACTTGCGGCGATGCAAATCGCTCCGAGGTTGATCACGGCGCGATCCCGGATTCTACTGCGTCCTGCCGCGCATTGAGCGGAGCGGCGCGATTGCGCCCGAAGGGAAGGACAAATAATGAAATTGAACGTCAGGACCCTGATTATTTCGGCCGCCGTCGCCGCCGTCGCCATTTCGACGGCCTATGCGCAGAGCGCGTCGATCGCCAAGCGCCAGAACATTCTGAAAGGTTGGGGCGACGCCACCAAACCGGTCGCGGCCATGCTGAAGGGCGAGGCGGCTTATGACGGCGCGACGGTGCAGAAGGCGCTCGCGGCCTATTCGACGGGCGCCAAGGAACTGGTCGGCCTGTTCCCCGACGATTCCAAGACCGGCGGCGACACGGCCGCCTTGCCGGGCATCTGGAAGGACAAGGCCAAGTTCACCGGCATCTACGACAAGCTGGCCGCCGATGCGTCAGCCGCCTCCGCCGCCATCAAGGACGAGGCGAGCATGAAGGCGAATTTCCCGAAGGTGCTCGGCAATTGCAAGGCCTGCCACGACGACTATCGGCAGAAGAAGAGCTGACGGCGCCGCGATGAACGCCCCCGTCGCATCGCCGTCCGCCATGGCGGACGGCGCTACAGCCCTGGCCTGGGACGGGCCGACGCGCCTGTTCAAATGGTCGCTCGTCGTACTCGTCGTCGACGGCTGGCTGAGCAACGCCGTCGGCGGCTCATGGCCGGCCTGGCACAAGTGGAA
>JBDHTL010000223.1:0-3998 GCA_039808645.1 Rhodoblastus sp. | reverse complement strand
AGGGCGCGAGCCTCGCGCGGCGTCTCGCGGCGCCGGCCGGCGTCGCGGCGCTGCGCGCGCAGCACGGCGAATTCGTCATTCGCGCGATGGAGGCAGGCGGGCGGCCGGTTCCCGTCGACGAGGCGGAAAGCCCGCTCGGCTGGCTCGCCCGCCGCAGGGGGCGCGACGGCGCGCCTTTTCTCCAGCCGGCCCAGATCGAGGCCGGCGAGCGGCTCCGCCGCGACGTCGAGATCGCGCAGATCCGTCAGCGCGTGACGTCCGACTGGTCGGGCGCGGCCCGCTCGGGGCGACGCGGCCCGCAGGACCTCAACGTGTCCGACCTCGCCATCGCCGCGCGCCAGAGGCTCGATCGCGCGGCCGGGGCGGTCGGCGCCGATCTCAACAATCTGCTCATCGACATCTGCGGCCTGCAGAAGGGGCTGGAGCTTGTCGAGCGCGAACGCGGCTGGCCGCCGCGCTCCGCCAAGGTCGTGCTGAAGATCGCGCTCGACCGGCTCGCCGCGCATTACGGGCTGGCCTCGGTCGCGCAGGGACCCGACCGCAGCCGCCTGCGCCGCTGGGGCGCGGCCGGCTACCGGCCGGAGATCTGAAACGTCAGGCGTCCTGCAGGGCGGCGCGCGCGTCGACCTTGATGCGTTCGACCATCGAGCGCAGGCCGTTGGAACGCTGCGGCGTCAGATGGGCGCCGAGGCCGAGCCGGTCGAACACCGCATGCGCGTCGGTCGTCAGGATCGCGCGCGCGGTCTGTCCCGAAAAGATCGCGAGCGTGAGCGCGACCAGGCCGCGCACGATATGGGCGTCGCTGTCGCCGACGAAGCTCAGGCGCGGTTCGCCGGCGTCGTCCCTGGCGACATGCGTCTCGAGCCAAACCTGGCTCACGCAGCCGCGCACGCGATTGGTTTCGTTGTGCGCGCCTTCCGGCAGCGGCTCGAGCGTGCGGCCGAGTTCGATCAGATAGCGGTAGCGGTCGTCCCAATCGTCGAGGAACTCGAAATTCTCGACGATCTCGGCGAGCGGGGCAGGGGCTTTGTCGCGCGTCATGCCTCTCTATATTGTGCGGCGCGCGGCAAATCACGAGGCAATATTCGCACGCGCCCTATTCGGCGATCGTGCCGCGCAGGAGGCGCCGCGCGGCCGGACCGTGGTCGCGCGCCGAATTGCTCGCCAGCGCGAAGCATCCGGCGGGATCCGACTTGCAGGCCGAGACGGCCGTGTCGACCGCCGCCGTCTGGGCGCGCTGAACGATCTCGCCGGCGGCCTGGCGGGCGAGGGTTTCCGGGCGGTCGCCGCCGGGCCAGCTCATGCAGTAGAACACGAGCGCCAGCCAGAAGACGCTTTTGACGAGAAAGAACATGCGCGCTCGCTCAGGCTTTCGATCCCGCGACGATAGCGAAGACGCGCTGCATTTGCGTCAAGTCGCGGCGGGGAATTGCGCGCGTTCCGTTAGCCCCGCATTTACCCTGCGCGCGCCGTGCGGACGCGGCCGGAAAGGTGTTGCAAACCATATCCCCTGGATTTCACCTGTCGAAACCGTCTGAAGGCCGATTTATGGCGCGGCCGCGCCGACGGCCGCCCGCAATTTAGGTTTCACTTAAGGCGGCTCTGCAACATTGGCGGCGGGAGAACGGGACGCAAGTCCTGCCCCGATCGGCCTGCATGGGGGCGAAATCGCCCGGATGCGGAAACGCTGGTCGGCTTCGAGAGTGAAGAGCGCGCACGGTGTGAAGACCGGCTCCACTTTTTCTGCAGCGCGCTCTTTGGGGGTGTGCGTGAGCGTAGTTTCCGTCATCGAGCAGCGTATCGCGGATTTCGCGATTGCTCAGGCGCCGGCCGGCGCCGTCGAACGCGCGAGGCTCAAGGCCTTCGTCTCCGTCCGCCTCGGACTCTCGGCCATTCTGATGATCGCCGCGCCCGTGTGGCTGCTGGCGCTCGCGCCGCCGCCGCTGTGGCAATGCGCGGCTTTCGCCGCGCTGCTCGCGCCGGTCGCCGCCATTTTCGCCCTTTCGCGCGGCGCGTCCGTCGAGACGGCCCAGGTCGTCTCGGTCGGCGGCCTGCTCGGCTTTGCCGCGGCGCTGGCCTGCGGCGGGCCGTCCTTCGCCGCGCTCGCCTTCGTCGCGGCGCTGCTCGCCGTGCTAGAAGCCGCGAGCTCGTCCAACATTCGTCTGGTGCTCGCCGCCGCCGCGGCGGCCTGCGTCGGCGTCGCCGGCGAGGCGCTTGCCGGTCTCGCGCCGACGGGCCCGGAACTCTCGGAACTCGTGCTCGCCGCCGTGCTCGCGGGCATGATCGCCTACGCCTGCGCGCTCGGCTGGTCGATGGCCTATGTCGGCGCGGTCGCCATGTACGGCGAGCGGCGCGAGACGCTGCGCCACGAAGCGCTCGCCCAGACGATCGGCGATCTCGTGCTGCGCCAGGACCGCGACGGCTCGGTCGTCTACGCCAGCAGCGAGGCCTTCGCCCTGTTCAACCTCGCGCCGCGCGACCTGATGGGGCGCGGCCTGTTCGAGCGCATTCACGTCGGCGACCGTCCGGCCTTCCTCAGCGCCATCGCCGACGCGCTTGCCGACAATTCGACCGCCACCTGCCAGGTGCGGCTGCGCCGCGGCGCGCCGAACGACCAGGACGCCGCCTTCGCCGAACCGAATTTCGCCTGGATCGAATTGCGCACGCACGGCCTTCCCGAGGAGCGCCGCGCCAGCGATCCCAGGGACCGCGCCGCCGTCGTCACCATCGTGCGCGACATGACGCGCGCGCGTCAGGCCGAAGAGGACGTCGTCCACGCTCGCGAGCACGCCGAACAGGCGAACATCTGGAAGGACCGCTTCCTCGCCAACGTCAGCCATGAATTGCGCACGCCGCTCAACGCCATCATCGGCTTCGCGGAAATCCTGACCAACGAGGACATCGTCCCGACCGACGCCGCACGCCGCAAGGAATATGCGCAGATCATCCATTCCTCCGGCCATCACCTGCTCGAAGTCGTCAATTCGATCCTCGACGTCTCGAAGATCGACGCCGGCTCCTTCGATATCGTGACCGAGCCCTTCGCCCTGCCGCCGCTGCTCGACCAGTGCTGCGACATGATCGGGCTGAAGGCGGCGCAGGCCAAGATCGATCTGGCGCGCGACTATCCGCGCGGCATGGACGAGATCGTCGCCGACAAGCGCGCCTGCAAGCAGATCGTCATCAATCTGATGTCGAACGCGGTGAAGTTCACGCCGGCGGGCGGGCGCGTGACGCTGAGCGCGCGGCCCGAGGGCAACAGCTTCGTGCTGAGCGTCGCCGACACCGGCATCGGCATTGCGGCGAAGGACCTCGCTCATCTCGGCGATCCCTTCTTCCAGGCGCATAATTCCACGACGCGGCCCTACGAAGGCACGGGCCTCGGCCTGTCGCTGGTGCGCGGCCTGGTCGGTCTGCACGGCGGTACGATTTCGGTGGAGAGCGTCGTCGGCCAGGGCACGACGGTCACGGTGCGCCTGCCCGCGCATTGCGTGACCGCGCAGGGCGGATCGCGCCTCGCCAAGATCGAGACATTCGCGCGGCGCGGCGCAGCGCCGGCGCCCGACGGCACACATGCGGAAGTGGTGAAGAAAATTGCGTAAGGCCGCCCGGAAAGACCTCGATTTCGATCTGAACTACGACGACGACGCGCCGGCCGAACCCGCGCGAAAGTCGAAACGCGCCCGGATTTCCGCGACGCGCGTCGGCGTCTTCGGTCTGGCCGCGCTTTCGATCGCGATCGTCGTGAATGCCGCATTCCTTCAGGATCAGCGCCGCTCGGCGCCGCTGTTCAAGATCACGCTCGCCGAACCCGAGCCGAAGCCCGCGACGCAGATTCAGCCCCAGGCGCTGCAGCCCCTGCCGCCGCCGCGCGTGGTCGAGGCGCCGGCGCAGCCGCCGGCCAGGATCGCGCCGCCGGAGCCGCCGCGCGCGACGGCCGCCGCGCCGAAGGTCGATCTGATCGCGCGCGAACTCACGCGCGGCGATGGCGCGCGCGC
>JBDHTL010000222.1:0-4021 GCA_039808645.1 Rhodoblastus sp. | reverse complement strand
TGCGCGGACCGGCGGCGGCCCAGGCCGACCAGCCTCCGGCCGACACGGCGCAGCCGCGCGGCCGCGCGCTGCGGGGCGGCCGCACGACGGTCGCCAGGGCCGAACCGCCGAAAGAGCCCGGTTTCTTCGAGAAATTGTTCGGCGGCGCCAGCGGCGGCGCCAATCCCGCCATGGCCTATGCGCCGCCCGACGGCGGCCTCAACGGCGGGGGGGGACGCCTGAGCGGCATCGCTCCGTCCGACACGGGCGCCGGCGCAGCCTCCGACCGCTTCACCGCCGTCTACGACATCTCCGCCAAGATGGTGTACCTGCCCGACGGCAGCCGGCTCGAGGCGCATTCCGGTCTCGGCGAATTCATGGACAAGCCGAATTTCGCCCATCTGCGGATGCGCGGCGTGACTCCGCCGGCGGTCTACGATCTGCGCGAGCGCGAAGCTCTGTTCCACGGCGTGCGCGCCATTCGCCTCACGCCGATCAACTCGTCCGTACACGGCCGCTCCGGCCTGCTCGCCCACACCTACATGCTGGGACCGAGCGGCCAGTCGAACGGCTGCGTCTCGTTCCGCGACTACAACAGATTCCTCAACGCCTTCCTCAGCGGCCAGGTGAAACGCCTGAAGGTGGTGGCGAGCCTCTGACCGGGGTCGCCCCTGTCATCCCCCGCGACAGCGGGAGTGACAGAGGCATCGGCGTGAACCGCGGCCGCCGCGGGATGCCCGCTTTCGCCGGCATGACATTGCGGCCGGTCCTCTACTTCCCCGCCACCAGCGGACAGCCGCCATCCTTCATCGGACGGAACACTTCGTCGCCCGGCAGCTCGGCCAGCACCTTGTAGTAATCCCAGGGATACTTGCTCTCTTCGGGCTTCTTCACCTCGAGCAGCAGCATGGAATGGACCATGCGGCCGTCTTCACGCAGATAGCCGTTCTGCGTGAAATAATCGCGTACCGGCATTTCGCGCATCTTCGCCATCACGGGCTTGGTGTCGCGCCCGCCCGCGGCTTTCACCGCCTTCAGATAGTGCAGCGTCGCCGAATAGGTCGAGACCTGGTTCATCATCGGCATGCGGTTCATGCGCGCAAAGAATTTCTTGCCGAACTCGCGCGAGCGGTCATCCTTGTCCCAGTAATAGCCTTCCGTGATGATCAGGCCTTGCGCGGTCTTCAGGCCGAGGCTGTGAATGTCGGAGATGAACATCACGATGCCCGCGAGCTTTTGTCCGCCGGCGGTGATGCCGAATTCGCCGGCCTGCTTGATCAGGTTGATCGTGTCGCCGCCGCCGTTGGCCATGCCGATGATCTTGGCCTTCGACTGCTGCGCCTGCAGCAGGTAAGACGAGAAATCCGGCGAATTGAGCGGATGGCGCGAGGCGCCGACCACCTTGCCGCCGGCGTTGGCGACGACGCCCGACACGTCCTTCTCGATCGCATGGCCGAAGGCGTAGTCGACCGTGATGAAATACCAGCTGTCGCCGCCCTGTTTCACGATCGCCTTTCCAACCGTCTGCGCATTGGAATAGGTGTCGTAGGTCCAGTGCACCGTATAGGGCGAGCACGACTTGCCGGTGATTTCCGAAGAGGCTGCATCCGTGATGAGGAGCGGCTTCTCGAACTGCTTCGACAGTTCCATCACCGCAAGCGCGGTGGCGGACGTCGGCATGTCGATGATGGCGTCGACATTCTCCTGCTCCCACCATTTTCGCGCGAGCGTAGCGGCGACGTCGGGCTTCGTGGCGTCGGCGCTGACCAGTTCGATCGGCTTGCCGAACATCTGGCCGCCGAAATCCTCGATCGCCATCTTCGCCGCTTCGATGTTTCCCTTGCCGCCGATGTCGGAATAGACGGAATTCAGATCGGTCAGGACGCCGATCTTCAGCGGCTTGTCGCTTTGCGCGAAAACGGGCGCGGCGAGCATGGTCGAAGCGAGCAGCGACGCGCCGAACAGCGCGCCGCGTATGGGCGACTTGCGAGATGTCATGATTTCCTCCCGGCCGATCCCTTCTCGGGATTGTCGGACAATGCTATCCGAGGCTGGAGCCGGGTCAACACGCGCGCCCTCAAAGCGCGCGCACAGCCGATGTGCGAATTCAGGCGGGCTCGACCCAGACGGCCGTGCCGTAGGCCAGCACCTCGGTGATGCCGTCCATGATCTCGTTGGCGTCGTAGCGCATGCCGATGATGGCGTTGGCGCCGCCCTGGGACGCATGCTCGCACATGTGGTCGAAGGCCTCCTGCCGCGCCGTCTCGGCAAGGCTGACATAGACCGACAGCTTGCCGCCGAACACCGACTGGATGCCGCCGACGAAATTGCCGACGACCGAACGCGAGCGCACGGTGATGCCGCGCACGAGCCCGAGATGCCGCACGACCTTGTAGCCGGCGACGTCGTTGGTGGTGGAGACGATCATGTCAAACCTCCCCGATCGAACCATTCAGGCGATGACGCGCCAGCCCGCTGATTGAAGAGCTAGGGCTGCGCCCTATTTGGCAGCATACGCGCAAAGGGGAGGAATAGTTTGAGCGATCTTCCGTCAATTGTTCTCGTTCATGGCTTCTGGGGCGGAGCCGCCCATTGGTCCAAGGTTATCCTCGAGCTCGACAGGAAGGGGCTCGACAAACTGCATGCGGTCGAGAACCCGCTGACGTCGCTGCGTGACGACGCCGAGCGCACGCGAAAGATGGTGAAGCAGATTGCCGGGCCTGTGGTCCTCGTTGGCCATTCCTACGGCGGCGCGGTGATAACCGAGATGGGCGACCTCGATAACGTGAAGGCCCTCGTGTATGTCGCAGCCTTCGCTCCGGACGCTGGCGAGAGCGCCGGCGCGATCAGCCAGGGCAAGCCACCCGCCGCTTTCGCCAATATAGCGCCGGACAGCGACGGGTATCTCTGGATCGATCCGGCCAAGTTTCATGAGAGCTTCTGCCAGGACTTGCCGAAAGCCGAGGCGCGCGTGATGGCGGTCACGCAGAAGGCGCCGCTGGGATCGACATTCGGCGACAATGTCACGGCGCCTGCCTGGAAGAAGAAGCCGAGCTGGTATCAGGTCTCGACGCTCGACAGGATGATCCATCCGGACAATCAGAAAATGATGGCCGAACGGATGAGCGCAAAAAAGACGATCTCGCTCGAGGCGGGACACGCGTCGCTGGCGTCGCACCCCGTCGAAATCGCGGTGCTGATCGAAGCGGCCGCGCGCGCCTGAGCAGGCGTCGTCGAACGACACAAGGACCGAGCAGGCATGGAAGCGCGCCGTAAGCGCGCTTGCGTCCCGCCGGGCTCAGGCCGGCGGGAGTCCCTCGAACTGCGGCAGGCCGTCGGCGATCGTGAACCACGGCGCCTTGGAGCCGACGAAAATATGCTTGTTCGGCCGAATCGTCGGGTCGTCGACCAGCGTACCCATTGCGACATGCACATAGACGCCGGCGCGGACCACGGAATACAGGAGCGATCCGCAGACCCGGCAATGGGTGTTGTTGGCGTCGTCCTCGCCGAAGATCATCAGGTCGCCTCGGCCCTTGCAGATCGTCAGCTTGCCGCGCGCAATTCCCGCGAACGGCTTGAAGGCCGAGCCGGTCGTACGCCGGCAATTCGAGCAATGGCAGTTCGCCGCATACAGAAATTCGTCCGCCACGGCGTATTCGACGGCGCCGCAATAGCACTTGCCCGCCAGCAATCGGGTCATCGGCCGCTCTCCTCGCATGCGGTCGAGATAGGGCGACGCAAAGAAAAAGCGCGGGCCCGAAGGCCCGCGCTTGTAATCTTGGACCGTGAGCCCTGAGGCTCGCCGACTGGGACCGCCAGCCTCCGGCTGGCATGCCGGACACAAGCCGGGTGTTCCCGGCTTTTGCATAGAAAACGACGTCGGCGGCAGCCGACTTCGTTGGCCGGCGCTCCCGGCTATTACTCGATGATCGAAGCGACGACGCCGGCGCCGACCGTGCGTCCGCCTTCGCGGATGGCGAAGCGCAGCTTCTCTTCCATCGCGATCGGCACGATCAGGTTCACTTCCATCGCGACATTG
>JBDHTL010000221.1:0-4080 GCA_039808645.1 Rhodoblastus sp. | reverse complement strand
GATGGAGCGGTGGGACGAGATCACCACCGGCCAGACCATGCGCGTGGAAGTCGCATTCGAGCCGCCGCCGAACGAATTGCCGCCGATGGTCGGCCACCATATCGACGCCTCGACCGGCGAGGACGAAATGGCGCTGGCCGAAATCAATTCGCGCATCGCCTCCGGCGAATTCGCCCCGCAGGCGCTTCTGGCGCCGCAGGCCGGGCCGGCTCCCGCCCGCGACCCCAACGACCCCGCGACCTGGGGCAAGGTCGCGCGCAACGAGGCTTGCCCTTGCGGATCGGGCAAGAAATACAAGCACTGTCACGGGCAATTCGCCTGACCGGCCGGGACGGGCGACGGGCGTAAATTTCGCCCGTCTCCCGGGATTGCGGCCTTTCCGCGGGAACCTGAAGCCCTAATTGCGCGTAGTGCGCCGGAGCACATCGGGCCGGCGCCGTTTTGGGTAGCTTTGCCCTATCGCCGATCAGCGATGCTTCAGGAGAGAGCCATGACCCGCAAGATCGTCTCAGCTTCCATCGCCGCATTGACGCTCGTCGGCGCTGTCGCCGCTACGACGACGCCCGCCGCCGCCTGGTGCAACGGCTGGACCTGCTACAGCGACGGACCGAATGCCGGCGCGATCGTCGGCGGCGTGATCGGCGGCATGGCGCTCGGCGCAATGGCGGCCGGCGCGGCGGCCGCCCCGGCGCCGGTCTACGGCACCTGCATCGCCCGCCAGGCCGTCTACGACGATTGGGGCCGCTTCCGTGGCTATCGCCGCGTGCGCGTCGCCTGCTGACCGACAAGAATTCCAAACTCCTGAAAGACCCTCGCCGGCGCCGGCGGGGGTTTTTCATTTCTGGCGCGCCGCGCCGGTGCTAAGCAGCGCCCATGAGCGCGAGGGACGATTCCGCTGACAAGCCGACCGCGGGCCCCGCGGTCGTGGACGTCGTCGCGCCGGTCGCGGTCGACACCGCCTATTCCTATCGCGTTCCAGTCGGCCTCTCCCTCGTTCCCGGCGACCTCGTGGACGCGCCGCTGGGAACGCGGGAGACGCTCGGCGTTGTCTGGGCGGTGCGCGAGACCACGGCGGGCGCCAACCTGAAGGCGGTGACGGCCAGACGCGACGCGCCGGCCCTGCGGCCGGAGCTCCTCCGCTTCCTCGACTGGGTCGCGCGCTGGACGCTCTCCCCGCGCGGCATGGTGACGCGCATGGCGATCCGCGCGGCCGAGGATCTCGGCCCCGATCCGATCCGGCTCGGTTTTCGCGCGACCGATGTCGTCCCGGAGCGGCTGACGCCCGCCCGCACGCGGGTTCTGGCGGTCGCCGCCGACGGGTTCGCGCGCACGAAATCCGCATTGGCGGAGGCCGCCGCCTGCTCGGCCGGCGTGATCGATTCGCTGGTCGATTGCGGCGCGCTCGAAGCGCTCGCCGTGCCAGCCGTCTCGGTCGCCGAAACGCCCGACCCCGATTTTGTCGTCCCTGCGCTCGGGCCGGAACAGACGCTCGCCGCGGAAGCGCTCGTCGAAGCGGCGCAGGCGCGAAAATTCTCCGCGACCCTGCTCGAAGGCGTGACCGGGTCCGGCAAGACGGAGGTTTATTTCGAGGCCGTCGCCGCCGCGATCCGCGACGGCGGACAGGCCCTTATCCTGATGCCGGAAATCGCGCTCACCGCGCAATTCCTCGACCGTTTCGCCGCGCGGTTCGGCGTGCGTCCGGCCGAATGGCATTCGGGCGTCTCGGGGCGCAAGCGCGCACGCATCTGGGCGGGCGTGGCGGAGGGCGGCGTGAAGGTCGTCGCCGGCGCGCGCTCGGCGCTGTTCCTGCCCTTCGCCAACCTGCGGCTCATCGTCGTGGATGAAGAACACGAGGCCGCCTACAAGCAGGAGGACGGCGTGTCCTATCATGCGCGCGACATGGCCGTAGTGCGCGCGCGGACCGAGAATATCGCCGCCGTCCTCGCCTCCGCGACGCCCTCCATCGAGACGCGGGTCAACGCCGAGCAGGGCCGCTATGCCTGGCTGCGGCTGCCGGAACGGCACGGCGGGCGCGCGTTGCCGCAGCTCGCGGCAATAGACCTGCGCCGCTCGGCGCCGGAGCGCGGCAAATGGATTTCGCCTGATCTGGCGCAGGCGATGACCGAAACGCTGGCGGCGGGCGAACAGGCGCTGCTCTTCCTCAACCGCCGCGGCTTTGCGCCGCTGACGCTCTGTCGGGCCTGCGGGCATCGCTTCCAGTGCCCGAACTGCACGGCCTGGCTGGTCGAGCATCGCTTCCGCCGCGCGCTCGTCTGCCACCATTGCGGGCATGTCGAGCGACGCCCGGACGTCTGTCCGGAATGCGACACCGCCGATTCGCTGATGGCCTGCGGGCCGGGCGTCGAGCGGCTGGCGGAGGAAGTCGCCACGCTCTTTCCCGACGCCCGCACGCTGACGCTGTCCTCGGACTTCCCCGGCGGGACGGAGCGCCTGCGGCGCGAGATCGAGGAGATCGCGGCCGGCGCCTTCGACATCGTCATCGGCACGCAGCTCGTGGCGAAGGGCCACAATTTCCCGCATCTGACGCTGGTCGGCGTGGTCGACGCCGACGTCGGCCTGTCCTCGAGCGACCCGCGCGCCGCCGAGCGTACGTTCCAGCTGCTGCAGCAGGTCACGGGGCGCGCCGGACGCGGCCAAAAGCCGGGACGCGGGCTGGTGCAGACCTTCCAACCCGACCATCCGGTCATCCGCGCGCTGATCTCCGGCGACCAGGAGAAATTCTACGCCGAAGAAATTTTCGCGCGCCAGAACGCCAACCTGCCGCCGTTCTCACGGCTGGCGGCGATCGTGGTGTCGGGGACCGATCGCGCGGCCGCCGAGGCGCATGCCCGTGCGCTCGTGCGGGCGGCCTCAGACCTGCCGGTGGACGCCCGCTTCCGCGTCGCGCCCGCCGGCGGCCTTCCGCAGGCCGACGAGATCGTCGTGCTCGGTCCCGCCGAGGCCCCGATCGCCATGGTGCGCGGGCGCCATCGCTTCCGCCTGCTCGTGCGCGCGCCGCGCGGGGCCGACCTGCAAGCTTTTTTGCGCGCGATGCTGGCGGCAGGGCCGAAGGAGCGCGGCAATGTTCGCGCGCAGGTCGATGTCGACCCGCAGAGCTTCTTGTAGCCTTCCCCGCTGGGACCGCCGGCTTCCAGCCGGCTTGATTGGCGGTTCGAACAGGGGCCGGCCGGCGGCCGGCGGTCCCGGCGTATCCGTATGGCGTGTTTTGGGACGCCTCTTCTCGCGTAGAGCGGGAGAAAGGGAGTCGGCGCCCCCTCCCAAAGCCTTATCCCGCGCGCCTTCCTCAGGGTTGCGCACAAAAAAGCCATATGTTAGTTCACGCGCGCTTCCGGAGCCCCGCGTTCGCGCGGCCGCGCTCCGTCCCAGCAAATAGCCCGGATTTCCGTGGTTTTGCGGCGTCAGCCGCGACATCGCGCTGACATGTTCGGGCGAGGACGTTTTCGAAGGCGGGCGTTCCCGACTTCGGGGATTTGCGAAGTCGGGGTTTCCCGATTTCGGGTTCAAGTCGACCGCTCGAGGGATCAGCGTTGGCCAAAGAGGAAACGATCGTATCCGGCATGGCGGGGCGTTACGCCTCCGCGCTCCATGCCCTGGCCGCCGAGGGCGGCGCCACGGCCGCGGTCGGCGCGGCCCTTTCCTCCTTCCAGAAGCTGATCGACGAGAGCCCGGATCTGCAGCGTCTGGTGAAGAGCCCGGTCTTCTCCGCCGAGGATCAGACCAAGGCGCTTTCGGTCATTCTCGACAAGGCCGGCATCTCCGGCGTCGCCGCCAATTTCATCAAGCTGGTCGCCGCCAAGCGCCGGCTGTTTGCGATCTCCGACATGATCGCGGGCTACCGCAAGCTCGAAGACGCCGCCAACGGCGTGACGCGCGCCGAAGTGACGGCCGCCGCCGCCCTCAACGACCAACAGATGAAGGCCCTGCGCGATCAGCTCGCTGCTGTCGCCGGCGCCAAGTCCGTGGACGTCGACGTGAAGATCGATCCCGCCATCATCGGCGGCCTTGTCGTCAAGGTCGGCTCGCGCATGGTCGATTCTTCGCTGAAAACCAAACTCAACG
>JBDHTL010000220.1:0-4084 GCA_039808645.1 Rhodoblastus sp. | reverse complement strand
GCGCCGCCCCTGCCGGTGACGCGCAACTCGCGCGCGCGCCGATCCCTGCTGCTGATCTCGCGCGCGACCAGGCCTTTCTCCACGAGACGGTCGACCACGCCGCCGATCGTCGTGCGGTCGAAGGCGATGAGACCGGCGAGAGTCGCCTGGTCGAGCCCCGGCGCCTCGGCGATTTTCGCCAGCGCCGCATATTGCACCGGCGTCAGGTCGCAGCCGGCGGCCTCGACCTTCGCGTGAAAGACCGCGACGGCGATCTGGTTGAAGCGTCGCGCCAGATGTCCGGGGGTCTCGGTCGCATCCATCCTTCACAATCCCGATGTGGCCATTATTGACAAGCATACTAATCATCAGTACACTTATCAATAGACCGCTACCGCGACGTTTCGCCCTGCGGCGCCTGAACGACAATCATCCGGGAGCCAGGTCATGCAGTTTCACCTCGACGGCTATCGCTACGGCGATCCCGAACTCACGCCCGCCTCCGCCCAGCCGGCGCCGATCGACAGGCCGCCGGCCGAAGTCGACGTGCTCATCGTCGGCTGCGGGCCGGCGGGCCTGACGCTCGCCGCGCAGCTTGCCGCCTTTCCCGACATCACGACCTGCATCGTTGAACAGAAGGACGGGCCGTTGCAGCTCGGCCAGGCCGACGGCATCGCCTGCCGCTCGATGGAAATGTTCGAGGGCTTCGGTTTTCGCGAGCGCCTGCAACGCCAGGCCTACTGGGTCAACGAGACGACCTTCTGGAAGCCCGACGATTCCAGGCGCGAGAACATCGTGCGCTCCGGCCGCATCCAGGACGTCGAGGACGGCCTGTCCGATTTTCCGCATGTCATCATGAACCAGGCGCGCGTGCATGATTTCTATCTCGAATGCATGCGCAAGTCGGCGCATCGCCTCGAGCCGCTCTATTCGCGCCGCTTTGCCGGCCTGACGGTGGCGAGCGGCGGCGAACATCCCGTCACCGTCACGCTCGAGCGCATCGACGAGGCGCACAAGGGCCAAACGGAAACCGTGCGCGCAAAATATGTCGTCGGCTGCGACGGCGCGCGAAGCGGCGTGCGCCAGGCGCTCGGGCGCGAGCTGAAAGGCGATTTCGCCAATCAGGCCTGGGGCGTGATGGACATTCTGGCCGTCACGACTTTCCCGGATATCAGGCTGAAGTCGCTCATCACCTCGGCCAGCGAAGGCGCGATCGTGCTCATTCCGCGCGAGGGCGGCTATCTCGTGCGCGTCTATGTCGAGCTCGACAAGGTGGCGAAGGACAAGCGCGTGCCGAACAAGGAAGTGACGAAGGAATATCTGATCGCGGCTGCGCAGAGAATTTTCCATCCGTGGACGCTCGACGTGAAGGAAGTCGCCTGGTGGTCGGTCTACGAGGTCGGCCAGCGCCTCTGCGACAAGTTCGACGACGTGATGGACGGCGAGACCAAGGCGCCGCGCGTCTTCATCGCCGGCGACGCCTGCCACACGCACAGCGCCAAGGCGGGGCAGGGCATGAACGTCTCGATGCAGGACACGTTCAACCTCGGCTGGAAGCTCGCCGCCGTGCTGCGCGGCCAATGCGCGCCCGACTTCCTGCACACCTATTCCGCCGAGCGTCAGGCGATCGCCAAGAACCTGATCGATTTCGACCGCGAATGGACGCAGATGCTGTCGAAGCCGCTGAAGTCGCCGGAAAAGCCCGATGGCGTCGAGCCCGCGCAGATCCAGGAATATTTCATGCAGCACGGCCGCTACACGGCCGGCGTCGCCACCGTCTACAAGCCCTCGCTGCTCACCGGCCCGAGCACGCATCAGCATCTGGCGAAGGGCTTCGAGATCGGAACGCGCTTTCATTCGGGCGATGTGATCCGCCTCGGCGACGGCAAGCCGATGCGTCTCGGCGACACGTTGCTCGCCGACGGCCGCTGGCGCCTGTTCGCCTTCTGCGGCCGCGAGGACCCGATGGCCGCAAATGCGCCGATCCGCAAATTGTGCGACTGGCTCGCAAACGACGCCGCTTCGCCTGTGAAGCGCTACACCGCTGATGGAGCCGACATCGATTCATTGATCGATTTCCGCGCCATCTTTCAGCAGAATCATCGCGATCTCAGGCTCGAGGACATGCCGTCCTTCCTGCTGCCGCCCAAGGGCAAGCTCGGCCTGCGCGACTATGAAAAAATGTTCTGTCCCGACCTCAAGAACGGCCCGGACATCTACAATCTGCGCGGGATCGACCGCGATCGCGGCGCGCTGGTGATCGTGCGGCCCGACCAATATGTCGCGCATGTGCTGCCGTTCGACGGGCGCGGCGAACTGGCGGCCTATTTCGATGCGTTTATGAAGGCGCGCTGAACGTCGCCTCCGTCATCGCGAGGAGCGCAGGCGCAGCCGAAGCGATGTGGCGATCCAATGCCGGGTCGTGGCTCTGGATTGCCTCGCTTTCAGACGAAGTCGGCAGCTTCAAGGGAAGTCGGCAACAGCCGACTTCCCGGCGCCGACTTCTGTCGCGCTCGCACGGCAATGACATGGCATCTACCTCCCCGCGAGCGGGGAGGGAGGACGACGGCGTCGATTCGAATAGAGCTATTTCTTCTCACCCGCCTTCGGCAGCGCCAGCGCCTCGAAATCAGATCCGCCCAGCAAACCGACGCCGTTATAGAGCCCCAGTTTCTCGCGCGTGTCGGCAATGTCCATGTTGCGCATGGTCAGCTGGCCGATGCGGTCGGCGGGCGTGAAGGAGCCCGCGCCGCTCTCCATCGTCAGCCGCTCGGGGTGATAGGTGAGGTTCGGGCTCGACGTATCTAGAATCGAATAGTCGTTTCCGCGCCGCAGCTCGATCGTCACCTCGCCCGTAATAGCGCTCGCCACCCAGCGCTGCGCCGTCTCGCGCAGCATCAGCGTCTGCGGATCGAACCAGCGGCCCTGGTAGAGCAGGCGGCCCAGGCGCCGGCCGTTGTTGCGGTACTGCTCGATCGTATCCTCGTTGTGGATGCCGGTGACGAGCCGCTCGTAGGCGATGAACAGCAGCGCCATGCCCGGCGCCTCGTAGATGCCGCGGCTCTTGGCCTCGATGATGCGATTCTCGATCTGGTCGCACATGCCGAGCCCGTGTCGCCCGCCGATGACATTCGCCTCGGTGAAGAGTTCGAGCGCGCTTGCAAACGTCTTGCCGTTGAGCGCGACCGGCTGGCCCTGCTCGAAGCGCACGGTCACGGTTTCGCGCGCGACCTTCACCTCGTCCTTCCAGAAGGCGACGCCCATGATCGGATTGACGATGTTCACGCCCGCATTGAGGTACTCGAGGTCCTTGGCCTCGTGCGTCGCGCCGAGGATGTTGGAATCCGTCGAATAGGCCTTTTCGACGCTGGCTTTGTATTCGAAGCCGGCGGCGGCCATGTATTCGCTCATCTCCTTGCGGCCGCCGAGCTCGTCGATGAACTGCTGGTCGAGCCAGGGCTTGTAGATGCGCAGCGACGGATTGGTCAGCAGGCCGTAGCGGTAGAAACGCTCGATGTCGTTGCCCTTGTAGGTCGAGCCGTCGCCCCAGATGTTGACGCCGTCTTCCATCATCGCGCGCACCAGCGTCGTGCCGGTGACCGCGCGTCCCAGCGGCGTAGTGTTGAAATAGGTCGCGCCCGCCGTGGTGATGTGGAAGGCGCCGCACTGGATGGCGGCGATGCCTTCGGCGACGAGCTGCGGCCGGCAGTCGATCAGCCGCGCCGCGACGGCGCCATAGGCGAGCGCCTTGCGGGGAATGTCGTCGTAGTCGCTCTCGTCGGGCTGGCCGAGGTTGGCGGTATAGGCATGGGGCAGGGCGCCCTTGGCGCGCATCCAGTGGACGGCGGCGCTGGTGTCCAGGCCGCCGGAAAAGGCGATGCCGACGTTTTCGCCCGCGGGCAGCCGCTGCAGAATCTTGCCGTCCACTTTGCGTTCTCCTTGAGCCAAGGCCATCAATGTCATCCCCGCGAAAGCGGGGATCCGGAACCGCGCCAGCGACGCTGCATTGTCGTCGCGGCTCCTGGATCCCGGCTCGATCGCTGCGCGATCGTCCGGGATGACACTCTTCGAAATCGTCGGTCGCCCGTATAAAGCCTCGCGCCGC
>JBDHTL010000219.1:0-4109 GCA_039808645.1 Rhodoblastus sp. | reverse complement strand
ATCGCCGCGCTCGACAGCGACAGCCGCATGGCCCGCCGTCGCGTGGCGGAGTAGCTCAGCCGGCTAGAGCAGAGGAATCATAATCCTTGTGTCGGGGGTTCGAGTCCCTCCTCCGCTACCATTTCCCCAACTCGACTGAAATCCGCATCATCCTCCATAATGCGCGCAACGAGCCGCCGGGCGTCGTTGCGCCCGCTCGGCGCGACGGCCGAAGCGGCGGGGAGGACATATGCCCAGATTCGCCGCCAATCTCTCGATGATGTTCACGGAGCGCGCCTTTCTCGACCGTTTCGACGCGGCGGCGGAGGCGGGTTTCGGAGCGGTCGAATATCTCTTTCCCTACGAGCATTCCCCGGCCGACATTGCGGAGCGTCTGAAGCGCAACAATCTCACGCAGGCGCTGTTCAACCTGCCGCCCGGCGATTTCGCCGCCGGCGAGCGCGGTCTCGCGGCGCTGCAGGGCCGCTTCGACGAATTCAGGGCGAGCGTCGACCGCGCGCTGGACTATGCCGCCGCGACCGGCGCGAAGCGTCTGCACATGATGGCGGGCCTGGCCTCCTCCAGCGACCCGCGGGCGCTCGTCTCCTACCAGGGCGCGCTCGAACTGGCCGCGCGAAAGCTCGGCGAGGCCGGCGTCGATCTCGTGATCGAGCCGATCAACAGCCGCAACATGCCCGGTTATTTTCTGGACGATTTCGGGCTCGCCGAAAGGATCATCGCCGATAGCGGCATGGCCAACGTGAAACTGCAATTCGACATCTATCACCGCCAGATCATGCACGGCGACGTGACCATGGCGCTGCGCCGCCTGATGCCGATCACGGGCCATGTGCAGATCGCCAGCGTGCCCTCGCGCAACGAGCCCGACGGCGAGGAACTCAACTATCCCTTCCTGTTCGAGGAGCTCGACAGCCTCGGCTACGACGGATATGTCGGCTGCGAATACAACCCGCGCGGGCGCACGACGGACGGGCTCGGCTGGTTCAAGCCCTACGCGCGGAGCTGAGCGATGGCCATCCTGCTCGGCGCGGTCGCGGACGATTACACCGGCGCCTCCGACCTCGCCAACACATTCTCCAAGAACGGCCTGCGCACCGTGCAGACCATCGGCGCGCCGCCGGACGGATTGCCGCTGCCCGATGTCGACGCCGTCGTCGTCGCGCTGAAGATCCGTTCCGTCGCCGCCGCCGACGCGGTGAGCGCGGCGCGAAAAGCGCGCGCATGGCTGACGGCGCGCGGCGCGCGGCATGTCACATACAAGATCTGCTCGACCTTCGATTCCACCGACGCCGGCAATATCGGCCCGGTGACGGAGGCGTTTCGCGCCGACGCGAACGCCGGCGCCGTCGTCGTCACGCCGGCCTTTCCGGAGACCGGCCGCTCCGTCTATCTCGGCCATCTCTTCGTCAACGGCGAATTGCTGAGCGAAAGCCCGCTGAAGGATCATCCGCTCAATCCGATGCGCGACGCCAATCTCGTGCGCGTGCTCGGCAGGCAGTCGAAGGCGCCGGTCGGCCTGCTCGATCTCGGCGTCGTCTCGCGCGGCGCCGAGGCCGTGAGCGCCGCGCTCGCGCAGATGAGCGCACGAAATTTCGGCGCGGCCATCGCCGACGCCGTCTTCGAATCCGATCTGGAGACATTGGGCCGCGCCGCCCTGCAATCGCCGGTGTCGACGGGCGCGTCCGGCCTCGGCCTCGGCCTTGCGCGCGCGCTCGCGCCGGCCGGCGCAAAGCACGCGCCGAAACTCGATCCCGTCGGCGGCCTTGCAGCCATCGTCGCCGGCTCCTGCTCCAGGGCGACGCTGGAACAACTCGCCATCGCCGAACAATCCATGCCGGTGCTGCGCCTAGACACGGATGCGCTGATGCATGGCGATGCGGAAGTTGCGCGCGCGCTTGCCTGGGCGGGCGAGCGCATCGCGGCCGGGCCCGTCGCCATCGCCGCCAGCGCCGCGCCCGACGCGGTGGCGCGCATGCAGGAAAAATACGGACGCGAGGCGGCGGGCCACGCCATCGAACAGGCGACGTCGCACATCGCGGCCGAACTCGTCGCGCGCGGCGTGAAGCGACTTGTCGTCGCCGGCGGCGAGACGTCGGGCGCGGCCGTCGACCGCCTGCAAATCCCCGCCTTCCTCGTCGGCCCCGAGATCGCGGCGGGCGTGCCTGTCCTGCGCACGGTCGGCGGCCCGCATGGCGCGATGCAGCTCGCGCTGAAGTCGGGCAATTTCGGCGGCCCGGATTTTTTCTCGCGCGCGCTGGGAATGATGGAGTAGCGGCTTTGCCCCCTCCCCGACCCTCCCCCGCTTCGCAGGAGAGGGAGTAGATTCGGCGCTTCACCATCATCCCGAATGCCTGCCGTCTTCTCTCCCGCGAAGCGGGGGAGGGAAAGGGAGGGGGCGATTCGATAACGCCAACATCCCCGCCGCCCTCGCGGACGCGGAGTTGCACACCGTTTCGCCCCGGAGGGCGCGGGACGCCTGCCTTCCGGCAGGAGGCCGGCAAGGCCTGAGCGGGAAGGAGAGCTCAATTCCGATCCGCCCGCTTACTCGGCGGGCGTCCCCGGCGCAGGATCGCTCCCGCGCCCCGGACGGAAACGCTGCGCGTTTCGCCCGGTACGCGCGAAGTTTGAGGCTTGCTTCGGGCGCACCCCCGGAGGACTGCCCGTTTCTATCCTCCGCTGCGTGGCCCGTGGCGAACGGGCCGGGATGGCCTGACTTGGGCCGCCGCGCCGCCTGCTCATCACGCCGGCGAACGCGGCCTTCGCTCCCCGTGCAGCCGCGCTGATGAAACGCGACTTCCGCGAACGATTTTCCGGCAGGAAAATGTCCGTGCACGAAGACCGCCGTATCTGTGCATATTTTCCTATTAATGTCAAGAACGAGACCTGGCTACCCATTGTGACTCGAGTCGTCATGCCGCGCTTGTCGCGGGCATCCACGCCGCGCCGCTTCGGCCTCGTTCGGCGGCCGGTCGTTCCGCCCGGGACAAGCCCGGCCATGACGGGTAATGTCGCGCCAGCAAGCAAACAGAGGCGAGGCGGCCGATGAAGTGGATATTCAGAGCGCTGGGGCTTCTCGTGCTGATCGCGGGCGCGCTGATCGCCGTCATGGCCTGGCGGGCCTTCGGCGAGAACAGGCCGCAGGCGAGCGTCGCGCCGGCGCCGAAGATCGACATCGACGCGGATGCGGCGGCAAAGCGCCTCGCCGGCGCCGTGCGTTTCAAGACCATTTCCTACGACGCCAGGCCTGACGCCTCCGGCGACGAATTCCTGGCGCTGCACGATTATCTCGAGAAGACCTATCCCGCCGCGCATCGGGCGATGAAGCGCGAGAAGGTCGGCCAGTTCAGCCTGCTCTACATGTGGCAGGGGTCGGACGCGTCGCTGAAGCCGATCATGCTGATGGCGCATCAGGACGTCGTCCCGATCGCGCCGGGCACGGAGAAGGACTGGCTGCACGAGCCCTTCAGCGGCGACATCGCCGACGGTTTCGTGTGGGGCCGCGGCGCCTGGGACGACAAGAGCAATCTGCTGGCCGTGTTCGAGGCGGTCGAAAAGCTGGCGAGCGCCGGCGCGCGGCCGAAGCGCACGATCTACATCGCCTCTGGCCATGACGAGGAAGTCGGCGGCCCGCGCGGCGCCACCGCGATCGCCAGGCTGCTCGACGAGCGCGGCGTGAAACTCGAATTCGTCATCGACGAAGGCATGATCGTCACGTCAGGCGTCGTACCGGGCGTCGCAAAGCCCGTGGCGCTGATCGGCCTCGCCGAAAAGGGTTACACGACGGTCTCGATTTCGGCCGAAGGCGCGCCGGGCCATTCCTCGATGCCGCCGATCCGCAGCCGCATCGGCGAAGTGGCGGAGGCCATCTACAAGCTCGAGGCAAACCAGATGCCCGCGCGCCTGACCGGCGTCACGCGCCAGTCGCTGGAGACGCTGGCGCCGGAAATGGGCGGGCTCAACCGCCTCGTCCTGTCCAATCTCTGGATCGCCGAGCCGCTCGCCCGCGCCGCGCTCGCCAAGGCGCCGGCGTCCTCGGCGATGATGCGCACCTCGACCGCGCTCACCGTGTTCAATGCCGGCGAGAAGTCGAACGTGCTGCCGGCCAAGGC
>JBDHTL010000218.1:0-4170 GCA_039808645.1 Rhodoblastus sp. | reverse complement strand
GCGAGCGAAGCCGCAAGCGACCCGCTTGCGGCGCAGTCCGGGGCGACGTCGCAAAAGCGCCATCCCGGCTTTCACATCGACGCCTTCATCTCGCTGCTGATGAGCTACGAGGCGATCGCGGAGGACTGGCTGTCGAGCCGCAAGAAAGGCGAGATCGGCGCCAAGGACTTTTCGAACCTCGATCTGGGCCTGCCCTATCTGTTCAAGGGCGACGCGCCGGATCACGTCAAGCTCATGGAGCGGCGGGAGGAAGGTCTCACGCGCGGCCATATCCCGGCGCGCGGGCTCATTCTCACCGCCAGCGCGGACGTGCAGGGCGCGGGTATCTGGGTCGAGGTGCTGGCGACGGCGCCGGATCGCGCGACATGGCCGGTCGAAGTTCTCTATCTCGACGGCTCCACGGAATCGGTGGAGGGCGAGGCTTTCGCCAAATTGCGCGAGCGCGTGCTCGAGCGCGACTGGCCCGACGCCTTCGGCGGAACGCGCCGGCTCGACGCGCTCGGCGTCGATTCCGGCTTCCGCAGCCATGTCGTCTACGCCTGGGTTCGTCAGAACCAGCGCCTGCACCCCGAAACCGGCCACGACGTCATTCTGGCGCTCGACGGCCGCGAGGGATGGGGCCGCCCGGCCATCGGCACGCCGAGCCTGGTCGACATAGACCTCGCCGGCCATAAATTGCGCAAGGGCGTCAAGCTCTGGCCGGTCGGCACCTGGCCGCTCAAGGGCGCGTTTTACGCGGATCTGCACAAGGTCCGCAATTTCGAGGCCGGCGGCGCCGCGCCCGACGGCTATTGCCACTTCGGCACATGGCTCGACGAGGATTACTTTCGACAGATCACGGCGGAACACCTTGTCGAGGAGGCGTTCCGCGGCCGCATGCGCCGCATCTGGAAGCGCGTTTCGAACACCCGCGACAACCATCTGCTGGATTGCCGCGTCTACAATCTCGCCGTCGCCGAATATCTCGGCCTCAGCGCCACGACCGACGACGAATGGAAGGCGCTCGCCCGCCGCCGCGGCATGCCCGAGGCGGCGGTCGAGGCCAACCTCTTTACCCATACCCCCCGCGAGCCGGGGACGGCGACCGCGGATGAACCGGCGCCGTCCCCCCGCCCGCGGGCCGAGCAGACGCCGACGCAACCCGCCGCCAATCCGTTCGCGCGGCTGGCGGCGCTCAACCGCCAGACCTGAGGAACCCGGGAATGTGGCCATCCGCAAATCCTGTCCCGCAGGTCGGCCTCGAGACGCTCAATCAATGGCTTGACGATGCGCGCAACGCCCTGCACCGGCTGCTGACCGGCGCCGCCGTCGTCGAGATCGTCGCCGACGGCTACGTCACCAAATTCGCGCGCGCCGACGCCGACAAGCTGCGCGCCTACATCGGCCGGCTCGAGGCGCAGATTCGCGGTTTCGCGCGTCCCACCGGCATCGGGATCGTATTCTGATGGCGCAGTTCTGGGCTCCCGAGCCTAAAGCGAACGTCATCAATCCCGGTCCTACGGGCTCGCCGCGCTCTCCGGCCTATCGCGCCGCCGGGCACATGAGCCAGGAGCTTGCCGGCTACTGGCCGCGCAACACCTCCGCGGATTCCGGCGTCCTGCCGGAGCAGCGCCTGTCGCTGGACCGCGCGCGCGACCTCGTGCGCAACGACCCGCACGCCTCGGCCGCGATCTCGCGCCTGCTCGACATGCTCGTCGGCGCCGGCTGGCAACTGGTCGCCACGCCCGACGCCCGGGCGCTCGGCATTACGGCGGATGCGGCGCGCGAGGCCGGCCGCGCCATCCGCAGCGAATGGCGGCTGTATACGCGCGACCCCCGCAAATTCTGCGACCGGCGCCGCCAGTCGGCCTTTTCCGGTCTCGCCCGGACGGCGGGCCGCACCTTCGTCAATGCGCAGGAGGCCTGCGCGGTCATCGGCTACGATCGTGCGCGTCGCGCCCGCGGCGCGCGCTACGCCACCTGCATCGAACTGGTCGACCCCGACCGGCTCTGCAATCCCTACAATGCGCCGCCGACGCCCCGCCAGCGCGGCGGCATCGACTTCGACGCGGACGGCGCGGCCGTCGCCTACAATATCCGCAAGGCGCATCTGGCGGACTGGTGGAATTCGCCGGAAGCGATGACCTGGGTGAAAATCCCGCGCGAGACCGCGTGGGGCCGCCCGATCTTCGTTCACGCCTTCGAGCCGGAGCGCGAGGGCCAAAGCCGCGCCATCACCGTCTTCGCGCCGCTGATCGGCCTCCTGCGCATGCTCGGCAAGCACGGCGACACCGAACTCGCCAACGCCGTCGCCAATTCGCTGTTCACGGCGTCCGTCGTCACGGATCTGCCGACCGACGAGGTCGCCGACCGCCTGGCCGCGCCGCGCACGGCCGGCATGGGCGAATTGCGCGCCTCCTACATCGATCATCTCGCGAATTATTTCGCGGAAAATCCGATGTCGCTCGGCGGCGTCCGCATTCCCGTGCTGCCGCCGGGCTCCGAGATCAGAATGAACAACGCGCCGCGGCAGACGGCGAATTTCGCGACCTTTCAGACCGCGTTCCTGCGCTCGATCGCCGCCCATCTCGGCATTTCCTACGAGCAGCTCGCGCAGGACTGGTCGCAGACCAATTATTCCAGCGCCCGCGCCGCCCTCAACGAGGTTTGGCGCATGATCAAGCGCATGCAGGCGGTCTTCGCCGAGCAGTTCATGCAGCCGGTCTATGTCGCCTGGCTCGAGGAATGTTTCGACCGCGGCTTCGTCCCCGGCTTTACGCGCGAGGATTTCCTGCGCTTCCCCGAGGCGTGGGCGGCCTGCCGCTGGATCGGACCGGGGCGCGGCTACATCGACCCCACCAAGGAAGCGCAGGCCTCGGCGCTGCGCATGGAATCGCTGACATCGACGTTAGAGAACGAACTGGCCGACCAGGGTCTCGAACTCGACGAGACCCTCGACCAGATCGCGCTCGAAAACGAGGAACTCGAACGCCGCGGCCTTTCGCGCATGTCCATCGCCGAAGCCGCCGCCACCTCCAAACTCGCGCCCGACACGCCCGAGGTCGAGGAGGCCTCCGGCAAGAGCCAGAACGACAGCAGGAAGGCGGCCGCGGCGTGAACACGGACCTGGCGCATATCGCGGCCCGCGCGTTCAACACGCCGCTGCTGATCCATCCGCGCAAGGCGGAAGTGCTGGCGAGCGTGCTCGCCGCGCGCCTCGACGGCGTCGCGCCGCTGGTCGCTGGCGCGCAGATGGCGCAGGCGCGCGCGGAAACCGAACGCGGCCGCTCCGCCGCGTTCAACCGCTTCGACGGCGAGAAGCGTGGCCCCAAGATCGAGACGGACTGGGGCTCCTACACGGAAGAGCGTTATTTCTATCGCGACGGCCTCGCGCTGATCACGGTCGAGGGCACACTGGTCAATCGCGGCGCCTGGATCGGCGCATCGTCCGGCCTCACGTCCTATGAGGGCGTGAAGGCGCAGATCGGCTCCGCGCTCGCCGACGCCGATGTCGAAACCATCATTCTCGATCTGGATTCGCCGGGCGGCGAAGCCGTCGGCGCTTTCGAAATGGCTGATTTCGTCCGCGCTGCCGCGCAGCGCAAGCCGGTCGTCGCCTTCGTTGACGGCATGGCTGCGTCGGCCGCCTACGCCATGGCGTCGGGCGCCACGAAGATCGTGGCGATCCCGACGGGCCTCGTCGGCTCCATCGGCGTGGTCATGCTGCATCTCGACCGCTCGAAGCAGATGGAGAAGCAGGGCGTCGCGCCGACGCTGATCTTCGCCGGCGCGCACAAGGTCGACGGCCATCCCTTTGCGGCGCTGCCCGACGACGTGCGCGCGCAGTTTCAAACCGAAATCGACGACCTCTACGCGGCGTTCGTCGCCGAGGTCGCCAAGGGACGACCCATGACGCAGGAGCAGATTCGCGCGACCGAGGCGCGCGCTTTTTCAGGAGAAGAGGCGGTTTCGTTAGGGCTAGCCGACGCCGTCGGCACGCTCGACGACCTCGTCGCCTCGCTCGAGCGCCGCCGCGCCGCAGGCGCTTTCAGAGGAGCGACCATGTCGCACGAAACCAAGCCCGCGCCGCAGTCCGGCGCGCAGAAAGACGACGCCACCGCCATGATCGGCATGCCCCAGGCCGACTACAACGCCGCGCTCGAGCGCGCCCGCGCCGAAGGCGCCAAAACC
>JBDHTL010000217.1:0-4176 GCA_039808645.1 Rhodoblastus sp. | reverse complement strand
TCGCGAGCTGCTGCGCCTGCGCGAAGGCCGCGCCGCTGGCGAGCGCCGCGAAGAGAGAAGCGGCAATCAATTTGCGAGCAATCATGACATTCCCCGGCGCCCGGGCAGGTTGCGGCGCGCGTCCCCGGGCGAAGCGCGCATCCGTCGACCGGCCGCGCGATGCGGACGGAGGCGGCCATGAAACATCCTCGCTGGCCACAGCGCAATCTCTGCCATTTCTCGCATGAACCGCGGCTGAATGTTTCGCCGGCGCCGCGCCGCCGCCCCGGCTTGCGCCCGCGCGCCCGATCGGCCAACGTGCGGCCCCGCGCCCGCTTCGGACCATGCCGCCAGCCCTCTCGCCCGCAGAACCCGCCGTTCGTCTCGAGCGCGTCAGCGTCGCCTTCGGCGCGGGCGCGTCGCGCTACGTCGCGGTCGAGGGCGCCGATCTCGCGGTGGCGGCGGGCGAATTCGTCGCCATCGTCGGCCCGACCGGATGCGGCAAGTCCACGCTGCTCAATGTCGTCGCCGGCCTGCTGAAACCCGCCGACGGCCGGGCGCGCGTCGACGGCGCAGCGGTCGAAGGCGTCATGGCGCCGTGCGGCTATCTCTTCCAGCAGGACGCGCTCATGCCGTGGAAGACGGCGCGCGACAATGTCGCCGTGGCGCTGGAGCCCAGGGGCGTCGCGCGCGCGCAGGCGCTGTCGCGCGCGCAGGACTGGCTGGCGAAAGTGGGTCTCGCCGCCTTCGGCGACCGCTATCCGCATCAACTCTCCGGCGGCCAGCGCAAGCGCGTCGCGCTGGCGCAGATGCTGATCCGCGACCCGAAGATCCTTCTCATGGACGAGCCCTTCGGACCGCTCGACGCGCAGACGCGCGCGCTGATGGGCGACCTTCTGCTCGATCTCTGGTCGGCCGACCGCAAGGCGGTGCTGTTCGTCACGCACGACCTGGAAGAGGCGATCGCGCTCGCCGATCGCGTCGTCGTCATGTCGGCCGGGCCCGCCGCGCGCATCGTCGCGCAGCACGCGATCGACCTGCCGCGCCCGCGCGAGATCAACGAGGTGAGGCTCGATCCGAAATTCCACGCCCTGCAACGCGCGATCTGGAACGATCTGCGCGAGGAAGTGCTGAAGACCTATCAGGCGCAGGCGGGAGGTGTGGGGTGAGCGGATCTTGCAGTGTCCTGCATCAAGCCCCGGGCGCCCCTACCTCCCCTTCATGGGGAGGTCGCTCATCCGCGCAGCGGATGAGCGGGTGGGGCCCGATCAAGCTAGACAAAGCCAGGCGCCTTGGAAGCGGCTTGAGCCCCACCCGTCGCCTTCGGCGACACCCTCCCCATGAAGGGGAGGGAAAGCGCTCCCCATGAGCCGCCCCGCCCTCCTCGCCTGGCAGGTCGGCGTCGCCGTCGCGCTGATCGCCGTCTGGCACGTCGGCTCGAGCGTGCCGATCTTCGGCCATTACCTCATGCCGAAATTCTTCTTCTCGACGCCGGCCGACACGCTGGGGCGCGTGTGGAAGATGTTCGCGACCGGAATCGTGTGGCGCCATCTGTGGATCACGCTGACCGAGACGGCGCTCGCCTTCGTCATCGGCTCGCTCGCCGGGGCGACGATCGGCTTCTGGTTCGCGCGCAAGCCGAACCTCGCCGCCATCTTCGATCCCTTCCTCAAGGCCGCCAACTCGCTGCCGCGCGTCGTGCTCGCGCCGATCTTCATGCTGTGGTTCGGGCTCGGCATCTGGTCGAAAGTGGCGCTCGGCGTCACGCTCGTGTTCTTCATCGTCTTCTTCAACGTCTATCAGGGCGTGCGCGAGACGCCGCCGGTGGTCGTGGCGAACGCCCGCATGCTCGGAATGAGCGACCGCCAGCTCATGCGCCACGTCTACTGGCCGTCCGCGCTCACCTGGGTCTTCTCCTCGCTGCACGCCTCCGTCGGCTTCGCGCTCGTCGGCGCCGTCGTCGGCGAATATCTGGGCGCGGCGGCGGGTCTCGGCTATCTCATCCACGAGGCCGAAGGCGTCTTCGACGTGACCGGCGTCTTCGCCGGCATGATCGTGCTCGCGCTCTTCGTCATCGCCATCGACTGGGCGGTGACGCTGGTCGAAAACCGGCTGCTGGTCTGGCGCCCGCAGCCGCATCAACAAAGCTGAGGGAAACGTTCGATGATAAAGCGCATTCTGCTCGGAGCTATCGCCGCGCTCACCCTGTCCGCCACTGCCGTTTTCGCGCAAGTGACGGGTATCGAAAAGCCGAAAATCATCATCGGCGTCGGCGGCAAGTCGCTGCTGTACTACCTGCCGCTGACCGTCGCCGAGCAGAAGGGCTATTTCAAGGAACAGGGCCTCGACGCCGAGATCATCGATTTCGCCGGCGGCGCGAAGAGTTTGCAGGCTCTGATCGGCGGCTCGGTCGACGTCGTCGCCGGCGCCTACGAGCACACGATCCACATGCAGGCCAAGGGCCAGGATATCCGCGCCACTATCGATCTCGGCCGCTACCCGGCCATCGTCATCGCCGTGCGCAAGGACGTGAAATACGAGAAGCCCGCCGACTTGAAGGGCCTGAAGATCGGCGTCACCGCGCCGGGATCCTCCACCAACATGCTCGCCAAGTATTTTCTCGCCAAGAACGGCCTTTCGCCCGATGACGCCTCGTGGATCGGCGTCGGCGGCGCGGCCTCGGCGGTCGCCGCCGTGCGCAACAAGCAGGTCGACGGCGTCTCGCATCTCGAGCCCGTCATCACCATGCTCGAGCAGACCGGCGACATCAGGATCGTCGCGGACACGCGCACGGAGGAAGGCACGCGCGCGCTGTTCGGCGGCGAGAACCCCGCCGCCGTCATCTATGCGAAGAAGAGCTTCATCGACGCCAATCCGAACACGATGCAGGCCATCGTCAACGCCGAATACAAGGCGCTGCAATGGTTGAAGACCGCGACGCCGGAGGATGTCGCCGGGCTCGTGCCGGAGAATTACCTGCTCGGCGACAAGAAACTCTACATGGCCGCCTTCGCGGCCTCGCGTCCCTCCTATTCGCACACGGGCCTCATCGATTCCGCCGCGCAGAAAAGCGCGCTCGACATGCTCGTCGGCTTCACGCCTGAACTGAAGGACGCGAAGATCGATCTGCCCGCGACCTTCGACGACCGCTTTGCGAAAAAGGCGGCGTCGGCGGTGAAATAACCGTCGCCGCGCGTCCCCCTTCCCGCTGCGCGGGAGAAGGAGGAGAGGGTCGCGGCGATTTTTCGACTCGTCCGATGTCGTGCCAGACTGCTCATCCATGAACATCCTCTCCATCCAGTCGCACGTCGCCTACGGCCATGTCGGCAATTCCGCCGCCGTCTTCCCCTTGCAGCGGATGGGCGTCGAAGTCTGGTCGATCCATACCGTCCAATATTCCAATCACCCGGGCTATGGTTCGTTCCGCGGCCGCGCCTTCGACGCGAAGACGATCGACGATTGCGTGAACGGGGTCGCTGAACGCGGCGCGCTCGCGCGCTGCGACGGATTGATCTCGGGCTATATCGGCGCCGCCGAGACGGGCGAGGCCATCCTGCGCGCCGTCAAGCGCATGAAGCGCGAGAATCCGAACGCGCTCTATTGCTGCGATCCCGTGATCGGCGACGCTGGCCCCGGCGTCTTCGTCAAGCCCGGCGTGCCGGAATTCTTCGCCGATTCCGCGCTCGCGGCGGCCGACGTCGTCACGCCCAATCATTTCGAACTGGAATGGCTGAACGGCGCGCCGGTCGTCGGCATGAAGGGTTTTCGCACGGCCGTCGAGGCGATCCATGCGCGCGGCCCGACGATCGTGCTGGTCACCTCGGCGCATCTGGCCGACACGCCCGACGATTGCGTCGATCTTTTCGTCTCGTCCTTCGAGGGCGTGTTCCGGATGCGCACGCCGCGCCTGCCGGAGGATTTCAACGGCGCCGGCGACGCCATCGCCGCGCTGTTCTTCGCGCAATGCCTCGCGACCAGATCGCCGAAGGCCGCGCTCGAACGCGCAGGCGCCGCCGTCTACGGCATCCTCAAGCGCACGCACGAGGAAGGCAGCCGCGAGTTGCTGCTGGTGCAGGCGCAGGACGAAATCGTCGCGCCGACGACGACCTTCCTCGCCGAACCGCTCTGATCGTCAGTAGCGCCCCGCCGTCGAGGGATCCGGCGGAGCCCCGCGCGCGGCCGGCGCGAAGGCCGCGG
>JBDHTL010000216.1:0-4196 GCA_039808645.1 Rhodoblastus sp. | reverse complement strand
ATCGTAGTCGAGATCGGCATGGTGCATCCGGTGCAGCCGCCAGAGGAGCGGCGTGCGATGGAAGGCGACGTGCTGCGCCCAGATGACGAAATCGAGCGCGAGGATCGACAGCAGGCCCGCGAGCCACGACGGCGCGCCGACGAGATTGAACAGCCCCCATCCGCGCTGGTGCGCGAACAATGCGACGCCGGTCAGCGCGACCGGGAAGATCGCGCGCACGACGAGCGCGTCCACCGCGACGATGCCGAGATTGGACGGCCAGCGCTTCAGCCGCCCGAAATTGAGGCGCCGCCGCGGCGCCAGCGCCTCCCACAGCGCCACGGCCGCGAAGATCGCAAGGGCTGAAATCAGCCGGATTTCCCAGTCCTGCGCCACTTTCCCGCCCTGCTTGCGCTCGCGCCCGCCTCGCGTTGACTTCCCCGCGCCAAAAACCGAAAACACGGGGCAGATTCAGGGAAATCCATGCCGTCCGTCACGCTGATCGACAATTACGACAGTTTCACCTTCAACCTGGTGCATTATCTGGGCTCTCTCGGCGCGGATGTCACGGTGTGGCGGAACGACGCGCGTTCGGTCGCTGACATCATCGCCGACGGCCCCGACGCCATCGTGGTGTCGCCGGGCCCCTGCACGCCCCGCGAAGCGGGTGTCTGCCTCGACCTCATCCGCGCGGCGAGCGCCGATATCCCGATGTTTGGCGTGTGCCTCGGCCACCAGTCGATGGGCGAGGCCTTCGGCGGCGACGTCATTCGCGCGCCGCTGCCGATCCACGGCAAGGTCGACGAGATCCGCCATACCGGCCAGACCGTGTTTCACGGCATCGAGGGTCCCTTCAAGGCGACGCGCTATCACTCGCTCGTCGTCGATCGCAAGACCTTGCCGGCCGAACTCATGGTGACGGCCGAAACCGCGGACGGGCTGATCATGGGCCTGTCGCATCGCACGCGGCCGTCGCACGGCGTGCAATTCCATCCCGAGAGCATCGCCTCGGAACACGGCAAGATCATGCTCCGCAATTTCCTCGATCTGGCGCAGCGCTGGAACGATTCCAAACGCAAGGCCGCCTGAGAGATGGACGCGTTCAAACCCTATCTGGCCAAGGTGGCGACCGGCGCGCGCCTGACGGCGGACGAGGCGCGCGCGGCCTTCGACGACATGCTGTCGGGCGAAGTCACGCCCTCGCAGATGGGCGGCTTCCTCATGGCCCTTCGCGTGCGCGGAGAAACCGTCGAGGAAATCACCGGCGCCGTCACCGCGATGCGCGCGAAAATGTTGCGCGTGCAGGCGCCCGAAGGCGCGATCGACATCGTCGGCACCGGCGGCGACGGGCATGGCTCCTACAATGTCTCGACCGTCTCGGCGCTGGTCGTGGCCGGCTGCGGCGTGCATGTCGCCAAGCACGGCAATCGCGCCGCCTCCTCGCGTTCCGGCGCGAGCGACGTGCTGACCGCGCTCGGCGTGAAGATAGGCATTCCGGCAGACGCCGTGGCGGCCTGCGTGCGCGAGGCGCATGTCGGCTTCATGATGGCGCAGACGCATCACGCCGCCATGCGCCACGTCGGCGCGACGCGCGTCGAACTTGGCACGCGCACCATCTTCAACATTCTCGGACCGCTCTCCAATCCGGCCGGCGTGAAGCGCCAGCTGCTCGGCGTGTTCTCGCGCGAATGGCTGGTGTCGATGGCCGAAACCCTGCGCGCGCTCGGCTCCGAACGCGTGTGGCTGGTGCACGGTTCCGACGGGCTCGACGAGATCACCACGACCGGCGTGACGCATGTGGTGGAACTCAAGGACGGCCATATTCACGCCTTCGACATCACGCCCGAGGACGCGGGCGTCAGCCGCGCGAGCCTCGCCGATCTCAGGGGCGGCGATCCTTCCCACAATGCGGCCGCGTTGACCGCCGTGCTCGAGGGCGCGCACGGCCCCTATCGCGACATCGCGATCCTCAATTCCGCCGCCGCGCTCGTCGTCGCCGGCCGCGCCGCCAATCTGAAGGAGGGCGCGGCGCTGGCCGCGCGGTCGATCGACGAAGGCAGGGCGCGCGCCGCGCTCGCTCGCCTCGTCGCCGTCTCCAACGCCGACGGGAGCCACTGAACATGCCGGACGTCCTGCGCAAGATCGAAGCCTACAAGCGACGCGAGATCGCCGAGGCCAAGGTGCGGATGCCCTTCAAGACGCTGGAGCGCCAGGCGCGCGAGCACGACCCGCCGCGCGGCTTCCTGCGCGCGATCGAAAGGCAGCATTCTCAGGGGCGCATCGCGCTGATCGCCGAGATCAAGAAGGCGAGTCCGTCGAAGGGCGTGATCCGCGAGGATTTCGATCCGTCCAGGCTCGCCAGGGCCTACGAGCAGGGCGGCGCGACCTGCCTGTCGGTGCTCACCGACGCGCCCTCGTTCCAGGGCTCGCTCGCCAATCTCGAACTGGCGCGCAAGGCGGCCGTCATGCCGGCCTTGCGCAAGGATTTCATGCTCGATCCCTACCAGGTCTACGAGGCCCGCGCGAACGGCGCCGACTGCATTCTCATCATCATGGCGTCCGTCGACGATTCCGCCGCGAAGGCGCTCAACGCCGCCGCGCACGACCTGCGCATGGACGTGCTGGTCGAGGTGCACGACGAGGAAGAGCTGAAGCGCGCGCTGCAGCTCGAAGCCCGCCTCATCGGCATCAACAACCGCGACCTGCACACGTTCAAGGTCGATCTGGCGACCACCGAGCGTCTCGCGCCGAAGGTTCCGAAGGACAAGATCGTCGTCGCCGAGAGCGGCATCGAGACCCATGCCGATTGCGTGCGGCTCGAGCGCGCGGGCGTGGCCACCTTCCTCGTCGGCGAGACGCTGATGCGCAAGAAGGACGTTGCGGCCGCCACGCGCGACCTGCTGGTCGGGGAGACGGCGAAGGCCGGCGCTTCGTGAGCAAGCTGACGCATCTGTCCGACGCCGGCGAGGCGCGGATGGTCGATGTGTCCGACAAGGCCGCGACCGACCGCATCGCGGTGGCCGAAGGCCGAGTCGCGATGGCGCGCGAGACGCTGGCGCTTTGCGTATCCGGCAATGCAAAGAAGGGCGACGTCTTCGCCGCCGCGCGCATCGCCGGCATCATGGCGGCGAAGAAGACATCCGAACTCATTCCGCTCTGCCACCCCATTGCGCTGACGAAAGTGACGGTCGATCTCGAAGCCGACGAGAGCCTGCCCGGCGTCCGTGTGACGGCGACGGCGAAGACGACGGGCCAGACCGGCGTCGAGATGGAGGCGCTGACGGCCGTGTCCGTCGCTTGTCTCACCATCTACGACATGCTGAAGGCCGCCGACCGCGCCATGCGCATCGAAGGCGTGGCGCTCATGGAGAAACGCGGCGGCAAGTCGGGCGACTGGCGGCGCGACGATTAACCCGCCTACCTGCTGAGGAGGCGCACCGATATCGGGCTTGCCCGATATCGGCATTCAATGTCCAAGTCGGGCGGGCCCGACTTGGATGCGCCGTCTCGAAGCATGGGGATTGCGGCCATCCTTCGAGACGCCTGCTGCGCAGGCTCCTCAGGGTGAGGCGCTTGGATGAATAAAGGCGTTTCGATCATGGCCCCCAAGAACCTCCTTCCCGTATCCGACGCGCTCGCCCGGATTCTCGGCGCGGCGCAGCCCATCGCCGACGTCGAGACGCTGCCCTTGCGCGAATGCTTCGGCCGCACGTTGGCGCGCGATCTCGTTTCGACGCGCACGCAGCCGCCATGCGACGTCTCCGCCATGGACGGCTATGCGCTGCGCGCCGCGGACGTGGCCACCCCCGAAAAGCGCGTGCTGCTGTCAGGCGAAAGCGCGGCGGGGCGGGGCTTTGCGGGCGGCGTGAAGCCTGGCGAATGCGTGCGCATCTTCACCGGCGCGCCCGTGCCGCACGGGGCCGACGCCATCCTCATCCAGGAGGACGCCATCGTCGAGGGCGCGATGATCGGCGCGCGGGAGGCGATCCGGCCCGGCCTGCACATCCGCGTCGCCGGCGTCGATTTCCGCGACGGCGAAATCGGCCTGCGCGTCGGCGCCCGTCTCGGCCCCGCCGAACTGGCGCTCGCCGCCGCGATGAACCATGCGACCGCGCCGGTCGCGCGCCGTCCGCGCGTGGCGATCCTGGCGACCGGCGACGAACTCGTCATGCCCGGCCAGGCGCCCGGCCCCGACCAGATCGTCTGCTCCAATCCTT
>JBDHTL010000215.1:0-4327 GCA_039808645.1 Rhodoblastus sp. | reverse complement strand
CCGCGATCGAGGTCAGCGCCACATCCTCCGCCGCCTGTAGATCCTCGGGACGAGCCCGAGAATGACGGCGTGATGGGACGGTGCAGCGTCACGACCTCCGCCGGCGGTTGACCTCGGCACAAGGCCGAGGGTGGGGGTCAGTGAGCGAGAGGGCTTGTCGCATGGCGCTAAGACAGCCCCTCTCTTACGAAATCCAGCACTTAGCTCGCGAAGACCGGCCAAGAAGCCGGGCGAGCTAAGATGCTGATTTCGCTTTCTCTCCCGCAAGGGGAGAGATGGCGGCTCGCCCCTAAGCTACCCGCTCGGCGATAAGGATCGGCTATGCCAATTTCGCCTAAAGCGACTTTGCCGGCTTGCGCATCGCCCAATAGGTCAGCGCGGTTGACGCGACGTAGATCGCCGCGAACACCAGGTTCAGCATCACCATGAGCTGCGCTTCGGACGACATGGCGGCGATCGCGCCTGCGAGCAGGCCCACCTTCAGCAGGCCGAGCAGCGCGAGATTGACGGCGCGCAGGCCGGTGCGGCCGCGCGCGAACAACAGTTCGGCCTGATATTCGACCAGGTTGCGGAAGCCGGGGACGAGGAGCGCGAGGCCGAGCAGCGGCGTGATCGCCGCGACGTTCGAGCCGAGCAGGCCGGGGAAGAAATAGAGAAGGACGGCGAATGCGCCGAGGCCGACGGTCGACACGGCGAGGATGGCCGCCTCGATGCCGACGCGCCTGATCAGGCTCGACAGCAGGTCGGGCGTGCGCATGATCTGCTGCACCAGCATCATCGTGAAGGTGCGCACCGGTATGGCCGTCAGGTCGACGATGCGCATGACGATCGCGTAGACGCCGGCCAGATGCGGCCCGCCGAGCCAGAGCACCAGAAGCTTGTCGAGTTCCGATTGCAGGTAGAACACGATCTCGGCGCCGGCGACGTAGAGCGAATCCGGCAGCCGCCGCCAGTAGAGGTTCGGCCTGAGGCGAAGCCGCGAACGCGGCGCGAAGAAGAGAAGGGCGACGGCAAGCGACAGGGCGTTCGCGGCGAGATAGAGTTCCGACCATGTCAGCAGGTCGCGCCAGGGTCCGAAGAACAGGACGAGCGCGGCGATCGCGCGCAGCATCACCCCGATGATGACCAGCAGCGAGGCGCGGCCGAAACGACCGGTGCCGTTGTTGACGATCACGATCGCCTCGACCGGCCGCCAGAAGACGCATTCGGCTGCGATGATCAGCGCGAACGCGCCGATCGGCATGTCGGCCGCGAAGAAGAAATGATGGACGAGCCAAGCAGCGCCGGCGACGAGGGGCAGCGAGGCCAGCGCCATCATCAGGAAGCCGGCGGCATAGACGCCGATCAGCGCCGGGCGCACCGTCGCGACGCGGTAGAGCGTCGTGATGAAGCCGAAGCCGACGATGCGCGACAGGACGACGCCGACCGCCGAAGCCGTGGCGAACAGGCCGAACTCCGCGATGGAGAGCGTGTTGGCGAGGGCGATGAAATAGGCGAGCGAGAAGACCAGCCGCCCCGCCGAGCCGCTGATCGCCGCCATGTAGTCGCGCAGCATTCCGATGCGCGCGGCGAGGAATTCGCCGGGCGTCAGGCCTTTCCTGCTGTCGATCGTGTCGCCTGCCGGCGTCGCGTTTTGCACGATCCGGTTCTAGCCGGGAAAGATTAAACTGGCGTTCAGGGATTCGTTTCGAATGCGCGTGTCACGGCGTTCGCACACGCTGGAATTGCCGAAACATGTCATGCGATTAACACGGAAATTAACGGTTTGTTTTCCATGCCCGTTTAGCGTGCCTTAACGAATGAGCCGTCCGATCGGGCGGTTCGACTGACAGGGCCTGCCTCCATCCATGTTCGATCCCGACGCTCCAAAGAAGGAAAAGGCGGCAGATTCGCTGCTTTCCTTCGCGCGCCGGCCGGCTCCGGAGGCGCGGTCCGCTGCGCCGTCGCCCCTTTCGCCGTCGCTCGTGTCGATGGCCTCGAAGTCCGATGCCTCGCAGCGCCATCGTCTGGCCCGCTCGCGCCGCGAGGCGACGCCAAATCCGCTGCTTGCCGCGCTCGCCGAGAACCGCGAGGCCGCGGCGGAAACGGCCGCTGCGGCCGGCAGCCCCGCGCCCGACCAGCAACCCGCGCCACAGCCGCACACGGCCAGCGCGCCCCGGGCGGCGAACCGGATCGACTGGGAGGGGCCGACCTACGATCGCGCCGGCGGCGACGATCAGTGGAGGCCGCTGCTCGACCCGATGAAGATCTTCAACGGCATCGTCCGCTCGCGCGCCATCATCGCGGGAACGACGGTCGCCGGCGCGGCGCTTGGCATCGTCATGGCGATGCAGACGCCGAAGCTCTACCAGTCGACCAGCGAACTGCTGATCGATCCGCGCGACATCAAGGTCGTCGAGCGCGACCTGACCCAGGGCGGCCTGCCGTCGGATGCGACGCTGGCCATAGTCCAGAACCAGGTGCGCGTTCTCACCTCCGGCACCGTGCTGGAGAAGACCGTCGACAGGCTGAAGCTCGACGCCGATCCGGAATTCAACGGCGAGGAAAAAAGCTTCGGCATCGGCTCGATCATCTCCGAGCTGCGCTCGATCGTTTCGCGCGGCGACGCCGGCGCCGGCGATCGCAAGCGGGCGCTCGCGATGGAGCATCTCTACGAGAGCCTCGATGTCGAGCGCGGCGACAAGACCTTCGTGGTTTCGGTCGGCGTCACCACGCGCGACCCGGAAAAGTCGGCGCTGATCGCCAATACGCTGACCGACGTCTTCATGCAGTCCTACGGCGACATGCAGTCGAACGCCGCGGGCCGCGCCAATGACGAGCTCACCTCGCGCCTGGCGGAATTGCAGGCGAGCGTCGAGGCGGCCGAGCGCAAGGTCGAGACCTATCGCGCCGAGAACGATCTGGTCGACGCCAAGGGCGGGCTGATCTCCGACGAGGAAATCCTCAAGCTGAACGACCAACTCGCGACGGCGCGGGCGCGGACGATCGAGCTCAACGCACGCGCCGCGTCGGCGCGCAATCTCGATCTGGACTCGGTTCTCGGCGGAGAGCTTCCCGAACAGGTGTCCTCGTCGCTGATGACGGAACTGCGCACGCAATATGCGTCGGCCAAGCAGGAGCTGGAGCGTATTGCCGTGCGCTTCGGCCCGCGCCATCCGGAGCGCATGGCGGCGGAAGCGCAGCTTGCCGGAGCGCGGCAGTCGATCAATGCCGAGATGCGCCGCATCGTCTCCTCGATCCAGGTCGATCTGAAGCGCGCGGTCCAACTGGAGCAGGACCTTGCCAGCCGGCTGGCGCAGTTGAAGTCGCGGCAGGGCACGGTCAGCGAGGACCTCGTCGCCTTGCGCGAGCTCGAGCGCGACGCCGCCTCGAAGCGCGCGGTCTACGAATCCTTCCTGCTGAGGGCGCGCGAGACCGGCGAGCAGCGCGGCCTCAACACCGCCAATGTCAGCGTCATCTCGGTCGCCCAGCCGCCACTGAACGCCAAGGGTCCATCGCGCAGCATGATCGTCATCGCCGCGACCGCGCTCGGGCTGATGGCCGGCATCGGCATCGGCGCCCTGCGCGGCGCGCTGGACAGTCTGCGTGACGCCGGCCCGTCCGGCCCGGCCGGCCGTGCGCGTGTCCGCCGCCGGCGCCAGGACGACGAGATCGACGGCATCATGGCGTCCGTCGCCCCGTCATGGGCGGCGAGCGCCGTCCGCGCCGAAGCGCCCGAGCCCGAACCGGCGTCGGCGGCCAAGTCGCCGGACGCACCCAAGGAACAGCCCGCCAAGGAACAACCCGTGCACCCGCCCTATCCGCCGCACTACGCCGCCCCCCAGACCTGGCAGGAACAGCAGGCAGCCGCCTGGCACGACGCCCAGCGCCTCGCCGCGCAGCAGGCGTGGATGCCACCACAGCCGCCCGCCTATGCGCCAGCCTATTACGCGCCTCAGCAACCGATGATGCCGCAGGCCTGGGCGGCCTATCCGCCTGCCGGGTTCGCGCCACCGCCCTATGCCCAGCCCGCCTATCCTCAACCGGCCTACGCGCCGCCCGCTCCGCCGCAAGCCTATCCGGTCCAAGTTTGGCCGCAGCCGGCGCCGCAGCCGCCGGCCGCGCCGAGCGCGGTCGACGAGATTCGCGAGAGCCTGCGCGAGTTCCGCGACGCGGTGCGTGACCTGACGCAGTTCCGGGCGCGGGCTTCCCGCTGAGCGCAAGGATTGCGGCATCCAACGCCGCAATGTCGCATGGGAGCGGATGCGTTTTCGTGGCATGACGCGGCCACGAAAGCGGAGGTTCGCCATGGCCGAAATCATTGACGGCAGGAAGGTTGCCGACGACG
>JBDHTL010000214.1:0-4340 GCA_039808645.1 Rhodoblastus sp. | reverse complement strand
CCGAATTCGGCGGCGTGGCCGCCCTCCACCTGCCCGCCCAATTGCACGGCCGTCGTCTGCTGGCCGTAGCAGATCGAGAGGACGGGAATGCCGGCCTCGAAGATCGCCTGCGGCGCGCGCGGCGAGCCTGCGTCGGTCACCGAGGCCGGGCCGCCCGACAGGATTACGGCTTTCGGGTGGAGGTCGGCGAAGGCCTTTTCGGCGCTCTGGAACGGGTGGATTTCGCAGTAGACGCCGGCCTCGCGGACGCGGCGGGCGATCAGCTGGGTGACCTGCGAGCCGAAATCGACGATCAGCACCTTGTCGTGGCGCTCGACGATCTCGCGGTGGGCGTCGGCAGCGGAAAGCGCGGTCATCGGGAACCTCTCAACCAAAAAAAGCGGATTAGGGGAACAATCCCGCCCGCGCAACGTCCCGGCTGCATTTCCTAACGGCTTTATACGCGCATTCGAACGAAGCGTTTGAACGGCCGGCAAGAGGGCCGCGCCTAACGTCCGTCCAAGCCCGCGGGGCGAAGGGACAGGATGTTGCGATGACCATCAGTCAGACAGAGGTGAACCGCCTGATCGCGGGCCGCGCCCGGCTCGGCGAACTCGCCGCCCTGTTCTCGCCCGGCGCCGAGCCGCCCGCCCCGCTCTCGCCGCGCGCCCGCAAGGCGCTGCGCGAACGGCTGTTCGCCGAGAAGCCGCTGGAGGCGCTCAAGCGCATCTGGCGCGCGGCGCGCATGGTCGTGCCGCGCGACGGGCTCGGCGGATGCCTGCGAGCCACCGAATTCATGCTGCGCGAAAAATCCATCGGCGCCGAAGGCCTGCCGGATCCCGCGCGCGCGCTGTCCTCGCCCGACGGCCTGTGCGGCGTGGCGGACGAATTGTCGGTCGCCACCGTCATGGACGCCTACGAACGCGGGCTGTTTCCCAGCGGCCATCTCGGGCCGATGAAATGGTGGTCGCCGACCCAGCGGGCCATCGTCGCCCCCCGGACGCTCGTCGCGCGGTCCGGCGGCGCGGCAGGCGACATGCGCATCGCCTTCGACCAGGATTTCGAGGCGGCGCTCTGCGAGGCCGATCGCGACCAGCCGACGCCGCCGCGCCTCAAATGGGCCTTCTCCGGCCTGTTCGACGCGGGCTTCGCGCATTCCTTCGACATATCGCTCAAGTCCGGCGAGCGCGTCGGCGGCGGCTACGGCGTAGCGGTCGGCCGCGTCTTCGTCATCGAGGCGCTGCATTTCCGCGATCCGTCCGCGCGGGCGGCGGGCCTCGCCACCCTGGCGCAGGCGCTGGAGGGGCGCGGCTTCCTGTGGATCGACGCCAAGCGGCTGACGGCGGAACTCGCCGCCGACGGGTTCGACGGCGCGCCGCGCGTGGAATATCTGGCGCGCCTCAAGCGCGCGCTCGCCGTCGAGCAAGTGGGCGCCTGGAGCGCGCCGGCGCTCGACAAGGCGGCGTAAATTCGGAGCTTGGACCGCGGGCCTCGCGTAACGCTTGTGTCCCCAATACGGCCGGGGGCTCGCGGTCCCCTCTTCTTGCATTGTCCATGTCATTCCCGACGATCGCGCAGCGATCGATCGGGAATCCAGCGACAATGATGACGCATTCGCACGGCGGTTCTGGATTCCCGCTTTCGCGGAAATGACAGCGCCGATCAGGCCCGCCGCATCACGCAGACGAAGAAGCCGTCCGCGCCGATCTTCGATGGCCTCAGCGTCATGCCGTGCGCGCCGAAATCGGCGCGATCCACCAGCGCCTCCGCGCCGGCGGCGCGCGCCGCTTCCTTCATGTCGAGGCCCGAAAATGCGGGGTTCGCGCCGAGAAAGGCGGCGACGCGGTCCTCGTTCTCGTCCGGCAGGAGCGAGCAGGTGACGTAGACGAGACGGCCGCCCGGCTTCACGTATTCCGCCGCGCGTTCGAGCACGGCGTCCTGGTCCTTCATCCGCTGTTCGAGCGCGCCGGGGCGGATGCGCCATTTGGCGTCGGGATTGCGCCGCCATGTGCCGACGCCCGTGCAGGGCGCGTCGACCAGCACGAGGTCGCAGCGGCCTTCGAGATCGGCGAGCACGTCGTTCTTGCCGCGCGGCGCGCGCACCTGGACGTTGCGGGCGCCCGAGCGTTCGAGCCGCTCGTAGATCGGCATGAGGCGGCGGCCGTCCGCGTCGGTCGCGTAGATCTGGCCGCTGGCGCCCATCAGGCTGGCGAGCGCGAGCGTCTTGCCGCCGCCGCCGGCGCAGAGATCGAGGACCTGCTCGCCCGCCTGCGGCGCGGCGACGATCGCGGCCAGTTGCGAGGCTTCGTCCTGCACCTCGACGAGGCCCTTCACATAGGCCGGCTCGGCCGAGAGCGCGGGGCCGCGACCGTCGCCCGATACCGCGATGCGCAGGCCGAGCGGCGAGAAGGGCGTGGGTTGCGGGTCGAGATGCGCGAGTTCCTCGAGCGCCTTCTCACGCGAGGTCTTCGACAGGTTGACGCGCAGGTCGACGGGCGCGCGTTGTGCCAGCGCCCTGCCCTCCGCGACCGCATCCGCGCCGAAGGCGCGCAAAAAATGCGGCGCCAACCATTCGGGATAGTCGCCGGCGACATGATCGGGCGCGCCGTCGAGATCGGCGCTTGCGAGCCGCGCGCGCTCCGCCTCGCTCAGCGGCGCGGGCGCGTAGCGTTCGCCGGAGCAGAGCTGCGCGATGGCTTTGGCGTCCAGACCGCGTGAAACCTTCAGGGCGCCGAGCATGTTTTCACGCGGGCTGTCGCCGCCCATAAGCCAACCCGACGAAGCGCGCGTGCGCAGCGCATCGTAGATCAGGCTGGCGATGGCCGTGCGGTCCTTGGCGCCGGCGTAGCGGTTGCGGCGGCCCCAGTCCTTCAGCGCCTCGCCCACGGGCACGCGCAGATCCGCGATGCTGGAGAGAATGTCGATGGCGGCGGCGAGGCGGGCTGCGGGCGTCATGGCTTGTTCGGTCCTTCGGGGCCGGGTGGTCTCTCACGCGCGGGCGGCCAAGGCAAGCAGCGGTAACCTCGTCGCAAGAGCGAGCGGCTACAAGGCAGGTTACCTGTCTGGAGCCGCCATGAGCGAAGCCGAAGCCTCGATCGCCCCGCGCATGGACGCGACAATCGCCTTTCGTCCCGGCGTCGGCTTCGCGATCCTGACGGCGCTCGGCTGCGGCGTCGCCATCGCCTGGGGCCTGGCCGTCGACGTCTGGACGACGGGCGCGTTCGGCGACACGGACGACGCCATGCGCATGGTCCAGGTTCGCGATCTTCTGGCGGGCCAAGGTTGGTACGACATGGCGCAGCATCGGTTGGCGCCGCCGGACGGGTCCTTCATGCACTGGTCGCGCGTGGTCGACGTTCCCCTCGTGGCGCTGACGAAGATATTCGGCCTGTTTCTCGCGCCGGCGCAGGCGGAGGCGGCGACGCGGCTCGCCTTCCCGCTCCTGATGCTCGCCTGTCTCTACGCCGCGGTCGCGCATGTCGCGCGGCTGTTCGGCGACCGCGCCGTCCAGATCGCCGCCGTCGGCCTCGCCTTCGGCACGGGGTCCTTCCTGTCGCAATTCACGCCCGGCCGCATCGACCATCATGCGCCGCAGATCGTGCTGCTGATGCTGGCGACGGGCGGCGTTCTGGCGGCGCTCGATCCTTCGCGCGCGAAGGCGACGTGGTCGGCTGCGGCCTGCATGGCGCTGTCGCTGGCGATCAGCCTCGAAAACCTGCCCTTCCTCGTCGCGCTCGTGGCGATCGTCGTCGTCGCCTGGATCGTCCGGGGCGCGCCGATGGCGACCTCGCTCCGCAATTTCGGCGCCGGCCTCGCCGTCGCGCTGCCGCTCTGCTTCGTCGCGACGATCGGGCCGCAGCGCTGGACGAATGCGGTCTGCGACGCCTATTCGGCCGCGCATCTGGCGGCGGGGCTGGCGGGGGCGCTGGCGCTGATCGTCCTGGCCGACGCGAGCCCGCGGATTGCGACCATGCCCGCGCGCGCGGCGAGCGCGGCGGCGCTGGGCCTCCTGCCGCTCGGCGCGCTGAAACTCGTCGCGCCCGCCTGCCTCGGCGATCCCTTCGTCGGGCTCGATCCGCTGGTGCGCGCGATCTGGCTCGACCATGTCGCGGAAGTGCAGAAGCTCGCCGATCTCGCCGCGACGCAGCCGAACGCGGCGCTCACGCTCGGCGCGCCGCTCGCGCTCGCGCTGGCGGCGACGCTGACGACAGCCTTCGTCCAGACGGGCGTGCGGCGCGCCCGCCTGATCGCGCTCTCCGCGCTGGTCGGGGTCGGGCTCGCCATGAGGTTCTGGGGCGTGCGGGTCTTTTCCTCGGTCGCGCCGCTGGGCGCTCTCGGCGCCGCCGTCGCAGCCGTCGCGG
>JBDHTL010000213.1:0-4462 GCA_039808645.1 Rhodoblastus sp. | reverse complement strand
TCTCACCGAAGGCCCGCCCGAGGCGATCGTCGCCGACCCGAACGTGCGGCGCTTCTACCTCGGCGACGATTTCCGCATGTGACGGCGCCGCAACGGCACATGTGGCCAGCGCACCACATATCCGCCGCCGGTCTTTTCCTTCCGTCCGCTTGTGCATGGCGGCCCTGTCGCCCCGCGATCTTGGTCGACGCCAACGCCCATGCCATCCTCGAAAAAAAGCGATCGGGAGGACAGAATGAGCAAGCGGCGCGTGGCCTGGGTGACTGGCGGCGGCACGGGGATCGGGCAGGCCTGCGTGGAAATGCTGGCGGCGCGCGGCTGGTCGGTCGCGGTCACCTCACGCCGCGCGGAAAATGTCGACGCGGCCATTGCGGGCGCGATTGCCGCAGGCGGCGACAAGGCGCGCCTCATGGCGGTTCCGCTCGACGTTTCCGACGCGACGGCGGTCGAAGCGGCTGCGGCCGGGATTCTGAAAGAATTCGGCCGGATCGACTTGCTGGTGAATTCGGCCGGCGTGAACGTGCGGGCCCGCAACTGGCCCGACGTGACCAATGACGGCTGGGATCAGGTCATCGGCATCAATCTCGACGGGCTCATGTACTGCATGCGCGCCGTGCTGCCAGCCATGCGGGCGCAGCAGCAAGGCACGATCGTCAATGTCTCGTCCTGGGCGGGCAAGTTCGTGTCGCCGCTGACCGGGCCGGCCTATTGCGCCTCCAAACACGCGGTCGTGGCGCTGACCCATTCCTTCAACATGGAGAACGCCAAGGACAATCTGCGGGCCTGCTGCGTCTGTCCGGGCGAAGTGGCGACGCCGATCCTCCAGTCGCGCCCGGTCGTGCCGACGGCGGAAGAACAGGCGCGCATGCTGCAGGCCGAAGATGTGGCTGGCATCATCGTCTACGTGGCCGAAGCGCCGCAGCACGTCTGCGTCAACGAGATTCTCATCAGCCCGACGCACAACCGCAGTTTCATCGGAAACACGGGGCCTTAGGCATGGCGCGCGACGATTCTTAACCCAGTCGCGCGGTAATCCACAGGGCCGCTTCCCCGCGGCCCGCCATCAGCTAAAATGCTTGAAGCAAGAAGCGGGCCGTATATCATTGTGCGGCGCAGCAACGACTCGGCCGAGGCGGCGGGGCGTATTCGAGTACGGGCGAGATGGCTTTATCGACGCGGCTCATGATGCGGCAGGGCCAGGCCCTGGTGATGACGCCGCAATTGCTGCAGGCGATCAAGCTGCTGCAATTCTCGCATCTGGAACTGTCGGCCTTCGTGCAGGACGAACTCGACCGCAATCCCCTGCTCGAACGCGCCGACGACCGCGACGGCGGGCCCGACGTCGGGCCGGCGATCGACCGCTTCGTAGAGGCCGAACAGGCGGGCGGCGGAGAAGCCGGCGACGCGCCGGACTGGGCGGGCTCCGAACTCGCCGTCGACAGCGCGCAGCTGTCCGCCGATCTCGGGACCGACGTGTCCAACGCCTTCGACGCCGACGAGCCGCCGACGCCCGCCGCGCCGACCGCCAGCGGCGACGAGGCCGGCCTCTCGACCGGCGCCTGGACCGGCGGCTCGGGTCCGGGCGGCGGCGACGGCGAAGCGCCGAATCTCGAGGCCTATATCGCGGCGAAGCCGACGCTTGCCGAACATCTGACCGAACAGCTCAACGTCGCCTGCGCCGATCCGACCGACCGGCTGATCGGCCGCGCGCTGATCGATTCGCTCGACGAGGCCGGCTATTTCCGCGACGACCTCGCCGAGACCGCCGAGCGGCTCGGGGTCTCCCTGGCGCGCATCGAAGCGGTCCTGCGGACGATCCAGACTTTCGATCCCTCGGGCGTCGGCGCCCGCGACCTCGCCGACTGCCTGGCGATCCAGCTTCGCGAGCGCGACCGCTACGACCCGGCGATGCAGGCTCTGATCGCCAACCTGCCGCTGCTGGCCAAACGCGAATTCGCGACTTTGCGCCGGCTCTGCGGCGTCGACGACGAGGACATCGCCGACATGGTCGCCGAAATCCGGCGGCTCGACCCCAAGCCCGGCCGCGCCTTCGGCGGCGAGACGCTGCAGCCGGTCGCGCCCGACGTGATCGTGAAGGCCGCCGCCGACGGCGGCTGGCAGGTGGAGCTCAACGCCGACGTTCTGCCGCGCGTGCTGGTCAACCAGACCTACGCGGCGACGGTCAACGCCGCGCGGGTCGGCGAGGCGGACAGGTCCTTCCTGACGAATTGCCTGCAGAACGCCAACTGGCTGACCAAGAGCCTGGAGCAGCGCGCGCGCACCATCCTGAAGGTCGCCAGCGAGATCGTGCGCCAGCAGGACGGCTTCCTGGCGCATGGCGTCGAACACCTGCGGCCCCTGAACCTGCGCACAATCGCCGACGCGATCGGCATGCACGAATCGACCGTCTCGCGGGTCACCTCCAACAAATACATGGCGACCCCGCGCGGCCTGTTCGAGATGAAGTATTTCTTCACCGCCTCGATCGCCGCGCAGACGGGCGGCGAAGCGCATTCGGCCGAGGCGGTGCGCTTCCGGATCAAGCAGATGATCGACCAGGAGACGTCGGACGGGGTTCTTTCCGACGACGCCATTGTCACGCGGCTGAAAGACTCCAATATCGACATTGCGCGCCGGACGGTGGCCAAGTATCGCGAGAGCCTGCGCATTCCCTCCTCCGTCGAGCGGCGGCGGGAGAAGGCGGCTCTGGCGGCGCAACCGGCCTGACGCCCCGCCACGGGGAATGGTATATGTGTATACGTTTGATTTATAACAGTTTTCCACAGCCCGTCGCGGCGGTTGACTTCCCCGGCGCCGGCTTTTAACGGTTTCCCGCTCGCCGCCTCTCATCGAAACCGAACGCGCCGCCAAAGTCGAACCAACAATCAGCCGACCACAGAAGCAGACCGAGGATCAGATGTCGTTGCGGGTATCGGGCAAGAACATGAACATCGGCGAAGCCTTGCGGACGCATGTGCAGGGCAAGCTCGCCGTGGCCGCGGGCAAGTATTTCGACGGCGAGCCGAGCGGCCACGTCACCATCGCTCCCGAGGGCTCCGGATTCCGCGCCGATTGCACGCTGCATCTCAGGAACGGCGTGACCGTGCAGGCCGACGGCCGCGCGCAGGAGCCCTACGCCTGCTTCGACCAGGCGGCGGACCGGATCGAGAAGCGCCTGCGCCGCTACAAGAGCCGGATCAAGGAGCGCAAGCACGACAAGGCCGAGGCAGGCGGCGTGACCGTCGCCAGCTACGTGCTGGAAGCGCCGGACCAGGAGACGGAGGCGCCGGCCGAGGATTTCGCCCCGACCGTGATCGCCGAGACCACCACCAGGCTCGGCGCCATGACCATCGCCGCCGCCGTCATGGAACTCGACATGACCGGCGTGACGGTGCTGCCTTTCCGGCACGCGGCGTCCGGTCGCGTGAACATCATTTACCGCCGCAACGACGGCAATATCGGGTGGCTCGATCCCGCGGGCGACGACAAGGCCTAGGCCCGCCGGTTCGGCATGGTTGTTGCGTAGATCTGCGACGCGATCCCCTGCGGATCGCGTTCGCGCGAACTGCGGCGCCGGACGGCTGAAGAGAAGGCCGCGGCGAAAACAGGATTATGCGGATGATGTCGCTCAACGATCTCATTTCCCCGCAGGCGGTCATTGCCTCGCTGAAAGCCAACAGCAAGAAGCAGGCCTTGACCGAGCTCAGCGAGAAGGCGGCCGAACTCTCGGGCATCGACTCGCGCGAGGTCCTCGACGCGCTGGTTCAGCGCGAGCGGCTGGGGTCCACCGGCATCGGCGGCGGAATTGCGATCCCGCACGGCAAGCTCGCGCGCTGCGCCCGGATCTTCGGGGTTTTCGCGCGGCTCGAGAAGCCGATCGACTTCGAGGCGCTCGACGACGCCCCGGTCGACCTGATCTTTCTGCTGATCGCGCCTGAGAACGCGGGCGCCGATCATCTCAACGCCCTCTCGCGCGCCGCGCGCGTGCTGCGCGACCAGAGCCTGGTGACGACGCTGCGCTCGACGCGCGACCCGTCGGCGCTCTATTCGATTCTCGTCCGCTCACCCACGCCGAACGCCGCCTGAGACGGGTCAGGCGATCGGCCGCCAGCCGCGCGCCGCGTAATCGAGCGCATATGTCTCCGGGGCCGCCGCGAGCCCGGCCATGCCGAACAATGCCGCGTCCGCATGAACGACGAGGCGCACGGGCGCTTGCGCGAGCAGGCCCTGCATCGGCTGCTTGGCGACGAAGACGCGGCGGAACTCCTCCTCGTCCAGCCAGTCCGTCAGTCGCGGCAGGACGCCGCCCGACAGGGTCACGCCGCCGCGCGCCAGGAAGATCAGCGCGAGATCGCCGGCGCAGCGCGCGACCAGCCGCCAGAAGCGGCGGATCGTTTCGATCGCGATCCGGTCGCCCGCGCGCGCGGCGGCCTGCACCTGCGCGGCGTCGGCGCCGTCGAGC
>JBDHTL010000212.1:0-4572 GCA_039808645.1 Rhodoblastus sp. | reverse complement strand
GACGTTGCGGATGCGGCCCTTGAAGGCCTTCCTGAATTTCGTTCGCTTCGGTTGCAGCATTGTCGAACTCTTTCAGCTTCAGGCGGTCGCTTCGCGACGCTCGCGACGGTCGCCGCGGTCGCGATCGCCACGGTCTTCGCGGCGCGGACGACGCTCGCCGCCGCCGTGATCGGCTTCAGCCAGCTTCTTGTCCTGGGCCATCGGATCGTGCTCGAGGATCTCGCCCTTGAACACCCACACCTTGATGCCGCAGGTGCCGTAGGCGGTGTGCGCGGTGGCGACGCCGTAGTCGACGTCGGCGCGCAGCGTATGCAGCGGCACGCGGCCTTCGCGGTACCATTCGAGGCGCGCGATTTCAGCGCCGCCGAGACGGCCGGAGCAGTTGATGCGGATCCCCTCGGCGCCCAGACGCATCGCCGACTGCACGGCGCGCTTCATGGCGCGGCGGAAGGCGACGCGGCGCTCGAGCTGCTGGGCGATCGAGTCGGCGACCAGCGTCGCGTCGACCTCGGGCTTGCGCACCTCGACGATGTTGATGACGACTTCCGAGTCCGTGAGCTTGGCGACGGTCTTGCGAATCTTGTCGATATCGGCGCCCTTCTTGCCGATCACCACGCCCGGACGCGCCGAGTGAATGGTCACGCGGCACTTCTTGTGCGGGCGCTCGATGATGATCTTGGAGACGGCAGCCTGCTTGAGCTGCTTCATCAACACTTCGCGGATCTTCATGTCCTCGTGCAGCAGCTTGCCGTACTCGCCGGTATTCGCGAACCAGCGCGAGTCCCAGGTGCGGTTGATGCCGAGGCGCAGGCCGACCGGATTGACCTTCTGTCCCATCGTTCTCTCCTCAGGCCTTCGCCGCTTCGACTTCGCGCACGACGATAGTCAGGTTGGAGAAAGGCTTCTCGATCCGACCGGCGCGGCCGCGGGCGCGGGCATGGAAACGCTTCATGACGAGCGCCTTGCCGACATGCGCCTCGGCGACGACGAGATCGTCGACATCGAGATCGTGGTTGTTTTCCGCGTTGGCGATCGCGCTCTCGAGCGCCTTCTTGACGTCGAAGGCGATGCGCTTGCGCGAGAACTCGAGGTCGGCGAGCGCGCGATCGACCTTCTTGCCGCGGATGAGCTGCGCCAGCAGGTTCAGCTTCTGCGGCGAAACGCGCAGCATGCGCGCGACCGCCTTGGCCTCGGTGTCCTTGAGCGCGCGGGGCGTCTTCTGCTTGGACATGGTCAGCCCCTCTTCGCCTTCTTGTCCGCGGCATGGCCGTGGAACGTGCGCGTCGGCGCGAACTCGCCGAACTTGTGGCCGATCATGTCCTCGGTGACCGCGACGGGAACATGCTTGTGCCCGTTGTAGACGCCGAAGGTGAGGCCGACGAAGTTCGGCAGGATGGTGGAGCGGCGGCTCCAGATCTTGATGATGTCGGAACGGCCGGACCCGCGCGCGGTCTCAGCCTTCTTGAGAAGGTAGCCGTCGACGAACGGGCCTTTCCAGAGTGAGCGAGCCATGGATCAGCCCTTCTTCTTGGCTTTGTGACGCGAGGTCACGATGAACTTGTCGGTCTGCTTGTTCGACCGGGTCTTCTTGCCCTTCGTGGGCTTGCCCCACGGGGTGACCGGATGACGGCCGCCCGAGGTGCGGCCTTCGCCGCCGCCGTGCGGATGGTCGATCGGGTTCATGACGACGCCGCGGTTGTGCGGACGGCGGCCGAACCAGCGCTGCCGGCCGGCCTTGCCGATCGACGTATTCATATGGTCCGGGTTCGACACTGCGCCGATCGAGGCGAAGCACTGGCCGTGGATCAGGCGCTGCTCGCCCGAATTGAGGCGCACGATGACGTAGCCCTGGTCGCGGCCGACGATCTGCGCATAATTGCCCGCCGAGCGCGCGATCACGCCGCCCTTGCCGATCTTCATCTCGACATTATGGACGATCGTGCCGACCGGAATGGCCGAGAGCGGCATGGCGTTGCCAGGCTTCACGTCGACGGAAGCGCCCGAAATCACCTCGTCGCCGACCGACAGACGCTGCGGCGCGAGGATGTAGGCCAGCTCGCCGTCGGCGTATTTGATCAGCGCGATGAACGCGGTGCGGTTCGGATCATATTCGAGCCGCTCGACCTTGGCCGCCATGTCGACCTTGCGCCGCTTGAAGTCCACGGTGCGGTAGGCCTGCTTGTGGCCGCCGCCGCGGAAGCGGACGGTGATGCGGCCGGTATTGTTGCGGCCGCCCTGCGAGCTCTTGCCTTCCGTCAGCGCCTTGACCGGCTTGCCCTTGTGGAGCTCGCTGCGGTCGACGATGACGAGCTGGCGAAGGCTCGGCGTGATCGGTTTGAATGTCTTCAGCGCCATTGTTCTGTTCCCTGCCCGCTCACAGACCCGTCGTGACGTCGATTCTGTGGCCCTCGGCCAGCGTCACGACGGCTTTCTTGACGTCGGACTGCGTGCCGCGGTTCCCGCGGAAAATCTTGGTCTTGCCCTTGCGGACAAGCGTGTTGACGCTCTCGACCTTCACGTCGAACAGGCCTTCAACCGCCGCCTTGATCTGCGGCTTGGTCGCGTCCTTGCGGACCTTGAAGACCACCTTGTTCAGCTCGGAGGCGAAAGTCGCCTTCTCGGTGATGACGGGAGCGACGATCACGTCGTAGTGGCGGACGTCCTTGCTCATTTGAAGCGCTCCTGGAGAGCATCGACCGCCGCGCGCGTCAGCACGAGCTTCTCGCGACGCAGGATGTCGTAGACGTTGATGCCCTGGATCGGCAGCACGTCGATCTGCGGAATGTTGCGGGCCGCCAGCGCGAACTGGTCCTGCAGCGCGGCGCCGTCGATGATCAGCGCGCTCTTCAGGCCGGCCTTGGCGAAATTGGCGCGCAGCGTCTTGGTCTTGCCGTCGCCTTCCGCCTTGTCCCACACGATCACGCCGCCGTCCTTCATCTTGGCCGACAGGGCGTGGCGCAGCGCCAGCGCGCGCACCTTCTTCGGCAGGTCGTGCTCGTGCGAGCGGACGACCGGGCCGAAGGCGCGACCGCCGCCGCGGAACTGCGGCACGCGGGCCGAGCCGTGACGGGCGCCGCCGGTGCCCTTCTGCTTGTACATCTTCTTGCCGGTGCGCCAGATTTCCGCGCGGTTCTTGACCGCATGCGTACCGGCGCGGCGCTTGGCGAGCTGCCAGCGGATCATGCGGTGGATGAGATCCATGCGCGGCTCGAGGCCGAAGATCTCATCGTTGAGTTCGATCGAACCGGCCGATTGACCGTCGAGCGACAGGACGTCGATCTTCACGGCTCAGCCCTCCTTCTTTTCTTCGGCGGGAGCGGCGGCCGGCGCCTCGGCGGACTTCGCCTCGGCGGCCTTCGGCTCCTTGAACTTGCCGGGCTTCGGCAGATCGGCGGGCGCGGCGCGCTTCACCGCGTCGCGCACATAGATATAGCCGCCGCGATGGCCGGGCACGGAGCCTTCGACCAGGATCAGGCCGCGCTCCACATCGAGCTGCACGACCTTCAGGTTCTGCGTCGTCACGCGGTCCGTGCCGAGATGGCCGGCCATCTTCTTGTTCTTGAAGGTCTTGCCGGGATCCTGGCGGCCGCCGGTCGAACCATGCGAACGATGCGAGACCGACACGCCGTGCGAGGCGCGCAGGCCGCCGAAGTTCCAGCGCTTCATCGGACCGGCGAAGCCCTTGCCCATCGAGGTGCCCGTCACGTCGACGAACTGGCCGACGACGAAATGGTCCGCGGTGATCTCGGCGCCGACCGGGATCATGCCGTCTTCCGGCACGCGGAACTCGGCGAGCTTCATCTTCGGCTCGACCGAAGCGGCCGCAAAGCGGTTGCGCTCGGCCTTCGAGACATTCTTTACCTTGGCGCGGCCGATGCCGAGCTGAACGGCGGTGTAGCCGTTCTTCTCCATGGTGCGGTGAGCGACGACCTGGCAGCCGTCGAGCTTGAGCACCGTGACCGGCACGTGCTCGCCCGCGTCGGTGAAGACGCGGGTCATGCCCACCTTCTGTGCGATAACGCCTGATCGCATTTGGTTCGTTCCCTAAGGGCGCATGCTCGAAAGGCAGAGGCGCCGGTGAAAGATCAGAGCTTGATTTCGACGTCCACGCCGGCGGCGAGATCGAGCTTCATGAGCGCGTCGACTGTCTGCGGGGTCGGGTCGACGATGTCGAGAACGCGCTTGTGGGTGCGGATCTCGAACTGCTCGCGCGACTTCTTGTCGACGTGCGGCGAGCGGTTGACCGTGAACTTCTCGATCTTGGTCGGCAGCGGGATCGGACCGCGCACCTGCGCGCCCGTCCGCTTCGCCGTCGAGACGATTTCGCGCGTCGACGTGTCGAGAATCCGGTGATCGAAGGCCTTGAGGCGGATCCGGATGTTCTGGCCGTTCATGTCTTCTTCCTTTGGGACCGCTGGACCGCAAGCGAACTTGCGGTCCTGTCTTCGAGGGCGAGCCTGAAGGCCCGCGGTCCTGTTCCTTACTCGATGATCGAAGCGACGACGCCGGCGCCGACCGTGCGTCCGCCTTCGCGGATGGCGAAGCGCAGCTTCTCTTCCATCGCGATCGGCA
>JBDHTL010000211.1:0-4581 GCA_039808645.1 Rhodoblastus sp. | reverse complement strand
GCCGATCCGGTGAAGATCGGCTTCCTGTCGACCTTCTCCGGCCCGACGGGGCAGCTTGGCCAGGAACTGCTCGACGGCTTCAATCTCGCGCTCGAGGAAAACGGCAAGACCATCGGCGGCCGTCCGGTCGAGGTCGTCCAGGGCGACGATCAGGCCAAGCCCGACGTCGGCCGCCAGGCGGCCGACAAGATGATCGAACGCGACAAGGTGCAGATCATCACCGGCGTCAATTTCTCCAACGTCATGCTGGCCGTCGCCAAGCCCGCGCTCGACGCCGGCGCCTTCATCGTCTCGTCGAACGCCGGCCCCTCGCAATATGCCGGCGCGCAATGCCATCCGCATTATTTCGCGGCGTCCTTCCAGAACGACACGGCGTCGGAGGCGATGGGCCTCTATCTGCAGAACAAGGGCGTGAAGAAAATGTACCTGCTCGCGCCGAACTATCCGGCGGGCAAGGACTTTCTCGCCGGCTTCAAGCGCTTCTACAAGGGCGAGATCGCGGGCGAGGTCTACACCACCTTCGGCCAGCTCGACTACGCGGCCGAGATCGCGCAATTGCGCGCGGCCAATCCGGACGGCGTCTATTTCTTCTATCCCGGCGGCATGGGCATCAATTTCGTCAAGCAATACGACCAGGCGGGCCTGAAGAAGACGATCCCGCTCTACGGTCCGTCCTTCTCGCTCGACCAGACGACGCTGCCGGCGATCGGGGACGCCGCCGTCGGCGCCTTCGCCTCGGCTTTCTGGGCGGAGAGTTTCGACAATGCCGCGAGCAAGAAATTCGTCGCGGCGTTCGAGGCGAAATACAATCGCATTCCCTCGCCCAACGCCGCCAACGCCTACGACACGGCGCGCCTGATCGACGCGGCGGCCAAGAGCATCGGCGGCAAGATCGAGGACAAGGCGGCGTTCCGCAAGGCGCTGGAGACCGTGAAGTTCGACAGCGTGCGCGGCAAGTTCCGCTTCGACACGAACCATTATCCGATCCAGGACTTCTATCTCACCGAGATCGTCAAGGACGCCAAGGGCCGCCCCGTGATGGCCGTGCGTGAAAAGATCGACGGCGATCACCGCGACGCCTATGTCGGCCAGTGCAAGATGGCGGCGAACTGAGCCCGGCCCGAGGGCCGTCATTGCGAGCCCGACAGAAGTCGCCTGTTGGCGACTTCGTCTGAAAGCGAAGCAATCCATCCAGCTGACTGTCCGTAGAGGTGGATTGCTTCGTCGCTGCGCTCCTCGCAATGACGGCTAGCTGCGAGGAAGTCCCGCTTGACCCCTTCCCTCATCATCGAGCAACTCCTCAACGGCGTGCAGCTGGGCGTGATGCTGTTCCTGATGTCGGCGGGCCTGACGCTGGTCTTCGGCATCATGAACTTCATCAATCTCACGCACGGCTCGCTCTACATGATCGGCGCCTTCGCGGGCGCTGCGACGCAGGCCGCGACGGGTTCGTTCCTGCTCGCCATTCTCGCGGCGCCCCTGGCGGCGGCGCTCGCCGGCCTCGCGCTCGAAAGCGCCTTGCTCAAGCGCTTCTACGGCCGCGATCATCTCGACCAGGTGCTCGTCACCTTCGGTTCGATCCTCGCGCTCAACGAGGCGACGCGCATGGTGTTCGGCCTGACGCCCCTGCGCATGAGCCTGCCGGCCGCGCTGTCGGGCCATGTCCTGATTTTCGGCGTGCCCTATCCCGCCTTCCGGCTCGCCATTCTGGTCGTCGGTCTCGTCGTCGCCGTGCTTCTCTATTTCATCATCATGCGCACGCGCATCGGCATGTGGGTGCGCGCGGGCGCGAGCAATCGTCCGATCGCCTCGGCCATGGGCGTCAACGTGCCGCTCGTCTTCGCCGCGCTGTTCGCGGCCGGCGCGGCGCTTGCGGGCCTGGCCGGCGTCATGGCCGGGCCGATCCTGTCCGTGCAGGTCGGCATGGGCGAGCCGATCCTCATTCTCGCCCTCGTCGTCACCGTCATCGGCGGCGTCGGCTCTATTCGCGGCGCGCTCGTTGCAGCGCTGCTCGTTGGCGTCGTCGATACGCTCGGGCGCGTGCTGCTGACGCCGGCGCTCGGCAGCATGGCGATCTTCGTGATGATGGCGGCCATTCTCGCCATCAGGCCGAAGGGATTGTTCCCCGCCCATGGCTGAGCCGCCGACCCCCGGCGCAAGATTGCGCGAAAGCCTCGCCCCGCTGCTCATCCTCGCAGCGCTCGCGGCCACGCCGATGATCGCGCTCGCCCTCGACGATCCCTTCATCGTCAAGGTCGCGACCCGCGTCGTCATTTTCGCCATCGCGGCGACCGCGCTCAATTTCGTCGTCGGCTACGGCGGCCTCGTCAGCCTGTGTCACGCCGGTTTCTTCGGCATCGGCGGCTATGTCGTCGGCATTCTCGCCTGGCACGATTTCAACGCCGAGCCGCTGTGGTTCATGCCCGGCTCGTCCGATCTCGCGCTCACGCTGCCGGCCGCGATCCTGGTTTCCGGCCTCGTCGCCACGATCGTCGGCGCGATCTCGCTGCGCACCAGCGGGCCGTATTTCCTGATGATCACGCTCGCCTTCAACCAGATGTTCTACTACGCCGCCGTCGCCCTGCAGAAATACGGCGGCGACGACGGCCTGCAGATCATGAGCGCGATCACGCTCGGGCCCATAGACGTCTCCAACCGCTATCGTTTCTTCTACCTGGCGCTCGCCGTTCTCGCGCTCACCCTGCTGCTCATCGGCCGCTTCGTCGACAGCCGTTTCGGCATGGTGCTTCGCGCAGCTTCCAGGAATGAAACGCGCGTAATCGCCGTCGGCGTCGATCCCTGGCTCTATCGTCTGGCGGCCTTCGTCGTCTCCGCCGTGCTGACGGCGGTGGCCGGCGCGCTGCTGGCGGCGGGCCAGCAATTCATCTCGCCGGTCGACATGGGCTGGGACCGTTCCGGCGATCTCGTCGTCATGGCCGTGCTCGGCGGCGTCGGCGCGGTGTGGGGTCCGGCGCTCGGCGCGGCCGCCTTCGTCGTGCTCGAACTCGTGCTCTCGTCGTGGACGACGCATTGGCAATTCGTCTTCGGCCTCATCGTCGTGCTGATCGTCGTCAGCCTGCGCGGCGGGCTCGCCGATCTCGGACGCACGCTCTTTTCCCGCGACAAGGAGGAGGCGAAGCATGGCTGACGTCATTCTCCTGGTCGACCGTCTCATGAAGAGCTTTGGCGGCCTGCGCGCCACCAACGATCTCTCGCTCGAAGTGCTGCGCGGCGAATGCCACGCCATCATCGGGCCGAACGGCGCCGGCAAGACGACCTTCATCTCGCAATTGCAGGGCATGCTCGCGCCCGACGCCGGAACGATCGCCCTCGACGGCCGCGACATCACCGCCGAGCCCGCGCACCGGCGCGCGCGCCTCGGCATCGCCCGCTCCTTCCAGATCACCTCGCTCGTGCCGGATTTTTCCGTGCTCGATCACGCCGCTCTCGCCGTGCAGGCGCGGCTCGGGCATTCCTTCCGCTTCTGGAGGAACGCGCGGCGCGATCGCGCGCTGCTCGCGCCCGCGCAGGAGGCGGTGACAACAGTCGGCCTCGCGGGGCGCGAGAACACGCTGGCGCGCGATCTTTCGCATGGCGAGGCGCGCCAGCTCGAACTCGCCATCGCCATCGCGCAGCGGCCGCGCCTGCTGCTGCTCGACGAGCCCATGGCGGGCATGGGCCGCAAGGACGGCGTCGCCATGACGCAGCTGCTCGCGCGGCTCAAGAAAGACTACTCGATCATCCTGATCGAGCATGACATGCAGGCCGTCTTCTCGCTCGCCGATCGCATCAGCGTGCTGGTCGCCGGCCATATCATCAAGACCGGCGCGCCCGAGGTCATCCGCAGGGATCCCGACGTGCGCGCCGCCTATCTCGGACATTGACGCCATGCTGCTCGACGTCCGCAAACTCGAGGCAGGCTACGGCCGCAGCCAGGTGCTGTTCGGGCCGAGCTTCGTCGTCGGCGAAGGCGAGGTGGCGACGCTGCTCGGCCGCAACGGCATGGGCAAGACCACGACCGTGCGCTGCCTTGCCGGCCTGCTGCGCCCGAGCGCCGGCGAAATCTGGTTCAAGGGCGCGCGCATCGATTTTCGCGCGCCGCATGCGATTGCCCATGCCGGCCTCGGCCTCGTGCCGGAAGGCCGCCACATCTTCCCCAATCTCACCGTGCGCGAAAACCTCGTCATGGCCGGCATCCGGCGACCGGATCGCAAGGAGCCGTGGACGCTGGAGCGCGTGCTCGATTTCTTCCCGCGCCTGGCGGAGCGCCTCGCCAACGGCGGCGCCCAATTGTCGGGCGGCGAGCAGCAGATGCTCGCCATCGGTCGCGCGCTGATGACCAATCCCGATCTGCTCGTGCTCGACGAGGCGACCGAGGGGCTCGCCCCGCTCATCCGCCAGCAAATCTGGAACAGGCTCGAGGCCTTGAAGCAGACAGGCCTCGCCATGATCGTCATCGACAAGGAAATCGACGCGCTCCTGCGCTTCGCCGACCGCCACTGCATCGTCGAGAAAGGCGAGATCGTCTGGTCCGGCGACAGCAACGCCCTCGAAGCCGACAACCAGGCGCAAGAAGTATAT
>JBDHTL010000210.1:0-4797 GCA_039808645.1 Rhodoblastus sp. | reverse complement strand
CGTGACGCTGCGCGATCTCGTCAACGCCATTCCCCATGCGGCGCTGAAGACCGGCGACCTCACGGTCGAGAAGAAGGGCAAGAAGAACGTCTTCAACGGACGTATTCTGGAGATCGAGGGCTTGCCGAATCTCAAGGTCGAGCAGGCGTTCGAACTCTCCGACGCCTCCGCCGAGCGTTCGGCCGCGGCCTGCACCGTGCGGCTCAACAAGGAGCCGATCATCGAATACATGCGCTCGAACATCGTGCTCATGAAATGGATGATCGCCAACGGCTATCAGGACAAGCGCTCGCTCGAGCGCCGCATCGCGGCGATGGAAGCGTGGATTGCCGATCCGAAGCTGATGCAGCCCGATTCCGACGCCGAATATGCGGCGGTGTTCGAGATCGACCTCAACGCGATCAAGGAGCCGCTGCTCGCCTGCCCGAACGATCCCGATGATGTGAAGACGCTGTCGGAAGTCGCAGGCGACAAGATCGACGAAGTCTTCATCGGCTCCTGCATGACCAACATCGGGCACTTCCGGGCGGCGGGCAAGATTCTCGCGGGCAAGTCGGACATTCCGACGCGCCTGTGGATCGCGCCGCCGACCAAGATGGACGCGCATATCCTGACCGAGGAAGGCTATTACGCGACGCTCGGCAAATCCGGCGCGCGCATGGAAATGCCGGGCTGTTCGCTGTGCATGGGCAACCAGGCGCAGATCCGCAAGGGCTCGACCGCGCTCTCGACCTCGACGCGCAACTTCCCGAACCGTCTCGGCATCGACACGCGCGTCTACCTGTCGTCGGCGGAACTCGCCGCCGTCGGCGCGCTGCTCGGCAAGATCCCGACGATGGACGAATACATGGCCGCCGTCGGCGGCCTCGCCGACAAGGGCGCCGAAGTCTACCGCTACATGAACTTCGACCAGATTCCGGAATTCGTGGAAGTGGCGGAGACGGTCGACGCCTGATCGAACGGTTGGCGTGAATGAACTGCGCCCCGCCGGCGGAAACCGGCGGGGCGTTCTCGTTCAGCGCGGCGCGCTCAGCAGCAGCGCGACAATGGCGGCGGCGAGCCCGATCTGGAAGCGCACGGTCGCGACGAGATCCGCGTTGAGCGCCCGCGAGATCGGCACATGCGACAGCCGCGCGGCGCGCGCGATCGCCGCGCCGCAGCCGACGAGCGCGAGCAGGATCGCGGGCGGCGACAGCGGCCAGAGCGCAAAGGCCGCGACCAGCGCCGCCGCCGCCAGCTCGCAGCCGTAGAGCGCGACCGTTGCGCGTGATCCAAGCAGGATGGCGAGCGTGCGCCGGCCGTCGACAGTGTCCTGCGCGCGGTCGCGATGGTTGTTAACAGTCAGGACGGCCGCCGCCGGCAGGCCCATGGCGACGCCGAGCAGGATCGCGGTCGCGTCGATCGCGTCGGCGGCGATCCAGACGGTTCCGACCGTCGCCGCGACGCCGAAGAACAGGACGACGAAGATTTCGCCGAGCGGCGAGGCCGAAATCGGCGCCGGGCCGTAGGAATAGGCCCAGGCGCAGACCAGCGAAGCGAGGCCGATCGCGAGGATCGGCGTCCCGCCATAGGCGACGACGACGAGGCCGGACAGCGCCGCGATCAGGCTGGCGGCCAATGCGCCGCTCCGCACCCGCGCCGCCGACATGAGCTTTGCGCCGACGAGACGCGCCGGCCCGAGCCGCTCGGTGCCGTCCGCGCCGCGGTCGCCGTCGGCGGAATCATTGGCGAGATTGGTCGCGACCTGGATGGCGACGGCGGACAGAATCGCGGCGATCACCGGAACGGGCGCCAGGCGATGGAAGATCGCCTGCGCGTAGGCCGCGCCGACCGCGATTGGCGTCAGCGAGAGCGCGAGCGTCTGCGGCCGCGCGCCGCGAAGCCACAATCGAAGGGAGGATGGGGTACTGGCCTCGTTCATGCGCGATCCTCGCGCCGGAAGCGCGCTTTGTGCCCGTGAAATCGATCGCTTCTCCGCTTTTGCGCGATTCCGGTCAAATGCAGGCCGATCCGGCGCCCGGTCAGGGAACGACGGCCGTCGCCTCGATCTCGACCTTCGCGCGATTTTCGACGAGCGCGGCGACCTGCACCAGCGACATCGCCGGGAAGACGGCGCCGAGCGTGCGACGGTAGACCGCGCCGATCTCCGGCAGCCGCGCGAGATATTCCTGCCTGTCGATGACGTACCAGGTCATGCGGGCGATATGCGCGGGCTTCGCGCCGGCCGCTTCCAGCACGGCGACGATGTTCTTCAGCGCCTGTTCGACCTGCGCGACAAAATCGTCGCTCTCGAATTCCTCCCGCTCGTTCCAGCCGATCTGGCCGGCGATGAACAGCAGCCGGCCTTCCGCCAGCACGCCGTTGGCGTAGCCCTTGGGGCGCGGCCAGCCTTCCGGCTGAACGATCTTGTGCATGCGATCTCCTATTTCTTTCTCGCTTCGGCGCGCAGCACGAAGCGCTGAATCTTGCCGGTCGAGGTCTTGGGCAAGGCGTCAACGAAGGTCACGGCGCGCGGATACTTGTAGGGCGCGAGCGTCGCCTTGACGTGGTCCTGCAGCATCGCGGCGGTTTCGCGCGACGGCTCGTGTCCGGGTTTGAGCACGACATAGGCGGCGACGATCTCGCCGCGCTCGGGATCGGGCGCGCCGACGACGCCGCATTCGGCGACGGCGGGATGCGCGAGCAGGGCGGCTTCCACTTCCGGGCCGCCGATATTGTAGCCGGACGAAATGATCATGTCGTCGGCGCGCGCGACGAAGCTGAAATCGCCGCGCGCATTGCGGACGAACGTATCGCCGGTGAGGTTCCAGCCGTTGCGCACGTAATTGCTCTGGCGCTCGTCGGCGAGATAGCGGCAGCCGGTCGGTCCGCGCACCGCGAGCCGGCCGGGGGTGTCGGCGGGAAGGTCGTTCATGTCGTCGTCGACGATGCGCGCTTCGTAGCCGGTAACGGGCTGCCCGGTGACGCCGCCCTGCGAATGGCCGATGCGGCTGGTGATGAAGACGTGGATCATCTCCGTCGAGCCCATGCTGTCGAGAATCTCGACGCCGGTGCGCGCGGTCCACTCGTCGTAGACGGGCTTGGGCAAGGTCTCGCCGGCCGAAACGGCAAGACGCAGCGAGGAGAAATCGGCGCCCTCGCCCAGGGCGCCGAGCAGCACGCGATAGGCGGTCGGCGCGGTGAAGACGACGGTCGCGCGATAGGCGTCGATATACTTGACGAGATTGGGCGGCGTCGCGGTTTCGATGAGCGTGGCGGTGGCGCCGAAGCGCAGCGGAAAGACGGCGAGGCCGCCGAGGCCGAAGGTGAAGGCGAGCGGCGGCGAGCCGACGACGACGTCCTTCGGCTCGATCTTCAGAACTTCGCGCGCATAGCCGTCCGCCATGATGAGAATGTCGCGATGAAAGTGCATCGTCGCCTTGGGCTTGCCCGTCGTGCCCGAGGTGAAGGCGAGCAGCGCGACGTCGTCGCGGCCGGTCTTGACCGCTTCGAAGCGAGGCGACTTGTAAAGCGCGGCGCGATCGAGCTCCGCCTCGTGATTGGCCGTGCCGTCGAAATGCACGACGCGCTTCAGGAATTGACTCGTCGCGGCGGCGGTTTCGAGTTCATCCGCCAGACGGCTGTCGCAGAGCGCGAGCGAAATCTCCGCCTTGTCGATGATCTGCGTGAGCTCGCCGGCGCGCAGCATCGGCATGGTGTTGACGACGACGGCGCCGGCCTTGGTGGCGGCGAGCCATGCGGCGACCATCGCCGGATTGTTGCCGGAGCGCACGAGAACGCGATTGCCGGGCTTCACGCCGAAATCCTCGACCAGCGCGTGCGCGAGGCGGTTGGTCCAGTCCGAGAGCTCCTTGTAGGTGCGCACGCGGCCGTTGCCGATCAGCGCGATGTGATCGCCGAACCCCTGTTCGACGAGCCGGTCGCTCAATTCCACGCCGGCGTTGAGCCAGTCGGGATACTGGAACTCCGGCCGGTCGAGCAGGAAGTCCGGCCAGAATTCGGGAGAGGGAAGATTGTCGCGCGCGAATGTGTCGATGTGGCCGCTCGGACCCAGCGTTGCGTGTCGTCTCGCTGTCGCCTCCGACATATCGCCTCCCTGTTGTTCTTGTTGCTCAGCCGGCCATTACTTCGCCGCCGGCGACCGCCAGGGCCTGGCCGGTGATCGAATGCGCGGCGGCGGATGCGAGCCAGAGCGTCGCGTCGGCGACTTCCTGCGGATCGATCAGCCGCCCCTGCGGATTGGTCTTCGCCAGTTCGCGTCGCGCCTCGTCCGCCGTGCGGCCGGTCTTGGCGACGATGGCCTCGACCGAGCGCTGCACCAGCGGCGTATCGGTGAAGCCCGGACAGACGGCGTTGACGGTGACGCCGGCGCGCGCGAGTTCGAGCGCGAGCGCGCGCGTCAGGCCGATGACGCCGTGCTTGGCCGCGCAATAGGCCGCGACATAGGCGTAGCCCTTGAGGCCCGCCGTCGAGGCGATGTTGACGATGCGCGCGCCCGCGCCACGCTTGCGCAGATCGGGCAGAACCGCCTGCGTCACGAGAAAGACGCCGGTGAGATCGACGCCAATCGTGTGCGCCCACATGGCGTGATCGATCCTGTCGAAAGGGGCGCTCGGCGCGTCGCCGGCATTGTTGACGAGAATGTCGACCGGCCCGAATTTCTTACGCGAGACGGCGAGGCCGGCGGCGATCGCATTCGCGTCGGTCACGTCGAAATCGGCAAGGACGAGCGATGCGCCGGCGGGGAGGGCGGCGGCCAGTTCGTCGAGCGGCGCGCGGCGGCGGCCGGCGAGCGCG
>JBDHTL010000209.1:0-4859 GCA_039808645.1 Rhodoblastus sp. | reverse complement strand
TAGTTCTGTTGTCCAGAAGCGGTTGAAGCGGAGGTTCCATGCAGATCGGTCTGGTCGGCCTCGGCCGCATGGGCGCCAATATCGCGCGCCGCCTGATGCGCGCGGGCCATGAGGTCGTCGCTTACGACCGCAATGCGGACGCCGTCGCCGCGCTGGCGAAGGAGGGCGCGACGCCGGCGAGCGGCCTCGCCGATCTGGCCGCGAAGCTCCCCGCCCCGCGCGCCGTCTGGGTCATGCTGCCGGCCGGCGCGGCGACCGACGGCGCCATCGATGAAATCGCGCCATCCCTGTCGGTCGGGGATGCGCTGATCGACGGCGGCAACACGTTCTGGCGCGACGATGTTTCACGCGCGAAGAAACTGAAGCCGCGCGGAATTTTCTATCTCGACGTCGGCACGTCCGGCGGCGTGTGGGGCCTCGAGCGCGGATATTGCCTGATGATCGGCGGGGAGCAGGCGATCGTCGAGCGGCTCGATCCGATCTTCGCGACGCTGGCGCCGGGCGCCGGCGCCATCGAGAAGACGCCCGGCCGCGCGGCGCGCAATCCCACGGCCGAGCGCGGCTATCTGCATTGCGGGCCGGTCGGCGCCGGGCATTATGTCAAGATGGTCCACAACGGGATCGAATATGGATTGATGCAGGCCTATGCCGAAGGCTTCGACCTGCTGCGCCATGCCGGCGACGAGCATCGCCCGGCCGACGAGCGCTTTCCCATCGAGGTGGCGGATGTCGCGGAAGTCTGGCGACGCGGTTCGGTCGTCGCCTCCTGGCTTCTCGATCTCACGGCCAGCGCGCTGGCGCAGGACCCGGCGCTCGAAGGCTTCACGGGCAAGGTGGAGGATTCGGGCGAAGGCCGCTGGACCGTGCAGGAGGCTGTCGAACAGGCGACGCCCGCGCCGGTGCTGACGGCGGCGCTGTTCGCGCGTTTTCGTTCGCGGCAGGAGGCGACCTTTGCCGACAAGATACTCTCCGCCATGCGCAAGGGATTCGGCGGGCATGGCGAAGCGAAGTGAGCGGACCGGGAGCCTGAAGGCTCGCGGACGGCAGTCGGCACTTGGCCGTTGGCAGTCGATTGCCGAATGCCGACTGCCGAATGCCAAGGGCGAGCCTGAAGGCTCGCGGTCCGGGACTACGCCATGATCGCCGCGCCTGTCCGCCCTGCGCCGCCCTGCGTCTTCGTCCTGTTCGGCGCCAACGGCGATCTCACGCATCGCCTCGTCTTTCCTGCGCTCTACAATCTCGCGGCGCAGAATCTGCTGCCGGCCGCCTTCGCCGTCGTCGCCGTCACGCGCGTGGAATATGGCGAGCAGGCGATGCGCGACCATCTGCGCGACGGCCTCGGCAAATATTGCAAGGAAAAATGCGATCGCGCCGTCGTCGACGATCTCGTCGCGCGCGTGACGGTCGCGGTCGCCGACGCCGACGATGCGAGATCCTTCGACGCGCTGCGCGCGCATCTCGCCGAGGTCGACCGCAAATACAGCGCGCAGGGCAATCGCATCTTCTATCTCGCCATTCCGCCCGCGGGCTTCGCGCCGACTGTGCGCGCTCTGGGCGCCGCCGGCCTCACGCGGCAGAGCGACGGCGCCTTCGCGCGCGTCATCGTGGAAAAGCCGTTCGGCTCCGACCTCGCGTCCGCGATGAAGCTCAACGCCGAATTGCGGGAAATCCTCGACGAGGACCAGATTTTCCGCATCGACCATTATCTCGGCAAGGAGACGGTGCAGAACATATTGATGCTGCGCTTCGCCAACGGCCTGTTCGAGCCGATCTGGAAGCGCGAGCATGTCGATCACGTGCAGATCACCGTCGCGGAGACCGTCACCATCGGCCGGCGCGGCGCCTTCTACGACGCCACCGGCGCCTTGCGCGACATGGTGCCGAACCATCTTTTCCAGCTTCTGTCGCTGGTCGCGATGGAGCCGCCGGCGCGCCTCGATGCGCAGAGCGTGCGCTCGGAGAAGGCCCGAGCGCTCGACGCCATCCGCATCGTCACGCCGCAGGAGGCCCTGCGCGATTCCGTGCGCGCGCAATATGTCGCCGGCCGCATCGGCGACGAAACCATCGCGGACTACCGGCAGGAAAAGGACGTCGCGCCGGCGAGCGTGACAGAAACCTTCGCCGCGCTGAAACTCTGCATCGACAATTGGCGCTGGGCCGGCGTGCCCTTCTACCTGCGCACCGGCAAGGCGCTGGCGCGGCGTCATACGGAAGTGGCGATCAAGTTTCGCGAGGCGCCGATCTCGATGTTTCGCGGCATCGATCTCGACGGGCTGCGCTCGAACTATCTCGTGCTGCAGATCGCGCCCGACGAGGGCATCACGCTGCAGTTCAACGCCAAGACTCCCGGCCCCAATCTGGCGATTGCGCGCGTCGCCATGGATTTCCGCTACGCTGATTTCTTCGACGCGCAACCCGCGACCGGTTACGAGACCTTGCTCTACGACTGCATGACGGGCGACGGCCTGCTCTATCAGCGCGCGGACGGCGTCGAGGCCGGCTGGCGCGCGGTCGAGCCCTTTCTCGAAGCCTGGCGCGCGGCCGGCGACAGGGGTCTCGCGCTCTATCGCGCAGGATCGGCCGGCCCAGCGGAAGCCGACGCCCTGCTCGCACGCGACGGGCGGCGGTGGCGGCCGACGTCGTGAGCCTCCCCTCCGTCATCGTGCTGATGGGCGTTTCCGGCTCGGGCAAGTCGACGATCGGCGCCGCCCTGTCGCAAGAGCTCGGCTGGCCCTATGCCGACGCCGACGAATTCCATCCGCCCGCCAATGTCGCGAAGATGAAGTCGGGCCAGCCGCTGACCGATGACGATCGCTGGCCGTGGCTGGAGGCAATCGCCGCGCATATCGACGGCGCGCGCGAAAACGGGCGCCACGCGATCGTCTCCTGCAGCGCGCTGAAGCGCGTCTACCGCGACATTCTGATCGGCCCGCGGGACGACGTCCGGCTCGTGCTGCTCGACGGGACGAGGGACGAAATCTTCGCGCGCATGAGCGCGCGAAAAGATCATTTCATGCCGCTCGCCCTGCTCGACAGCCAGTTTGCGACGCTGGAGCGGCCGGGCGCCGACGAGCGGCCGGTGGTGGTTTCGATCAATGGGACGCCGGAAGAGATCGCGGCGGCGATCGTCGCTGGAATCGGCAAGTGATCAGCCTGCGACATGTCTGGCGACGAGAAATTGCGACGCCGGGACCGCCGGCCTCTGGCCGGCAGCCGGGCCGGAGACCGGCGCCGGCCTCGTCATCGCCTCACGCCGCCAGCGCCGTCTCCACCAGCCGCGCCCAATAGCTCACGCCATACGGGATGGCCTTGTCGTTGAAGTCGTATTCCGGATGGTGCAGACCCGCCGTCGGGCCGTTGCCGATGCAGATGAAGGCGCCGGGGCGCGCTTCCAGCATGTAGGAGAAATCCTCCGCGCCCATCACCGGCGGCACATTGGTCATCACCTTGTCGGCGCCCACGATCTCCTGCGCGACCTTCGTCGCGAATTCCGTTTCCTCGGCGTGGTTGAAGGTGACGGGATAACCGTCCTCGAAATCGATCTTCACCGTGCACCTGTTCAGCGCGGCGACGCCCTCGACGATGTCGTGGAAGCGCTGCTTGGCGAGCGCGCGCGTCTCCTTCTTCAGCGCGCGGATAGTACCGGTCAGTTGCGCGGTCTGCGGGATGATGTTGTTGGCCGTGCCCGCGTGGAATTGCGTGACCGAAACGACGACGGAATCGACCGGGCCGACATTGCGCGAGGCGATGGTCTGCAGGGCGTTGACCATCTGCGCGCCGGCGACAATCGGATCGATGCAATCGTGGGGCTGCGCGGCGTGCCCGCCGTGGCCGGCGATCTCGACCTCGAAGCGATCGGCGGAGGCGAGGAACGGACCCGAGCGGATCGCGAACATCCCCAGGGGAATCCCGGGCATGTTGTGCATACCGTAGACCTGCTCGATCTTGAAGCGATCCATCACGCCGTCGGCGACCATTTCGCGGCCGCCGCCGCCGCCCTCTTCCGCCGGTTGAAAGATGACGATGGCGGTCCCGGCGAAATTGCGGGTCTCCGCCAGATAGCGCGCGGCCCCTAGCAGCATGGCGGTGTGGCCGTCGTGGCCGCAGGCGTGCATCTTCCCGGATATCTCGGATTTGTAGGGGACGCTCGTGGCCTCGAGTATCGGGAGCGCGTCCATGTCGGCGCGCAGGCCGATCGTGCGGCCTGTGCCCTTGCGGCCCCTGATCACGCCGACAACGCCGGTGCGGCCGAGGCCGGTCACGATTTCGTCGCAGCCGAATTGCTTCAGCTTCTCTTCGACGACGCCCGCCGTGCGGAACACGTCGAACATCAGTTCGGGATTGCGGTGCAGGTCCTGCCGCCAGACGGCGACTTCATCGGAGAGTTCGGCGACGCGGTTGACGATGGGCATAGCGGCTCCACGGATTGGACCCCGAGAAGACCGTGACGCGGCCGGTTCGTCAATCGCGCGCCGGAAGAGCATATCCGGATCGACCCTGGGGTCGATCCGGATATGGTGCGCATTTTGCGGCGCCGTCGCTGCGTCGAGACGCGAGGCGCGTTTAGTTGATGATCTGCACGACGCGACGCGAGCGCGGCTCCACGAGCACCGGCTGCTCGTTGATCACCGTATAGCGATAGCCGCGAACGCCGTATTCCTCGGGCACGTCGTAATAGGTCACCCCATCGGCCGGAAGCACGACCCCGACGCTGACGTCGCCGTTCCAGCGATAGGACGGCACGTGCTGGCGGACAACATATTCGCGGAAGCGCGGCCGCTGGTCGACGCCGAGCAGGCCGGCCACGCCGCCCACCACGCCGCCCACGGCCGCGCCGACGATCGCGCCGGGCGCACCGG
>JBDHTL010000208.1:0-4905 GCA_039808645.1 Rhodoblastus sp. | reverse complement strand
GACGCCATGTCGACCGGCCTCTATTGCCTGCCGCCCGAGGAGGCTGCGCGCGCCGCCCGCGCGACGCCGGGCGTGCGCATGTGGGGCGAAGCGGCCGGCAGCGAATTGATCGAGACCTAGGTCTGCTTGATAATCGTCAATGCGGCTTGCGGGCGGTTCTCGCAGCTTTCGCAGGGAATAAGGAGAATGTTATGCGCCTGATCATCGTCGCCGCGGCTCTTGCGTCGCTCTCTGCCGGTTCCGCGCTCGCGGCGGACCTCGAGCACGGCGCCAAGGTCTTCAAGAAATGCTCGACCTGCCACACCATCGGCCCCGGCGCAGCGTCGCGCGTCGGCCCGCCGCTCAACGGCCTGTTCGGCCGCAAGTCCGGGACGTACGAAGGCTATTCGTACACGGACGCCAACAAGAATTCCGGCATCACCTGGGACGAGGCCACGTTCGCGAAATACATCAAGGACCCGAAGGGCGTGATTCCCGGCACCAAGATGGTCTTCGCCGGACTGACCGAGGAAGCTGACATTGTCGACCTCACTGCCTTCCTGAAGCAGTACAAGGCTGACGGCTCGAAATAAGCTTTCTTCGAGAGACCTGAAGTGGCGTGCGTGGAGCGCGGACCGGCGGATGCCGGTCCGGCCGAGGGCGAAGCTTGGGGGCCGCTGTCGCGGCTCCCCGGCAATCCGCTGATGTGGGTGCTGATCGCCAGCGAACTCGCGGTCTTCGGCGCCGCGCTGATCGGCTACGCCGGCGCGCGCCTGCGCGATCCCGCGGGCTTCCTCGCCGCGCAGAATCACCTCGATCGCGTCGCCGGCGTCGTCAATACTGCCGTCCTGATCACAAGCGGCCTGTTCGCGGCTCTCGCGATCGAGGCGCGCCGGGCCGACCGACGTGGGGCCGCCCGGCTGCGGATCGCCGTGTCGATCGCCCTGGGCGCCGTCTTTCTGGCGGTGAAGTTCAGCGAATATGCGCGCGAACTGGCCGCCGGCTTCGACATCGACAGCGGCGGCTTCTTCACGCTCTACTATCTGATCACCGGCTTTCACGCGCTGCACGTCGTTCTCGGCATGGCGATCCTGGCCATCGTGGCGCGCCACGATTCGCTGGCGAACTACGAGACCGGCGCGGCCTTCTGGCACATGGTCGATCTCGTCTGGATCGTGATCTTTCCCGTCATCTACCTCCTGCGATAGCGCATGAACGAGGCCGAGAAATCGCTGCTGCGCGCGTGGGGCGTCCTGATGGCGCTCTCGATCGCGCTCGCCGTCGCGGCCGAATCGGCGCGCCCGCAGCGATTCGTGCTCGCCTGGACGGCGATCGTCGCGCTCGTCGCCCTCTACAAGGCGCGGATCGTGCTCGCGGCCTACCTCGGGCTGCGGCAGGCGCCGTCCGTGCTCGCCGGCTTCTCCGCCGCCATCGCCGTCATACTCGCGATCGCCGTCGCATCCTTCGCGCTGCAGGCCGCGCTCGCCGCGCTCGCCTAAAAAGCGGGCGCCGGCGACATTACTTGACATCGGGTAAGGCGAGCCACTGCCCACATATCTATGCGTCCGCCTGTAACAAAGAGGATCTTTGGAGCAGGCGCATGAGCGAAATCCTGACAAAATCAACAGCGCGAAACATATTCTACGGCGGCTCGGCGTTCTTTTTCGCGATCTTTGTCGGGCTGACCGCGCACAGCCACTACTACATGGTCACCAAGAGCACGGATGCGGCGAATCTCACCGCCTCGGTCGAGCGCGGCAAGCGCGTATGGGAACGCAACGCCTGCTTCGACTGCCACACGATCTACGGCGAGGGCGCGCGCTTTGCGCCCGAAGTCGGCGACGTGTTCAAGCGCTGGGGCGGCGAAAAGGACCCGGCCGGCGCCAAGCAGATGATCGTGGACTGGATGAAGTCGCAGCCTTCGGGCGTCCCCGGCCGGCGGCAGATGCCCAACTTCAAGCTCTCCGACGCGCAGCTCTCGGACCTCTCCGAGTTTCTCGCCTGGGCGAGCCGCACCGACACGCAGGGCTGGCCGCCCCAGAAGGCCAAGTAACAGGATCCGGAGAACAATCGATGCGATACGAAACCCAGCGCATCGCGCAGGTCTACTGGCTTGGCGCGTTGCTCATCTTCGCCGTGCAGGTGCTGTTCGGACTTCTCGGCGGCCTGATCTACGTGCTGCCCAATCTGGTTCCGCCGGACCTCCTGCCCTTCAGCACCGTGCGCATGATCCACACCAACGCGCTCATCGTCTGGCTGCTGCTCGGCTTCTTCGGCGCCGCCTATTATCTCATCCCGGAAGAGGCGGAGCGCGACATCTACTCGCCCAAACTGGCCTACATCCAGTTCGCCATCTTCTTCGTCGGCGCTCTGGGCGCGGTCGTCGGCTATCTCTTCCAGATCTACGCCGATCACGCGCGCAGCTATCTCCAGCAGCCGCTCTGGGTGAAGATCGGCATCATCGTCGCCGCGCTGATCTTCCTGTTCAACGTGTCGATGACCGTGCTGCAGGGGCGCAAGACGGCGATCACCAACGTGCTGCTGCTCGGCCTGTGGGGCATCGCGATCTTCTTCCTGTTCGCGCTCTACAACCCAGCCAACCTCGCGGTGGACAAGATGTACTGGTGGTACGTCGTCCATCTCTGGGTCGAGGGCGTGTGGGAGCTGGTGATGGCGTCGGTTCTCGCCTTCATCATGCTGAAACTCACGGGCGTCGACCGCGAGGTGGTCGAGAAGTGGCTCTACGTCATCGTCGCGACCACGCTGTTCACCGGCGTTCTCGGCACCGGCCACCATTACTACTGGATCGGCGCGCCGGCCTACTGGCAGTGGATCGGCTCGGTGTTCTCGGCGCTCGAGATCGTCCCCTTCTTCGGCATGGTGATCTTCACCTTCGCGATGGTGTGGAAGGGCCGCCGCGACCATCCGAACAAGGCCGCGCTGCTGTGGTCGCTCGGCTGCTCGGTGCTCGCCTTCTTCGGCGGCGGCGTCTGGGGCTTCCTGCATACTCTGTCGTCGGTGAACTTCTACACCCACGGCACGCAGGTGACGGCGGCGCACGGCCATCTCGCCTTCTACGGGGCCTATGTGTGCCTCAACATGGCGATCATGTCCTACGCCTTCCCGCATCTGAAGAACCGCATGCCCTACAACCAGGTACTCAACATGGCGAGCTTCTGGATTCTGTCGTCGGGCGTCGTCTTCATGACGGTCGTCCTGACCTTCGCCGGCGTGCTGCAGACGCATCTCGAGCGAGTGATCGGCATGCCCTACATGGACGTGCAGGAGCATCTCGGCTTCTTCTACCTGATGCGCCTGGGCGCAGGCGCGGTGGCGGTAATCGGCGCGCTGCTGTTCATCTACGCGATCCTCGTTCCGCGCGAACAGGAAGTCATCGCCGGCGAAATGAAGCCGGCGCCGGCCGAGTAACGAAGAAGGAGACGCGCGCATGAACGCCGCAGCCACGATCAGCGGGCCGGAAGAAGCGACGGAGCTTCCATTCTATCAGCCGCAAGGCGACGAATGCGAATTGTTCGAGACGGCGTTCCGCCGCCGTCTCCCCCTGCTCGTCAAGGGGCCGACCGGCTGCGGCAAGACGCGCTTCGTCGCGCATATGGCGGCGCGTCTCGGGCTTGCGCTCGAGACGGTCGCCTGCCACGACGACCTGACGGCGGCCGACCTCACCGGCCGCTATCTCATCAAGAACGACGAAACCGTGTGGAGCGACGGGCCGCTCGCGCGCGCCGTGCGGCGCGGGGGCGTCTGCTATCTCGACGAGGTCGTGGAGGCGCGCAAGGACGTGACCGTCGTTCTGCATCCGCTGACCGACGACCGGCGCATCCTGCCGCTCGAACGCACGGGCGAGACGCTGCACGCGCCGGACGATTTCATGCTCGTGATCTCCTACAACCCCGGCTACCAGTCGATCCTGAAATCGCTGAAGCCGTCGACGCGGCAGCGCTTTCTCGCCATCGAATTCGACTATCCGCCGCCCGACGTGGAGGCGCGGATCGTCGCCCGCGAGAGCGGGCTGGGGCTCGACGCCTGCCGCGCCCTGCAGCGGCTCGCGGGCCGATTGCGCGAACTCAAGGGACACGATCTCGAGGAAGGAGCGTCCACGCGCCTGCTCGTCGCCTGCGCCAGCCTGATGGCCGGCGGCATCGAGCGCGACGACGCGATCCGCGCCGCGCTGATCGAGCCGCTGACCGACGATCCCGACGTCAAGCGCGGCCTGCTCGACCTCGTCGCCGTCACGCTGGGCTGAACGTCATGTCCGGCGGCGGGCTCCTTTCACGGCTGAAATTCTGGGAGCCGGAGGAAACGGTCGGCCATGCCTGGGACGAATATCTGCACCGGGTCGGCGACACGCCCGCCTTCCCCGAAGCGGCCGTCGCGCTGTCCGAGGTGAGCGGCGCGCTCGGCGTGTTCTTCCGCGGGCTCGGCGGCGACCACGGCGTCGCCATCAAGGCGGGCGCGGAGACGACGAGCCATCACCGCCGCCGCTTCCGTCGCCGGCTCGCGCGCGTCAGCGAAAGCGTCGCCGTCGCGCGCTACGACGGCGCCGAATTGCTTCTGCCGGAAAAGCTCGACGTATTTGCCGAGCGCGCGGCCAACCGCCGCCTCTATCTGTGGCTCGCCGCGCAGGCCGTGTTTTCCGCGGACGAGGCCATGACGCCGGACGATCCGCTGCAGGCCGATGTCGCGCGGCTCGCGCGCGCCCTCGCCGATGCGCGCGCCGCGCTGGCGGCCGCGCCCGGTCTCGCGCCCATCCGCGACGAACTCTACGCCGCCGCGCGCGCCACCCGTCTCGGTCTGCCGCGCCCGCCCGTCGAAACGCGCGTCGAGGAATGGATCTGCGCGGCGCTCGACGGGGCGTCGCCGCAAGCGCCCGACGATGCGCTGTCGCGCGCGCTCGGCGGCGACGCG
>JBDHTL010000207.1:0-5102 GCA_039808645.1 Rhodoblastus sp. | reverse complement strand
GAGCCGCGGTCGCTCGACGCCGTGCAGCGGGAGCGCCGCGAATTCCGCGACCGCGACGCGCTCGTCTACCAGGAGCCCGGCCGCACGATCGTGCGCGACGGCGACCGTTATTTCCTGCGCCATGACGAGAACGAGCGCTTCCGCGCGCTCGGCGGCGACGTCCGCAGCGAGCGGCGGGGCGACCAGTTCGTGACCGTCTATCGCGCCCGCAACGGCGACGAGGTCGTCACCGTCACCGACGCCGACGGCAACCTCATCCGCCGCTATCGCCGCGCGCGCGACGGCGGCGAAGTCGTCATCATCGACAATTCCTATCGCGGCGGACGGCGCGCCTATATCGACGAAGTCGTCGTCCTGCCGCCGCCGCCGATGCGCATCCCGCGCGAGCGCTACATCGTCGACGCCGCGGCGGCCGACGAACGGCTGATCTACGACACGCTGACCGCGCCGCCGGTCGCGCCGATCCCGCGCCGCTTCACGCTCGACGAAATCCGCTCGAGCCCGGACGTGCGCGCCTATACGCGCAGCGTCGATCTCGACACGGTCAATTTCGACACGGGCTCGTGGACGCTCGCGCCCGACCAGGTCCAGAAGCTCGCGATTCTTGCGAAGGCGCTGAACCAGGCGATCCAGCGCAACGCCAACGAGGTCTATCTCGTGGAGGGCCATACCGACGCCGTCGGCTCGCCGGTCGACAATCTCTCGCTGTCGGACAGGCGCGCCCAGTCGGTCGCGGAAATCCTGACGCGCGATTTCGGCGTGCCGCCGGAGAACCTGACGACGCAGGGCTACGGCGCGCAATATCCGAAGGTGCAGACCGCCGGCGCCGAGCGCTCCAACCGCCGCGTGGTGGTGCGGCGGATCACCAACCTGCTGAGCGGGCAGAACCAGTAGTCATCGGCGGGCGGCGGCAGGCCGCCCGTTTCGCCGTCCCGCGCGGTCAGGCGGGTCCGCGCCGCAGGAGCCGACCGACCCGGGACAGCGCCGCTCCGACGCCGGAGGTCCGCTTGCCGCGGGTCCCGGCGGGGTCGGCCGCGAATTCGATGCGCGCGCGCAATCGCAGCGCCTCTGTATCGTGCGGCCGCAGCGCGATGGCGCGGGCGAGCCTTTCCCGAGCCTCGTCGGGTCGGCCGCGCGCGGCGAGAAATTGCGCATAGGCGAAGAGATAGTCGAACGCCTCAACTTCGCTGTTGCATTGCCGGTGCAGCGTCTCGGCTTCGTCGAAGCGCTCGAGCTTCTCCAGAAGGCGCGCGCGCCAGAGCGAAACCTTCAGCGCATTGGCCTCGTCGACCGCCGGCAGGCGCGTGAGCGCGGCGAGACCTTCCTCGTATCTGCCGAGATTGTAGTAGGACTCGGCGCGCACGAGCGCGGCGGGCAGCTTCAGCTTGCCCGTCGCGGCGATCTTCTCGGCCACCGCCGCGGCCTCGGCGTGCCGGCCCTTGCCGCTGTGAATCCGCGCGAGCAGCAGCATCGCGTGCAAATCCTGGCGCTCGGAGATCGCCGGGGCGTTCAGCATGCGTTCGGCCACCGACGTCAGGCCGGCGGCATGGTACATGCGTGCGAGCGCGACCGTCAGGCGGGGGTCAGAGGGATTCTTCGACCAGGCGGCCTTCAGCGCGAAGAAGGCCGAACCGTGCCGGCCGCGGGCCTGCAGGTCGCGCGCGGCGCTGAGGATTTCGGGCGCGCCGCCGCCGTCCGCCGCCGCCAGATATCGCTGCAGCATCCGATCGACGTTGAAACGCACGATCGACGGGGAAACGTGAATCTGGTCTTCGGCGAATGCGACGTTGCGCGGCGAGAGCATGACGCTTTCGTAGGACGGGAAATAGTCGATGTTCGTCCGGCGCGCGCAAATCTCGCCGGCGGCGGCGCGCAGGACCGACTTGCTGTAGGTATTGGCGACGGCCACGTCGTCGTCGGTGAAGGTCAGGTGCAGCGGCGCCGGCGACACGGTGAGGATGACGCGATATTCCTTCGGGCACACGCGATCGAGAAGGTCGAACAATTCGACGAGCGACGCGCGGACCCTGTCGTAATCGAGCACATGCAGTTCGAAGCGCTCCGGCGCCGAGCGCAGGATGGCGAGCGGCGGCGGCGAATTGACGTAATGGCCGCTCGTATTGTCGAACCACGCCTCGACATAGCCGAGCGTTAGCACCACCGCGTGGCTGGTGGCGAGTTGCCGGTAGAGCGCGTCGAGACTCGCGCGCCGCGCCAGGATCTCTTCCGCCGGAATGGGGCGCGAGGCCGGCGCGAGATAGGGATCGAGATAGCGCCCCGGAGAGATTTCGACGGCGTGCCTGCCAAGATCGTATTTTTCGAAACCGAACGCCCAGCGGATCTGCGGCGCCACGGCGCCCGGCACGTAATTGTTCAGGAGTTCGCCGGGATCGCGCGCCCATTCGCGCTTGTCGACCGCGAAGGTCCGCATGGGAATATCGAAGCCGCAGGCGGCCAGCTCCTCCTCGATGTTGCGGGCGAAGCAGGAGCCGATCGTGATGATCTTCTGCCCGGGTTCGAGCTTGAACGTGGAGCGGTAGTTCGGGGCGGCCAGGGCCGCGAACCGGTTGTCCGGATCGTCCGCGAGCGGCCAGCCGCCGAAGGGATTGGTCTTGCGGCGGGCGAACGCCTCCTTGGCGCTGAGCTTGAGCAGGGGCGGCGCGTCTGGTGGCGTCGCGGCGGCGGGAGGCTGGCGTCGGGCAGGTTCGTTCATCGCGGCCGGAGCATAGACAACCTGCCGCGGGCGGTCGACGCCCGTCGCGGCGAAATGAGGGGCGCCCGCGGCGCCGGCGACGCTCTACTGCGCGGCTGACCGCCATTCCTGGGCGAGATCGCCCGAATCGACCATGCGCAGCGCCTCCTCCCGCTCCGCCATGTAGCCGCGCGTGATCGGCACGCGGTCGTGCCGGCGGGCGAGCTGGATCTGGAATACGCATTCGCCTTCGATGCGGAAGGTGAGTTCGCTGATCGAGAGGTAGAATTCCCACATTCTGCAGAAGCGCTCGTCGTAGAGCGCCTGCGCCTCCCCACGCCGCGCGATGAAGCGCTCGCGCCAGGCTTTCAGCGTTTCGGCATAGTGCATGCGCAGGATTTCGACGTCCGTGACGAACAGGCCGGCCTTTTCGACCGACGCCGCAATCTCGGACAGCGACGGAATGTAACCGCCGGGAAAGATGTATTTCGAAATCCAGGCGTTGGTCGCGCCGGGCCCGTCCGGCCGCCCGATCGTATGGAGAAGCGCGACGCCGTCTTCCGCCAGAAGTTCGGCCAGTTTGGCGAAGAAGACGTCGTAGTGCGCCGCCCCGACGTGCTCGAACATGCCGACCGACACGATCCGGTCGAACGGTCCTCGCGTGTCGCGGTAATCCTCGAGCCGGAACCGGACGCTCTGGACGAGGCCCGCGCTCTCGGCGCGCTGCCCGGCAAGGCCCAGCTGCTCGGTCGACAGCGTGATCCCCGTTACGTCCGCCCCGCAATGGCGCGCCAGATAGAGCGCCATGCCGCCCCAGCCCGAGCCGATGTCCAGGACCTTGTCGCCGCGCCCGACGAGGAGCTTGGCGGCGATATGCCGCTTCTTGGCGAGTTGCGCCTCGTCGAGGCTCATGCCGGGCCGCTCGAAATAGGCGCAGGAATATTGCCGGTCGCGATCGAGAAACAGATCGTAGAGCCGCCCGTCGAGATCGTAATGGTGGGCGACATTGGCGCGGGCGCGCGCCCGCTCGTTGCGCCAGAGCGCGCGGGCCGCCCGGCGCGCCATCCAGATCGCCCGCATCGACGCGGGCGGAGCGCTGCGGACCGCGTTGCTCATCACGATCCTCAGGAAATCGAGGATCGTCCCCGACGTCATGACGAGCCGGCCGTCCATGTAGAGTTCGCCGAGCGCCAGTTCCGGATTGCGCGCGAGTTCGAACGGACCGCGCCTGTCGGCGAAGCGAATCGCGACAAGGTCGCCCGCGCCGTCGCCGAAGCGTTGCTTCGCGCCGTCCGCATATTCGATCTCGAGAGAGCCGCGCTTGACGATGCGCGACGCCAGCGTGGCGAGCAGTCTCTGCATGAAGGCCATCACCTCCGTTCGTGCGGGACGGCGCTGGATCGGGCGGCCCCCGCCATGCTAACCTGGCGTCCGCCGCAGGCCGTCGCTCCAGCTTGCTCGTGGAGCATATAGGTCTGGCGGCGTCGACCTGTAGCCGAAAATGGCGGATTTTCGGGGTTCGGGACGCGAGGAGGCCGGATTGCGGGCGGCAATGGCGCCGTCCGAGCTTCTGGAGTTGCGTCATGCGAACACCCGCCCGCCTCGGCCTTGGCCTTGTCCTCTCCGCGCTCGCGCCCGCCGCCGCGCTGGCCGGCGGCCACGGCTACACGGCGCCAGCCGTCGTGCGGCCGGCCATGCACGGTCCCGCCGCGCCGGGACCCCGGGTGATCCAGATCGCGCCGCGGCCGATCTACGGCCCGCCGCAGCATGCGCTCTACGGCCCGCCGCGCAACGTCGCGCGCCACGGCCTTCGCCATCGCGGCCATGCGGCCGGCTTCGTCGGTTATCCGACCGTCTATCAGGCGGCGGCCGAAGCCTCCGCGTCGGCGCAGGCCGCTCCCTCCGGCGAATATCTCCGGCCGCGCGCGACGGTCGTCTACAAGACCAGCGGCGCGCCGCCGCTCTGGCAGGGCGATGCGGGCTATGTCGCCCAGCCCGCCATCTACAATGTCCAGACGGTGCTGCGCCGCTTTCCGCTGACCGGCATGGCGCCGGATGTCGGCAAATAGTCTCGGGCCGTTTGCGCGCGAACATGATCTAGCGCAAGGCGCCCCCCGTCCGGCCGGTGAAAATGGCGTTGCTTCGGACGGGGGTGCGGCGTTTGATCGCTCGCATTCGAATTCGAAGCATTATAAGAAGTGGCCGGGAGACCGGACCGTCGACGCCGACAGGGCCCGCCAGAACGGGCAGGGGCGCCGCGGATCCCGAAAGGATCGTTGGACATGCGTTACGGGCGCTATTTCGAGGCTGCGATCGGCCAGTTGCGCAACGAGCGGCGGTATCGGGTTTTCGCCAATCTGGAGCGCGACACGTCGGATTTGCCGCGCGCGACGTGGCGGGCCGACGACGG
>JBDHTL010000206.1:0-5108 GCA_039808645.1 Rhodoblastus sp. | reverse complement strand
TCGTCTTCACCGACGAGAGCCACGTCACCGTGCCGCAGATCGGCGGCATGTATCGCGGCGACTTTCGCCGCAAAGCCACCTTGGCGGAATACGGCTTCCGCCTGCCCTCCTGCCTCGACAATCGCCCGCTGCGCTTCGAGGAATGGGAGGCGATGCGGCCGCAGACCGTGCATGTCTCGGCCACGCCCGGCTCCTGGGAAATGGAGAAGACCGGCGGCGTGTTCGTCGAGCAGGTCATTCGTCCGACCGGCCTGATCGACCCGCCGGTCGAGGTCCGGCCTGCGCGAACGCAGGTCGACGATCTCCTTGGCGAAATCCGCAGCGTCACGCAGGCCGGTTATCGCACGCTCGTCACCACGCTCACCAAGCGCATGGCGGAAGACCTCACCGAATATCTGCACGAGAACGGTATTCGCGTGCGCTACATGCACTCCGACATCGACACGATCGAGCGCATCGAGATCATCCGAGACCTCCGGTTGGGCGCCTTCGACGTGCTCGTCGGCATCAATCTTCTGCGCGAGGGCCTGGATATTCCCGAATGCGGGCTCGTCGCCATTCTCGACGCCGACAAGGAAGGTTTTCTGCGCTCCGAAACGTCTCTGGTGCAGACTATCGGCCGCGCCGCGCGCAACGTCGACGGGCGCGTGATCCTCTATGCCGACCACGAGACCGGCTCCATGCAGCGCGCCATCGCCGAGACGACGCGCCGCCGCGAAAAGCAGATGGCCTACAACAAGGAGCACGGCATCACGCCGGCCTCGATCAAGCGCGGCATCGCCGACATTCTGGGCTCCGTCTACGAGCAGGACCACGTGACGGTCGACGCCGGCCTCGCCGCGCAACCGCTGGTCGGGCACAATCTGCGCGTCACGCTGCAGGACCTCGAAAAGCGCATGCGCGAGGCCGCCGCCAATCTCGAATTCGAGGAAGCCGCCCGGCTCCGCGACGAGATCAAGCGGCTGGAGGCGACCGAACTGCTGCTGGCGGAAGACCCGATGGCGCGGCAAGCAGATGTTGAGGACGAAGCCGGGCGGTTTGCGGGCAAACGGAAGTATGGCAGCGCGGCGAATCTGCCGGCGAGTTCCCCCTCTCCCGCACGCTCGAAGTCGGCTGTTGCCGACTTCGACAAGAAGCGGGGGAGGGAGGCCGAAGGCCGGGAGGGGGCCGAGCCGATCTTCGAGAGCCGGGCAAGAAAACCCACCGATTCCGACATGGGCCCGCACAATTTCGGCGGCGGCGAAGCCCGCCCGCTGCCGAGGTCGATGGCGGGCAAGGGCGGGACGCGGGCGTTCAAGGGGAAGAGGCGGGGGTAGGGGGTCGGCATCTCTACCTCCCCGCGGGCGGGGAGAGGGCGCGCCTTCCCAATTCCAGCTGTGGCGGACCTTTCCGCCGCCTCGATTTGCTAACAGAGGGCGGGATCGAACGGCTGAGCCACCGTGCTGCGGCAACTATTGTTTTTGTGAAGCGTCCGCCACCAAGGGACTATCTGGCTGATCCGTTATTAAATCTCTCCTAATCGCACGAAGTTCATACATTAGTTTTTCACCAAGAGGCGTAAGAGACCAATAAGTCCCGCTATTTTTTAAACTTCGTGGCTTTGAGCTTTTCTCGATTATGCCCAATGCCGCCATCTGTACCTTAAGAGTATCAAATGACTCAGGACTAAATTCAACAGATTGGATAGTTTTTCCTTTAAAATATTCACTTTCAGCGATTGTTAACGAAAATTCTTTCTGTGCAAAAGAATCTATCTTCGATTTCATCGTATGTTCGCTCGCCTCGTCGATCAGCGATGGTAATATTGCCGAAAAAGCTGAGTTCCAGATCGTTTTCACGATATATCTGACTCTCTTTGTTTCCCATTGATATCCACCGGTTATATTATATATAACAAGACATTCGACTTTGAATAATTCATCACCCTGTGCTAGCCGTTCAATTCTATGGGTATTGCCTTGGGATCTTTCAGCCGCGCTTGCCCGAAGAGAGTCTATCGTGTTGCGAAGTTTCAGTATTTCTTGAGCGGCGCTTTCTGATGGTAAATTATCCGCTCGAACCCATCCTGGCATTGGATTATTTTTAATAAGCTGTATTAGGCTGCGGCTTACCACAGATCCTAGTTCTTGTGGGCTATCCCAAAATTTGACCATTTTTTTCTTTGCAAGCTCCATAAAGGTTGCTAATTTCTTGCGAGCTTCATCGTTTTCCTCAAGTTTATTTCCTGGAAGCGATTGTATATTTCTATGAATGAACGCAATAAGCGGTTTTCCCGCTTCGATGGCGTATCTGTATTCCATTTCAGTATAACTCAAGCCTTCAGGGCCGATAGATCCATATTTTCCAGCAATTATCACTATATAATAATCGCAGTCGGATATTACTTTACGAATAAGGCTCAATTGATCTTCGTTTGCGGCGGGGAATAATTCCATCCCACTCGGGATGCAGTCGAGTTCTAATAATGCTTGCAATATTTCTTGTCTTTCAACTTGGAGGTCGCTGAATGTTGAGCTGATGAATACTTGATATCTTTTGTCCATTGAGTCAGACTCGGTTGCGGATCGAAAATCTTACATTTTTCTCAAGGACGTGTCAGCGCCTAGCAAAGAAGCGACATTAGGCTTGCCGTGTAGTAATATCTGGGATAATAATCCCAATGTCTCCCGCCCCCGCCCCCGCCCTCACCCGCCGCCCGCGCACCAAGCGTCCCTTCACCGAAGCCGACATGATCCGGATGCGCGATCTCTATTACGACCGCGCGACGCCGCTGACGCATGTGGCGAACGCCTTCGGCGTTCCCGTGTCGACGCTGCTGCGCTGGATCGCGGAAATGGACTGGCCGCGCCGCTCCGCGCAGGTCACGCCGACCGACGCGCGCCGCGATCTTTTCGCGCAAGTGCAGGCCGAGCCGCCCAAACGCCGCCGCAAGGGACCGCCGCCCAACAAATATGATCTGGCGCGCGACGTCGCCTTCGCCGCGCGGGCCGAACTCGATGCGCTGGCCGCCGAGCGGGGCAGGGTGAGCTTCGAGGACAGGCGCCGGCGGGCGGCCGTCATCGACCAATTGTCACGCGCCGTCGCCCGGATGGAGCGCATGCAGGCCAAGCGCTTCGCCGTCTACGACGATCTCGAGAAAAGCGTCGAGGCGCTGGCGCGCGACGCCCGGCGGAACAAGCGCGAGGCGGCGCGGAAGCGGCCGGAGCCGGTGTACCGGAAGTATGGGGCCGGCGGGATGCCGGAAGGCGGTTGGTGAGAGGCGGAGGCCGGTGCGCTCTCCTCCCCTTTATGTGGGAGGCAGCCGCGGAGCGGCCGGAGGGGGCTCAAGCCGCGCTGCACTGTTTGCCATTGAACGAGCGAGCCGCCGCTGAGCGGCGGGCCCCACCCGTCGCCTGCGGCGACACCCTCCCCGTAAAGGGGAAGGAGGGCGCCCCCTACTTCGGCAAACTCGCATAATATTCCGCGATCGCCTGCATTTCCTCGTCGCTCATGTGGCGGCCGAGGTAGCGCATTTCCTTGTGCTTTCGCGCGCCGGACTTGAAGGCCTTCAGCTGGTTGTAGAGGTAGACGTCGTGCTGGCCGGCGAGATTGGGCACGTCGACCTCGCGCGCGATACCGTCGGCGCCGTGGCAGGCGGCGCATTGCACCATCAGGTCCTGCACCTGGCCCTTGTCGATGGCTGCGGCCGGCGTCGCGGCCGCGCAGAGCGCGAGAAGGGGAAAGGCGAGGCGGGGCAGGGCCATGTATGCTCCAGTTTGCGTCGAATCCGCCGCATTTGGCCCGCGCGGCTTGTCCACCGCAAGGCGCCTATCGCCGCAGGATGAGGGGTTCACATGCACACCATTCTCGGCTAATCAGGGCGCGCTTCGCCGGGCGCGCCCGGCCAGACATTCCAAGGACGCGTTCCGGCGCGAAGGCCGGCGATGCGGCCTTTTTTTATGGGTGTGGACTTCTACGCATCAAACCGAAAAGTTGCAGACTTTTCGGACGAATTTGATGCGCAAAAGACCACCCGCTGCAGGACGCCATGCCGAAAAGAACCGACATCTCGACCATCATGATCATCGGCGCGGGCCCGATCGTCATCGGCCAGGCCTGCGAATTCGACTATTCCGGCACGCAGGCCTGCAAGACCCTGCGCGCCGAGGGCTACCGGATCGTGCTGGTCAATTCGAACCCGGCCACGATCATGACCGACCCCGACATGGCCGACCGCACCTATGTCGAGCCGATCACGCCGGAAGTCGTCGCCAAGATCATCGAGAAGGAGCGCTATGCCGCGCCCGGCGGCTTCGCGCTGCTGCCGACCATGGGCGGGCAGACCGCGCTCAATTGCGCGCTGTCGCTGAAGAAGATGGGGACGCTGGACAAGTTCGACGTCGAGATGATCGGCGCCACGGCGGAAGCCATCGACAAGGCCGAAGACCGCGAACTGTTTCGCGAGGCGATGACCAGGATCGGCTTGGACACGCCGCGCTCGCATCACATCAAGACGCTGAGCCAGGCGCTGGAGGCGCTGGACGACATCGGCCTGCCGGCGATCATCAGGCCGTCCTTCACGCTCGGCGGCACGGGCGGCGGCATCGCCTACAACAAGGCGGAATTCATCGACATCGTCGAGCGCGGCATCGACGCCTCGCCCACCAACGAGGTGCTCATCGAGGAGAGCGTGCTCGGCTGGAAAGAATATGAAATGGAGGTCGTCCGCGACAAGGCGGACAATTGCATCATCGTCTGCTCGATCGAGAACATCGATCCGATGGGCGTGCACACCGGCGATTCGATCACGGTGGCGCCGGCGCTGACGCTGACCGACAAGGAATACCAGATCATGCGCAACGCCTCGCTGGCGGTGTTGCGCGAGATCGGCGTGGAGACGGGCGGGTCGAACGTGCAGTTCGCCATCGATCCCGCGACGGGCCGCATGATCGTGATCGAGATGAACCCGCGCGTGTCGCGGTCGTCCGCGCTCGCCTCGAAGGCGACCGGCTTCCCGATCGCCAAGGTCGCCGCCAAGCTCGCCATCGGCTACACGCTCGACGAGATCGCCAACGACATCACCGGCGGCGCGACGCCGGCCTCGTTCGAGCCGACGATCGACTACGTCG
>JBDHTL010000205.1:0-5125 GCA_039808645.1 Rhodoblastus sp. | reverse complement strand
GCCGAAGGGGGGCGCGTGATGGACGCCGCCCGCGAAGCCGCGCTGCAGGCGCGCGTCGACGAATTGCAGACGCTGCTCGTCCTGATGCGCCGCAGCCCCGTGATGATGAGCGAAACGCTCGGCATCACGCCGACCCAGGCGCGCGTGCTCGCGTTGCTTCGCGACGCCGCGCCGCGGCGCGTCCTGAGCTCGGAAATCGAGGCGGCGATCTTCGCGGGCCGCAAGGTCAGCTACCACCTGGTGCATGTGCACATCTCCAAGCTGCGCAGGCTGATCGTCCCGCTCGGTATCGAGATCGAATCCACGCACGGCCACGGACGGCCAGGCTGGAACATGACGACGGTCGCCGTCGCGGCGCTCGACGCGCTGCTCGAAGCGCGCTTCGCCGGGACGGTCGGGAGCGCTGCATGACGCCGATTCTCGCCCTCATCAAGCGTATCGAGTTCGTCTCGGCTGGCGAGGTCGAGGTCGTGTTCGAGATCAACGGCCGCCTCTGCCGGCGCCGCGCCTACGTCAATTGCAGCGGCAATCAGCTCACCTTCCGCCTCGACGGTTTCTGGAGCCCGAAGCCGCCGCAGCCCGTCGCTCCCGAAGCCGAGAAGGCCGCCTGATGGACGCCGCAGCCGAACGCGCCACGCGCGCCCGCATCGCCGAGCTCAAAGCCGAGATCGACCGCCTGCGCGCGCAATTGCCCGTGCGCCCCAAGATCTACGAGCGCGTCCATGCGCTGCTCAAGGCCGGTTGCAACACGTCGCAGGACATCGCGGACGAGCTCGACATGCCGCTGCATCTCGCGGCCGCGCACCTCGTGCATCTGCGCAACCGCGGCCTCGCGCGCCGCACCGGCCGAACGATCAAGACCAATTGCGGAATGAGCCGCTTCGTCGTGTGGGAGCCCGTCTGATGGCGACGAAAATCACGATCACGATGAACGAAGACAACGTCGACAGCGCGACGTTCACCGCCGGCACGATGCTTGTTGAAAGCGAGACAGGCCGCCTGAGCATGAGCGTGTTCGTGCGCCTCGATACATCGTGCGAGGACGCCGAGATCATCATCCGCAAGGCCGGCGAGCCGACCGTCGAAAAGGTCGCCCGCTGATGCGCGAGGCCGGTGAGCGGAAAATCCGCGTCTCCCTTACATCGGACGAATGGGCGGACGTGCGCGCGGCGGTCGCCTTCGCGCGCATACGGTGCGCCGCGTCATTCGCGGAGGACAAGGAGGAGATGGTGGTGAAGTACCAGCGCCTCAGCGAGCAGCTGGAAGAACAGATCATATCCGAGTTGCGGGGCCATCGCTGATGCGCGACTGGCTCTCCACCGCCGAACTCGCAGAACTCGCGTTGCCGGGCCTGAAGGAGGCGAACATGGCCTGGTGGGAAGTGAAACAGGAACGCGCGCACGGCGGCCTGATTTACGGCAAGCGCCGCGCGACGGGCGACAAGTTCGAGGCGCCCGACAGCGCGATGGCCTTCGACGAGATGGAAGGCGTCGTGGCGCGCTGCGACGCGCCGAACGCCGCGCCGGCCAAGAAGTCGAAGGGCGACGCCGGGGACAAGGCCGCCTGATCATGCGCACGGGCATCGATCGCCGCACGGGGAAGGTTCTGCAGGGCTGGGCGCATTGCGCCCAGTCGATCCTGACCATCGTCGAGACGGCGATCGGCTCGCGCACGCTGGCGCGGTCCTTCGGCTCGAACGCGCCCGCGCTGGTCGACCGGCCGCAGGCGGCCGGGTCGATCATGGATCATTATGTCGCGATCGCCGAGGCGCTGCGCAAATGGGAGCCCGGCTTCCGGCTACGCCGCGTCGAGGTCATGCGCCTCGGCAAGGACGGCGTCGCCGGCTTCCGGCCGCGCGGCGATTTCTACCCGAACGGCCATCTTGGCGATTACTCGGTCGTCGTGCCCGACATGTCGGTCGCCGTACCGCTGCTCGCGTCGCTGACGCAGGTGGCGAGCGGGGTGGACGCATGAGCCGCTTCGACCAGATCGACTATTCGGCGCTGCCGCTGCCCGATGCGATCGAGACCTGGACGTTCGACGCGATCCTTGCCGCGCGCATGCAGGACTATCTCGCGCGCTGGGCGGCGAAGCAGGCGATCGACCCGACGCTGCCTACCTACGATGTCGACAAGCTCGAAAGCGATCCGGCGAAGATCCTGCAAGAGGTGGACACGGATCGCGAGGGCCTGATCCGCCAGCGCATCAACGAGGCCGTGCGCGCCACCTATCTCGCGAGCGCGGTGAAGAACGATCTGACCGACCGCGCCGCCGAATATCTCACCGCGCGCGCTGCCGGCGAGACCGACGCTTCGCTGCGTCGGCGGGCGCAACTCGCCTGGGAAAATCTGTCGATCGGCGGTTCCTACGGCGGCTACGCCTACCAAGCATTGTCCGTCGCGCCGGTCGAGATCGCCGATGTCGCGGTCGGCGGCTACGAGGTCCACGAGACATCGCTCTACGGTGCCAAGGCCGTGCGCGACATGCGCAAGGGCGAAGTGCGGATCGCGCTGCTCGGCGCGGCGCGCACAGGCGCTGTGTCCGGCTCGCTGATCGCGCGCGTGCAGGCTTATTGCGGCGACCGCGCGCGGCGCAAGGTGAACGATCTCGTCAATGTCGTGCAGGCGACGCTCAAACCCTACGTCGTGCAGGCGACGCTCGAACTGAAACGCGGCTCCGATCCCGATGCGATGCTCGCCGAGGCGCGCAAGCGCGCGGCCGCCTATGGCGCGGCGACGCGCGTCATCGGCGTGGAAGCGACGCGCGGCGGTTATTTCGCGGCGCTGATGGCGGCAGAACCTGGCCTCGTTGTCGATGTCGATCTCGTCGCGCCCTCCGGCCCCGTCGGCGGCGGTCCGTTCGAGGCGCCGATCCTCACCGGCATCGATCTGGCGTGGAGATGGGCATGAGCGAGGGCACGGTCACCTCGGCGGCGCCTGACGATCTGCTGCCCGGCAACGCCACGGCGTTCGAGCGCGCGCAGTCGCAGACCAGCGCGCGGCTGCTCGACGCGCCGACGCAAGTCATCCGCGACGCGCGTCGCGGCGCGAGCGCGCCGACCCAATTGCTCGGGCATCTGGCCTGGGAACGCTCGGTCCACAAGACGAGCGCGAATGTCGGCGTCTTGCGCGCGCGCATCGACTCGTCGTTTGCCGATCACCTGTCCTACGGCTCGCCGGAAGCGCTCGAAAAGGAAATCGGTCTCGACGTCGGGCGCAGCGACATCACGATCCGCGACTTTTTCGAGGTCCGCGGCGCGGAGTGGCCGGACTTCGTCATTGTCTTTCCCGTCGGCCCCGGCCATCCGGCGCCGCCGACCAATCTGACGACGATCCTGCGCGCCGCTCTGATGCGCAAGAACGTGCGCGACTGGCCATCGATCCGCTTCGAGGCGCGTCCTGAACCGGCAACGGCCGTCGTTTCGGTCGGCGTGCAAGTCCGCATCAAGGCCATGCCGAGGCCGATCGACGGCAAGGTTCGCGTCCAGGTCGTTCCGCGCGTCGGCGTCGGCGCCATCGTCACAATCACCGCGAAATTGGAGCAGCTATGAGCTTCGGATTTGTCGTCACGGACGCCTTCAAGGCGCGGTTCGCCGCCGAGAGCGCCGGCGGGCCGAAGATCGTCTTCACGTCCTTTGCCGTCGGCGACGGCAACGGCGTCGTGCCGGCGCTGCCGGTCGGCGGCCTCGTGCACCAGGTCTATTCGGCCCCCGTCGCGGCGGTTGAAGTCGATGCGACCAACAACAAGCAGGTCAACATCGAGTGCCCGATCCCCGACGTGACGCCGGGCGGCGTGCCGATCGGCCCGTTCGTGGTGCGCGAGGTCGTGGTCAAGGACGAGCACGGCGCCATCATGATCGCCGGCACGACGGAGCTCCCGAAGACGGTCGGGACCGACGGCCAGAGCACGTCGATCGATCTCGTCATCCCGCTCACGGTGTCGGATACCGGCCCGATCGTGATTTTCAACAATTGGCCGGCCGGCCCCGCCGGGCCGCAGGGACCGAAGGGCGACGATGGCGATCGCGGCCCGCAGGGGCCGCAGGGACCGGCAGGCGCACAGGGGCCTGCGGGTGCGCAGGGACCGCAGGGACCGCAGGGCCTTCGCGGCTTGCAGGGCGTTCAAGGCGCGCCGGGGGCGAAGGGCGATCCCGGCGACCCCGCCTCACTTTATGGCATCGGCTCATCCTGGGAGTTCACGTACTTTTTCGACAGCGCGATCTCCGGGCCGACCATAGCCGAAGGCCAGACCAAATCTTGGGCTCAACTGAAGTCGTTCATGCCCCTGGTTGTCGATCCGAAGCTTATCGGATCGCTCGACTCCGCATCTATCCCTGACGCATGGACATTCAAAGTCCTGCGCAGCCTCGTGCTGGTCAGCCCCGGTCAGTTGAGCGGTGCCGGCGGAACTCTCGACAGGATTTGCCTCCTCTCGCTGCGCAGGGCTTCCTGATGGCTCTTCCCGCGATCCAGCAGTCGTTCCGCAATGTCGAGGACATCGACTTCGCTGTCGATTTCGCCTACGCGGGCGATCCGGAAGATTTCGCCGGCGTGTCCTGGCGCGCGACGCTCGCTAGCGCCGACGATCCGTCCGACGTGCTCGACTTCACATCCGATGCCGGCGCCGATCGCCGGATCGGCTGCGAGGTCAGCGATCCCGACGACGCAGGACTCTGCATCGTCACCTTCACCTTCTACGCCCATTGGCGGCTGCAACAGGGCCGCGTCGGAACCTATGCCGGCGCGCTGCTGAAAGAGGACGCGCCGCACGCGCAGGACGTGGCGGCGGTCTCGATCGTGCTTGCCGCCGATCCGACCTGGCCGAGGAAATCCTAGATGACCGATCTTCTGACCGGCCCGCTCGCGCGGGGACCGCGGGGCTATCCGGGCCTCTATCCCTACGCGGAGTGGACGGCGCGCGCGTATCCGCGCCACAGCGTTGTCGCGCATCTGAATTGCATCTGGCACGCGAACACGACAACGACGCAGGAGCCGGCCTTCGGCTTCGACGGCGTTGTGTCGAGCGCGGATTGGGATCTCTGGCTCGACGCGCGCGGCGCCAATGAGGCATCCGACGCGGCGACCGCTGCCGAAGCGGCGCGCGGGCAAGCGGAAGACGCGGCGGC
>JBDHTL010000204.1:0-5148 GCA_039808645.1 Rhodoblastus sp. | reverse complement strand
CGCGCTACGCCAAGGTGCTGGGCTCGGCCGTGAACCCCGTGCTGCGCGAGGGCAATTCGGACCGCCGCGCCGCCGGCGCCGTCAAGCAATACGCCCGCAACAACCCGCACAAGATGGGCGCGTGGTCGGCGGATTCGAAGTCGCATGTCGCGCATATGGCGGGCGGCGATTTCTACGGCTCGGAAGTGTCGACCACCGTGCCCGCCGCGACCAACGTTCGCATCGAGCTCGCCGGCGCCGACGGCAAGACCACGGTTCTCAAGGCCAAGACCGCGCTGGACGCGGGCGAGGTGATCGACGCCGCCACGATGAGCGCCAAGGCCCTGCGCGCCTTCTACGACGAGCAGATCGCCGACGCCAAGGCGAAGGGCATCCTGTTCTCGCTTCATCTCAAGGCGACGATGATGAAGGTCTCCGACCCCATCATGTTCGGCCATTGCGTTTCGGTCTATTTCGCAGACCTCGTCGCCAAGCACGGCGAGACCTTCAAGAAGCTCGGCGTGAATTTCAACAACGGCTTTGGCGATCTCCTCGCCAAGATCGCGTCGCTGCCGGAGGCGGAGCGCAAGGCGATCGAAGCCGACATTCAGGCCGTCTACGCCAGGCAGCCCGGCCTCGCCATGGTGAATTCCGACAAGGGCATCACCAACCTGCATGTGCCGTCGGACGTGATCGTCGACGCCTCGATGCCCGCGATGATCCGCGATTCCGGCAAGATGTGGAACGCCGACAACAAGCTGCAGGATGTGAAGGCGACGATCCCCGACCGCTGCTACGCCGCGATGTACGAGGCGGTGATCGAGGACTGCAAGAAGAACGGCGCCTTCGATCCCAAGACCATGGGCTCGGTGCCCAACGTCGGCCTGATGGCGCAGAAGGCCGAGGAATACGGCTCGCACGACAAGACGTTCGAAATCCCCGCCGCCGGCGTGGTGCGCGTCGTCGACGACAGCGGCAAGGTCCTGCTGGAGCGCCCGGTGGAGCAGGGCGACATCTTCCGCATGTGCTCGGTCAAGGACGCGCCCATCCGCGACTGGGTCGGCCTTGCGGTCCGTCGCGCGCGCCTGTCCAACACGCCGGCCGTCTTCTGGCTCGACAAGGCGCGCGCGCATGACGCGCAGATCATCGCCAAGGTGGAAGCCTATCTGAAGGACCACGACACCAAGGGGCTCGACATCCGCATCCTCAGCCCGGTCGAGGCGATGAAGGTCTCGCTCGAGCGCATCCGCAAGGGGCAGGACACGATTTCCGTCACCGGCAACGTGCTGCGCGACTACCTCACCGATCTCTTCCCGATCATGGAGCTCGGCACGTCCGCCAAGATGCTGTCGATCGTGCCGTTGATGGCGGGCGGCGGCCTGTTCGAGACGGGCGCGGGCGGCTCCGCGCCCAAGCATGTGCAGCAGTTCAACGAGGAGGGCTACCTGCGCTGGGATTCGCTCGGCGAGTTTTTGGCGCTCGGCGTGTCGCTCGAGCATCTCGCGCAGACGACCGGCAATGCGAAGGCGCAGGTGCTGGCCGAGACGCTGGACGAGGCGAACGGCAAGATCCTGGAGTTCAACAAGTCTCCGGCGCGAAAAGTCGGGCAGATCGACAATCGCGGCAGCCATTTCTACCTCGCCCTCTACTGGGCGCAGGCTCTGGCCGCGCAGACCAAGGACAAGGAACTGGCGGCGAAATTCAAGCCGCTGGCCGATACGCTGACCGCGAACGAGGCGAAGATCAACGCCGAACTGATCGGCGCGCAGGGCAAGCCGGTGGATACGGGCGGCTATTACGCGCCGGACTTCGCCAAGACGAGCGCCGCGCTGCGCCCGAGCGCGACGCTGAATGCGGCGTTGAAGGCGCTGTGAGGCGTCGCTCGTCGTCGATGCAGAGTTCGCGGGCCCCGGCGGAAACGCCGGGGCCCGATCCGTTTCCGGCGTGAGTTTCCGTTGCGGTTCCGGCGAAAATAGCTGAGACTGAGCCTTAGCGGACCGCAAGAGTGCCGCACGCCTGGAGGGAACGATGATTTCACGCAGGTTCTTCTGTGGATGCGCGGCGGCCGCCGGGTCATTCGCCGTCACGGGCGCGCGCGCGCAGGTCGCCTGCGCCTTCTCGACGCCGGAACGCCAGAAGGAGATGAGCCCCGACAACGCGATCCAGACGTTGAAAGAGGGCAACGAGCGCATGATCGCCGGCGGTTCGATCAATTGCGACATGAACCGCCTGTTCAAGAGCGCTTCAGCCGGACAGGCGCCGATCGCGGCGGTCATCAGCTGCATCGACTCCCGCACGCCGCCGGAATATGTCTTCGATCAGGCGATCGGCGACATATTCGTCGCGCGCGTCGCCGGCAATTTCGCGAACACCGACATCCTCGGCAGCCTCGAATACGCCACCAAGGTCGCGGGCGCGCGGGCGATCGTGGTGCTCGGGCACAACAAGTGCGGCGCGATCAAGAGCGCGGTCGACGGCGTCAAGCTCGGCAACATCACCGCGCTGCTCAAGAATTTCGATCCTGCGCTGAAGACGCTCACGCCCGCGGACGGACATCGCGACTCGCACAATGACGCGCTGGTGCAAAAGGTCGCCGAGGCGAACGTGCGACTGACGATGGCGAACCTGACGAAGCGATCGAAGATCATTGGCGATCTTGTGCAGGCCAAGCAGTTGAAGATCGCCGGCGCGATGGAGGATGTGGGCTCTGGCAAGGTGACGTGGCTGGCGTAGGGTCAGGACGCCCGCCGTCATGCTCTCGAGCGCGACGCTGAACGCCGGCGAAACCGTCGGACTTAAGCCGCCTCGTCATTGCTGCGCGAAGAGCGAAGCGACGAGGCAATCCATCCGCCGGAATCGTGTTGTTTCCCCGCCGCGCGCCGCATGAAAGAGGAGGCGCTGGCCAAGGCCTTTGCACGGGAGGGCGGCGCCGTACAAACGGGCGCCTGATCCAAAAGCCTGACTAGGCTTGTTGCAGTGCGAAATGTTATAGGCGCCTCGGACATGGACCGCGAGCCTTCAGGCTCGCATCGGACAGGGCGAGCCTGAAGGCTCGCGGTCCATTTGCGCTACGGGGTTCGATAGATGAGCAAGATCAAGGTCGCCAATCCGGTCGTCGAGATGGACGGCGACGAGATGACCCGGATCATCTGGGCCTTCATCAAGGACAAGCTGATCCATCCCTATCTCGACATCGACCTCAAATATTTCGACCTCTCCGTGCAGAAGCGCGACGAGACGAACGACCAGATCACCATCGACGCCGCCGAAGCGACGAAGACATACGGCGTCGCGGTGAAATGCGCGACGATCACGCCCGACGAGGCGCGCGTGAAGGAGTTCAACCTCAAGGAAATGTGGAAGTCGCCGAACGGCACGATCCGCAACATCCTCGGCGGCACGATCTTTCGCGAACCCATCATCTGCCGCAACGTGCCGCGCCTCGTGCCCGGCTGGACGCAGCCGATCGTGGTCGGCCGCCACGCCTATGGCGACCAGTATCGCGCCACCGATTTCCGCGTGCCCGGCAAGGGCAAGCTGACCCTGAAATTCGTCGGGGACGACGGGCAGGTGATCGAGCGCGAGGTCTTCCAGTTCCCGTCCGCCGGCGTCGCCATGTCCATGTACAATCTGGACGATTCGATCCGCGATTTCGCGCGCGCCTCGATGAATTACGCGCTGCAGCGCAAATGGCCGCTGTACCTGTCGACCAAGAACACGATCATCAAGGCCTATGACGGGCGCTTCAAGGATCTGTTCGAGGAGATTTTCCAGGCCGAATTCGCCGACCGCTTCAAGGAGGCCAAGATCTGGTACGAGCACCGGCTGATCGACGACATGGTCGCCTCCTCGCTGAAATGGTCGGGCGGCTATGTCTGGGCCTGCAAGAACTACGATGGCGACGTGCAGTCCGACACGGTGGCGCAGGGCTTCGGGTCGCTCGGCCTGATGACCTCGGTGCTGATGACGCCGGACGGCAGGACGGTGGAGGCCGAGGCCGCGCATGGCACGGTGACGCGCCACTACCGCGAGCACCAGAAGGGCCACGAGACCTCGACCAATTCGATCGCCTCGATCTTCGCCTGGACGCGGGGCCTCGCCCATCGCGCCAAGCTGGACGACAACACGGCGCTGAAGCTGTTTACCAACACGCTCGAGAAGGTCTGCATCGAGACGGTGGAATCGGGCTTCATGACCAAGGACCTCGCCCTGCTGGTCGGCCCGGAGCAGCGCTGGCTGTCGACCACGGGCTTCCTCGACAAGATCGACGAGAACCTGAAGAAGGCGATGGGGTAGCGGCCGGGGGTCGGAGGGTCCCCGCGGGCAGAAGCCCGGTGTTCCTTGCTCGGCCGCCGCGCGATCCTGCACTGGCCCGCCGACCGCCACAATAGACGCTTGGTCGCGGCTGCGCCGGGGTTGGCGCGAACCTTCGTTATTTTCAACGCGTATTGTGTTCGCAACCCTTCAAAAACTGTTTCGCGGTCATTGTGTCGTCGCAAACCTCTCGGTATAAGCCGCCCGACTTTAGTCCAAAGGGTTTGGGAGCGGACCTTCAATGGCAGTCGACATCGACGAGACCTACAAGCCGTCCGAAGACGAGCCGTTCATGAACGAGCGGCAGAAGGATTACTTCCGCCGCAAGCTGCTCGTCTGGAAGGACGATATTCTGCGCGAAAGCCGGGAAACGCTGACCGCGCTGCAGAACGAAAGCGAAAACCACCCCGATCTCGCCGACAGGGCGTCCTCGGAAACCGACCGGGCGATCGAACTGCGCGCCCGCGACCGGCAGCGCAAGCTGATCGCCAAGATCGATTCGGCCCTCAACCGGATCGAGGACGGCTCCTACGGCTATTGCGAGGAGACGGGCGAACCGATCGGTCTCAAGCGTCTCGACGCCCGCCCGATCGCGACCCTGTCGATCGAGGCGCAGGAGCGCCACGAGCGCCGCGAGCGCGTCTACCGCGACGATTGAGCGGACGAAGCGCTTTTGGGAATCGAAGGGGCGGCCTCTCGGCCGCCCCTTTGTTTTGTCGGCTGTCCTTACCGACCGGGACCCGGCCGCCCCAGCAGCTTGGCCATTTCCTCTTCCAGCGAGGCGAGCGCGTCGAGTTCGTCGACGGGCTTGGCCGGCGGCGGCGGGGGAGGAGCGGCCGGCGCGGGCGCGGGCGC
>JBDHTL010000203.1:0-5157 GCA_039808645.1 Rhodoblastus sp. | reverse complement strand
GCCCCGCCAGGTCCGCGAGGGCCGCCCGGACCGCCCGGCCAACCCGGCAGGTTCTGGCCCGTCGCCGCGCCCGGCGCACCCGGCGCGCCGGGCAGGGTGGACGGCGGAACGCCAGGGGAGACATTCGAGATCATGCGCGCGGCGCGGACGGTCCAGCCGCCGTCGTCGTCGCGGTCGGCGCTGAGGACCACGCGCGCCGCGCCGTTGAGCATTTCGGCGCCCTTGGCGATAACCGCGGAAAAGCCGTCGGGCGTCGTCACGTCCGCGCCGTTGCTGCGCGCATAGGCTTCCAGCAGCAGCTTCTTGGCGCCGGCGGGAGCGACGGCGATGACGTCGACGTCGCGCGTCGCGAAGACGCCGTCCTGCAGCGCGCCGGTCAGGCGCATCCGTTGACCGACCGACTCGGCGTCGACGCCATCGACAGCGAGGCCGCCGACGATCAATTGGCCGCGCGCGTCGCGCTCGACAAGGCCGGTGACGAGCGCACGGCCGGCAGGCGCCTTCTCGATCAGGCTCGCGACGATGGTCCGGTCGGACATGCGCAGGCCGCTCACGGCGACGGTTTGCCCCGGCTTCGTCTTCGCGCCCTTCGGCAGGATCACGTCCTGCCCCAATATTTTCGCGCGCCCGCCGGAAACGGATTCGACAGGGCCGATCACTTCATGCGTCACGGCGATGGCGCGGGTGGCCAGCGCATTCTCCGGGCCGCTGGCGATCAGCGTCACGACATGGCCGATGCGCAATTCGTTCGCGCGCGCGGGGCGGCCGTCGATGGTCACGCGCGCGTTGCGCGGATAGGCGATGCGCGCGTCGTTGACATATATGGAGCCGAAGCGGCGGATCGTGCCGACCACGCCCGTGCCTCCGAGCCCATTGTCGCGTTCGTCGGTCGGCGGCGCATAGCCGGTGCCGCCGATGCCGTTGTCGCCGCCGCGCTGTGCGGCCGCAGGCCGGGGGCGCACGAGCGTCGCGGCGATCGCCGAGGCGGCGAGCAGGAACATGCGGCGCGCGGGATTGCGAGGGGCGTTCACTTCGTCTGGTCCTCGTCGTTCCCCGGTTCGCCCTCGCGCGTCCGAAACACGTAGACACCGAAATTCCAGCGCCAGTCGCCGGTTTCGCCCGCCTGCGTTTCGCCGCTCTCCGTCTCCCGCTGCGCTTCCTCGTTCGCCTTGCGCAATGCGTCCATGGCGAGCTCGCGCGACAACGCCTCGAGTTTTTTCGCCTGCGCCTCGGTCAGGCTCTCGTAGTGCACCGCGCGCTCCATGAAGGGCGGCGCGGCCGTCTGCACGTTGGCGCTGGCGGCGGCGATATGATCGTGCAGATTGCGGCCGAAATAATGGAGCTGACGCTCGTCGCCGGCGCCTGGCGCGATGGCGGCCTGCGTCAGCGCGATATTGCCGTCGGCGTCGACGACGACGAGCTCGCGGCCGAGCGCCTCGTCGAGCACGGCGCGCGGACGCACGTCGCGCGTCACGCTTTCCACCAGTTCCTCGAAGGTCGGGCCGCGGCCGGGTGCGCCCGCGCGACGCAAGGCCTTGGGGCCGGTCTTGCGGTCGGAGAAGCGCGGCGAGGCGAACCAGCGCGCGATGATCTGCGAGGTGCGCGACACCGAACTCGGCACGTCGCGCACCGGCGCGCCGGCGCCACGCAGCCTGCGCACTTCCTTGCGGTGAATGCCGGTCAAAAGGCTGATGCGGCTGTCTGTCTGCTCCTTGTCGGGCAGGGCGAAATCATGCTCGGCGACATTGACATAGAGCTCGCGCAACAGATCGGCCAGCGCCGGAAAAGTCATTCCGGCGCGGATCAGCAGGCGCACGAGCGGCCGCAAGAGCCGCGTGAGCGGTCCGTGCAGCCGATCGGCCTGCGGCGCGATGTCATCACCCTCGGCCATTGCGGCATTCATAGGGCGAACTGGTGTGGGTCGCAATCCCACGGCTATATTTTTCAAGGGTAAATTCATGCACTCCAATTTGACGTGGGTAAAAATCCCACATATCTGGATCGTATGTGGGAAATAGTTACACGTCAAATGCACTCGCCCCGGAGCCCGTCCATGCCTCACCCCGTCCGATCCTTCGCCCCCAACGGCAATTCTCTTGCGGTCGCACAGATCCGCGCCCTGCGGCGCGCGGCGGCGATCGCGCTCGTCGCAGTCGCCTTCCTGTCGCTGCATCTCGCGCTCGATCACGGCGCGGCGGTGGCCTCGCGCGCCGACCAGGCCGCGCGTCAGCCGAGGGCCGCCGCGACCGACACGGCGCCTTTCCAGAAGATCGGGCTTTGACATGAGCGCCGACGCCATCGAACGGCACACGATCGCGTGCCTGGCCTCCGAACTCGAGGCGCTCGACAATTTCTTGCGCGGGCAGGGCGGGGTGCGCGTCGAGACCTCCGATGCGCAGCCACTCGTCGTCACGTCCTCGGCGGCCGGCCGCGCCTTCGGCTTTCTCGAACAGCGCGTGAAGGAACTCTGGTGGACCGTGACGCGGCTCGCCGGGCTCGGCCATCTGCACGACGGCACGGCCGACGCGCATCCGCGGCTCGACAGGCGCGCCGTGTGGACCGGACCGGCGGCGCCAGCCATCAACGCGCCGCGCATTCTCATCGACGCGACGCGCACGCATTCCAACGGCCTTCACACCGGCGTACAGCGCGTGACGCGCAAGCTCGCGGAATTCGTTACGGTCAGCGGCGAGGGCGCTCCGATCGTGCAGGCGGGCAAGCGCATCGTGCGCTTCTTCCGCGGCGATTGGCCCGACGATGTGACGATCGAGGCCGGCGACATATTGCTGCTCGCCGACCTGCCGGTCATGCCCGCCGCGCTCGACATGATCGACAATGCGCGCCGCCGCGGCGCCAAGGTCATCCTCATCGTCTACGATCTCATTCCGATCCTTTATCCCGGTCTCTCCGCGCCGCATTTCCGCGGCTATTTCAAATCGACGATCGACACGGTCTTGGCGCGCGTCGACGGCGTGATCGCGATCTCGGCCTGCGTGGCGGACGACGTGCGCCGCCACATCTACGACGCGCATCTGGCCGTCGATCCGAACTTCCGCATCGGCTGGAGCCATCTCGGCGCGGATTTCGCCACGCATGACGCCGTTGAGCCCGAGGCGCCTGCCTTCGACGACACGCCGTCGTTTCTCGGCGTCGGCACGATCGAACCGCGCAAGGCGTGGAACGTCGCGCTCGACGCGATGGAGCGGCTGTGGGCCGAGGGCGTGAATGCGCGGCTGACGCTCGTCGGGCGCTACGGCTGGAACGCGCACTGGCTGCGCAGCCGCATCGAAGGCCATGCGGAATTCGGCAAGCGCCTGATCTGGCGCGACGGCGCGGACGATGCCGAACTTGCCGCGCTCTACCGGCGCGCGACCGCGCTCGTCTATCCGTCCGTCTGCGAGGGTTTCGGCCTGCCGCTGATCGAAGCGCGCCACTACGGCGCGCCGGTCATCGCCAGCGACATTCCGATCTTCCGCGAGATCGCGGGCGACAGCGTGCGCTATTTCCCGCCGCTCGACGATGGCGCGCTCGCCGCGCTGATGCGGCAGGCGCTGGCGACCCGCCAGCCGCCGCCCGACTTTCCGACGCTCGACTGGGCGCGCGCGTCCGCCGGATTCCTGCGGCTTGCGCGCGACATGGCCGCCGGCCGCGACAATCCGCGGCTGATCTCATCGGCCAGCGCCACCGCGCGCCAATAGAGGAGCGACGCATGACCGCACTTCCGTGGCTCGCTGCGACAGTTCCGCCGGTTTCCGGCATGGACGCCGCGCGATTTTGCGATCTGCTCGCCATCGTCTGCGTCGTGGCGGCCGCCTGCCTGATCTCTGCCATATGCGAGGAAGGCTGGGCCTCGATTGCTCACCCCCACCCGGCCGACAGCCGCTGATGGGCGGGTTTGACACTTTCGTCAGCGGCCTCGGCGCATCGTGCTTGTGCGCCGCGCCGCTCTTCGCCTTGGCGGCATTCGATCTCGACGGGTCGCGACCGCTGCGTCATGCGCTGAACGGACTTGCCGCAATGTTGCTCGCGGTGGCCATCGCGGCGGCCTTCGTCTGAGGTGCATCACTGGACCGACGCCGCTGTGATTGGTCACGCGCCAACATGTGACGGTTCCAAGGCTAGCAGCAGCAAGGCTCTCTCAGCTTTCCGCCTACCGACCTATTCGTGGCGTAGCGCGTGAATGGGGTCCAGCGTCGCCGCGCGTCTTGCGGGGAAATAGCCGAAGCCGACGCCTATTGCCGAGGAAAAGAGGAAGGCCAGGAGAGCGACGCGCAGATCGAATACGAACGGCGTCTGTAGCGCCAGCGTCATCACCGCCCCGAACCCCGCGCCGAGGAGGACGCCGGTCGCGCCTCCGAGCGTGGACAGCAGCACCGCTTCGATCAGGAATTGCGCAAGCACCTGTTGCTCCAGCGCGCCGATTGCGAGCCTGACCCACAGCCTGAGGCGAACAAAAGTTTCGCTCGTCTACAAGCGCACCGGCAATATCCGGGCCTGTCAGCTGCTGCTCGGGCACACGAAACTCGAGAGCACAGTGCGATACCTCGGCGTCAAAGTGGACGACGCGCTCGTCCTTTCAGAGCAGATTGATCTCTGAAACGACGGCGGCGGCAAGCTTGGCTTGCCGCCGTTGACGCAGTCACTCGAACGCCGGATTGCAGTCTGACAGCGGTCGCTGGTTCGAAAGCGTATGAACGTCGGGAATCTAATCACAAGCGAACGTCGACTCCTGGTACACCCGAGTTCTCCGCGATCAGTTGCGCCGGGAGTTACGCATTGAGACGCAAGCGGGCGCTCACTCCGGAATGGTCTGCCAGCGCTTGCCTTCGAATTTGATCAGGCGGAGCTTCTTGATCAAGCGATAGTCGGTCTTGCTGGTATTCAGCGTGACGCCGGGGAGCAACATCGGTACCCGGAAGTCGATGTTAGCCAACTGCGCCATGATGTTCTCACGTGACAGGTCGTTAGACGCATGAAGGCCGCAGTGCTGTTCGAGATCAATGCTCCCATGCAGATCGTCGATGTCGACCTGGCGCCGCCGCAATCCGGCGAGGTTCGCGTCAAGGTGAAGGCCGCCGGCCTCTGCCAAAGCGACTGGCACGTCATGAACGGCGACTGGCCGAGCAAATTGCCGATCATCCTCGGACACGAGGCGGC
>JBDHTL010000202.1:0-5207 GCA_039808645.1 Rhodoblastus sp. | reverse complement strand
CGGCCTGGGCGGCGGCGGCGCCGGCGGGGACAATGAGAACTCGCTGATGCCGGGCGTGCGCATCACCTCCGATTCCGCCAACAACGCGATCCTCATCTACGCCAACCAGCAGAACTACAAGACGATCGAGCGCGCGCTGATCCAGCTCGACCGGCCGCGCGGCCAGGTCGCGATCGAACTGACGATCGCGGAAGTGACGCTCAACGATAAGCTGAACTACGGCGTCCAGTTCTTCCTGCAGAGCAGCGACGTCGGACTGAAGGCCGACAGGGGATCTCTGGTCAATACGGCGATCACCGCGCCGATCGCGCAGGCCTTTCCCGGGTTCAACTTCCTGGTCGGCTCGCAGGCGCAGCCGCGCCTCATCATCAACGCCCTGCACGGCTACACCGACGTGAAGGTGCTGTCGAACCCGTCGCTGGTGGTCGTGGACAATCAGCCGGCGACCCTGCAGGTGGGCGACCAGGTGCCTGTCCAGACCGGCAATGCGACCGTTCTCAGCACGAGCAATACGGTCGTCAGCACGGTCGACTACAAGAATACCGGCATCATCCTGCGCGTGCTGCCGCGCATCACCTCCAGCGGCGCCGTGACGCTCGACGTCGAGCAGGAGATCAGCTCGGTGCCGAATTCCGACGGCACGACGCAGACGCTGACGCCGACCATTTCGGAACGCAAGGTGAAGAGCACGATCAACGTGATGAGCGGGCAGACCGTGCTGCTCGCCGGCCTGATCAGCGACAGCTATTCGCGCGGGCGCAACGGCATTCCCGTACTGGACCAGATCCCGGTCATCGGCGACGTGTTCTCGCAGCAGACCAAGGGCGGCCGACGGACGGAGCTGATCGTCTTCATCAAGCCGCAGATCATCCGCGATCCGGTCGAGGCTTCCGTCATCGCGGCCGAACTCCGGTCGAAGATGCGTGGAACGCGCGTGCGCTCCGACGAACCGCCGGGCGCCGCTTCCGCGCGCACCCCGCGCTTAATTCATTGACCGATGGCCGACCGCGCCTGATTCCGTCGATCGGCGGCGCGCCGGCATGGACGGTCGCCGCTCTCCTCCTCGGATGCGCGGCGAGCCTTTTCGCCGCGCAGGGGACGGCCGGGATCTTCGGCGCCTTGCTGTTTGCCCTGATCCTGTCCGTCGCCATCGTCGACTGGCGGGACCTGATCATCCCCGACTGGATGAATTCCGCGATCTTCGGCCTCGGCCTCGCGCAGGCGGCGGCGCTGGCCGACGGCGGCGAGCGCTGGAGCACCGTGGCGGATGCGCTCGCGCGCAGCGTCGCGTTCGGCGGCGCCCTGCTGCTCGTCCGGTCGATTTATGGCCGCGTGCGCGGCCGCGAGGGACTGGGGCTCGGCGACGTCAAGCTCGCCGCCGCCGGCGGCGCATGGATCGGCTGGACGATGCTGCCGGTCGTGGTCGAAATCGCCGCCCTGTCGGCGCTCGCGATCTTTCTGGTCGCGCCGCGGCTGACCGGCGGCGCGCCGAAATGGCAGGAGCGCCTGCCCTTCGGATCCTTTCTGGCGCCGGCCGTCTGGGCGACCTGGCTGATCGAGACCTTGTCGGCGTCAAACTAGCCGTCATGAGTCCGATCGGCGCGCGGCCTCGTGCAATGCTACGTCCTGTAGGGGTACAGATGGATCGTCATCGCGTAGACGATCAGGCCGGAAAAAGACACGAACATCCAGATCGGCAGCGCGAAGCGCGCGATGCGCCGATGCACGGCGAACCGGCCGCGCAGGGCGAATATGACGGCGACGGGGACGATGAGCGCGGCTATCGCGGCCACGACGATGTGGGTGGCCAGGATCGTGAAATAGACGATTCGGACCTGTCCGACGCCGCCGAATTTCGCAAGGCCCGCCAGCGCGTGATAGCTGAGATAGACGATCAGGAACAGCACGCCGAGCGCGATGGCGCCGTACATGGCGCGTCTGTGGCCCGCGCGGTCGTCGGCGCGTATGCGGCTGTAGCCGTAGGCAAGAACGAGTATCGTCGCTGCATTGATGGCCGCGATGGCGTGCGGCATGAGGTTCAGGACGTTCAACGCAGTCGCTCGCTTCCTCTCGCCCACTTGACGCGCGCATCGGCGGAATGCTCGCGCACTTGAACGCGCAACGCAAGCGTGCGGGCCCCGACAATGGCGCGACATCGCCGGAATCGAGCCCGGACGCCGCCTCGTGCGGCCCTCGGTCAGCGAGTCGCCGTCGCTTGCGAGCCGACCGTCTCGATTTGCGTCCGGGCGAGCCGCGCATAGGCGCCGCCGGCGGCGAGAAGCGCTTCGTGTCGTCCGGTTTCGACGATGCGGCCGGCGTCCATCACGAGTATCCGGTCGGCGTCCCGGATCGTCGCCAGCCGGTGCGCGACGACGAGGATGGTGCGATGTCCCCGTGCGACGGCGAGCGAGGCCTGGATTTCCGCTTCGGTCGCGGCGTCGAGGGCCGACGTCGCCTCGTCGAGCGCGAGGACCGGCGCGTCTTTCAGCAGCGCGCGCGCCAGGGCGAGCCGCTGCCGCTGTCCGCCGGAGAGCGTCGCGCCGCGCTCGCCGCAGACGGCCGAATATCCGCCGTCGAGTTCCGCGATGAATCGGTCGGCGGCCACGGCCCGGGCGGCCGCGCGAATATCCGCCATCGACGCGCCCGGCCGCCCGTAGGCGATGTTTTCGGCGACGCTCGCCGCGAAGACGACCGGCTCTTGCGGCACGAGCGCGATCTGTGCGCGGAGCGCCGCCGGATCGAGCGAACGGATGTCGACGCCGTCGAGCCGGATGGCGCCGTCGACGGGATCGTAGAACCGCACGAGCAATTGCATGATGGTGGACTTGCCGGACCCGGACGCGCCGACGATGGCGACATACTCGCCCGGCGCGATCGTGAACGACAGGTCGTCGGCCGCTCGCGGTCCCTGGTCGAGATAGGCGAAGCTTACGCGCTCGAACCGGACTTCGCCGCGAACCGGCGCATGCAGGGCCGTCGGACGGGCAGGCGCCGCGATGCGGGCCCGCTCTCCGAGTAATTCGGCGATGCGGGTCGCCGCGCCGGCGCTGGCGGACACCTCGTTCCAGACTTCGGACAATTGGCTCAGCGACGTGCCGCCGAGCAGCGCGAAGACGACGAATTGCGACAATTGTCCGCCCGTCGCCGCGCCTTCCAGAACATCTTGCGCGCCGAGCCGCAGCACCGCGACCACGCCGCCGAGCGCCAGAAAGATCGCAAGCCCGTTCAGAAGCGACTGAAGTCCGACAAGGCCGCTCGCCGCCTTGCGGGCGTCGCGGACCGCGCGCGAGAAACGCGCGGTCATGGCGCGTTCCGCGCCGAAGGCCTGCATCGTCCGGATCGCGGCGAGCTGCTCGACCGCGAGCGCGGAAGCCGAGGCCAGCGCGCCCTGCGCCCGTCGCGAGCGTCGCCGCAGCGCCCGTCCGATCGCGATGAGCGGCGCGACGATCACGGGCGTCGCGATCAACGCGACGGTCGCCAGCCTGGGGTTGGTCACGATCGTCATGCATGTCGCGCCGATGAACATGGCGAGGTTGCGCAACGCGATCGAGGCCGTCGCGCTGAGGGTCGTCTTGATCTGGGAGATGTCGGCCGTCAGGCGCGACAGGATCTCTCCGGACATTGCGCGATCGAAGAACGCGGCGTCGAGGCGCACGATATGCGCAAACAGATCGCGGCGCAGATCGGCGGCGACGCGCTCCCCGAGCGTCGTCACGAGATAGTACCGGCCGGCGGCGGCCAGCGCGATGACGAGGACGGCGCCGAGCATCCAGCAGAACGCCGCATTGATCGCCCCCCGGCCGCCGCCGGCGTCGATCACGCCCCGCAGCGCATAGGGAATCGCGAGCGTGGCCAGGACCGACGCCGCAAGGGCGACAAGCGCCAGCGCCAGCCGGCCCTTCCGGCGCAGCGCGTAATGCGACAGCGGACGAAGAGCGCGAAGAGGCTCGGTTCGCCTGCCGGTCGGCCGGTTCGTGTTGCCTGGCGGGGTGGGAGGCGTCATCGCAGCTTGTCTTCGAACTCCGAGCGGTTGGCCGGCGGCAGGATAGTTCAGAACGCGCCCGCCCCGAACGCATATCGAAAATTCGTCCCGATATGCGCTCGATCCCGTCCGAACGAGCGGTCCGGAACGCCGCCCTGGCCTCGAGCTTATCTTCCGATGGAGATTCCGTCCGCCGCCGCCCGCGCAAGGCCCTCTCCCTGGCGCCGCAAGAACAGACGCGCATTGATTCTTGCCGGCGCGCGGCGCCGACAGTCGGGGCGACCGGCAGATGTCGCGGGTCCGACGACATCGGAGCGCCGCGCGTGCAATGTCCGCTCGACGATTGCACGCTGCCTTGCGATCCGCGCTACTGAAATTGCAATGCGCGCGTGCTTGCGACCACGACGTTTCCACGTCATGCGATCCCGGATCGAGGTCAGGAGATCCGGTCGCGTTTGCGCGGCTGATCCTCGGCCGGCCCCTGGCTGTAGTCGCGAAATGGGCCGTCCCGTTCGGCCACGGCGCTCTTGACGCCATTGTCGCGGGCGTGGCGGACGAAGGCGCGGCCTTCCGGCGTGTTGCGCATGATCCCGTCGAGGATCGGCCCCAGCGTCTGTGTGCTTTGAAGTCCCATATTGTCGTAGGCCTGATTGACGACGAGCTTCATCGCCGTCAGCTGCGTCAGCGGAATTCTGGACATCTTCTCGGCCAGCGCCTGGACGCGGTCGTCGAGTTCTTCGAGCGGATAGGAGAAGTTGATGAGCTCGATTTCCGCGGCCTCCTTGCCGCTGATCCATTCGCCGGTCAGCGCGTAATATTTCGCCTTGGCGAGGCCGAGCCGATAGACCCACATGCCGGTGAGGTGACAACCCCACACGCGCGAATACGGCGTTCCGATGCGCGCGTCGTGCGACGCGACGACAATGTCCGCGCAGAGCGCAAGTTCGGAACCACCGCCGACACAATAGCCATGAACCTTGGCGATGGTCGGCTTCAGACCGCGCCACAGGCCCATGAACGTCGCGAGATAGCTCGTGTAGGGATTGGCGACGTTGTAGACGTCCATGCCCGGATCATAATTGTCTTCCTTGATCCCCTCGTAATGCTCCAGCCCGTTGGAAAAATCGAAGCCGGCGCAGAAGCTGTCTCCTGCGCCCTCGAGAATGATCACACGGATCGCGTCGTCCCGATTGGCGTCCCTCAACGCATCGTCGAGACCCTGAAT
>JBDHTL010000201.1:0-5264 GCA_039808645.1 Rhodoblastus sp. | reverse complement strand
GTTCTGCGGCGCGGCGTCGGCGGTTGTCGGCGGCGCCCCCACGGGCGCAGGTTCGGCCGGCCTCGCCACGGAAGGATCGAGCGGCGGCGCCGACGGATCGAGCGCCGGCGCGGTCGTCGGCGTTTGCATCGGCGCGGGCCCGACGCCCGCAGGCGTCGTCTGGCGCTCCTCGGACTGCGTCTCCGGGCGCCGCCAGATGGTCGGCCGCGCCAATTGCTTGTTGGGCACGAGGCGGCGGATTCGAGGCGCCTGCCGGAACGCCGGCCGCGTATGCTCTGTGCGGGCGCGCTCCTGCAGCCAGAAGGAGGCGTTGGACTGCGCCGAATCCTGCGCGCGCGCCGCGCCCGCCAGCGCACAGGCCACGAGCCCCGCCGCAGCGGCGAGAGGCAGGACCGAAGGGAGCCGCAACCGAGCCATGGCCGCACTATACAGCGAATCTCGACACGACGAAGGCGAAGGCCGCCCGCAGGCTTGACGCACCGGCGAGGCGGACGCATCGTCGCCGACTATTTTCTGCGCGCCGGAGGATGACGCGACCATGATTTCACGCCTGTTTCTCGCGGCGCTGACGGCAAGTCTTGCGCTCGGCCTCGCGCCGGCGGCCGACGCGCGGCCGATGACGCCCGCCGAACGGCGCCACATGCCGCTTTCGCCGGACATGCCGGGATGTGCGGACCCGTCCGTGCTCGCGCGCATTTCCGGGCGGTTCGCGTCGCGGGAATGGAATTACTGGGATTCCGGCCTGTCGATCGCGGCTTTCGACAGCGTCGCGGAGATCGGCTACCGCAGCAACGGTCTCGACTACGTCCCGCGCCGCTACTGCACGGCGCGCGCGATCTTCTCGGACGGCGCGGCGCGCAAGGTGACCTACGCCATCGCCAGCGATCTCGGCTGGCTCGGCGTGCTGGGCTATGGCGTCGATTGGTGCGTCGACGGCCTCGACCGCAATTTCGCCTATGGCGCGAATTGTCGCGCCGCGCGTCCCTGAGGCGCGATCGGCGCCGCAAGCGAATGGAAGCCCGATGAAACCCTGTTCGTCCGTCGGGTTTGTCTTGCGCGGCGCGCTGATCGCTCTCGCGCTGGGCCTCGCGGCGCCGGCGCTCGCGCAGCGCTCGGACTGCATTCTCGACAATTGCGCCGACAAGCGGCCGCCGCGTTCGGGCTACGACGGCGGGCGGCGCGACGACGAGCGGTTCGACCGCTATCGCGACCGCAGCGGCCCCGGGCCGCGCGGGGCGAGCCGCGGCGGCGATTTCGATTTCTACGTCCTCGCGCTGTCGTGGTCGTCGGGCTTCTGCGCGACCGGCGGCGCGGACAAGGGCAAGGCGCAATGCGAGCGCGGCGCGGGCCTCGGCTTCGTCGTGCACGGGCTGTGGCCGCAATATGAACGCGGCTTTCCCTCCGATTGCGGCGGCGGACCGGTTTCGTCCGTCGCGCTCGAGCAGGCGCGCGGCGTTTTTCCCGACGCCGGGCTCGCGCGCTACGAGTGGCGCAAGCACGGGACCTGTTCCGGCAAGAGCCCGGCCGATTATTTCAGCGACGTGCGCCGCGCGCGCGACATGGTCGAGATTCCCGCGCAATTCGCCCGCGCCAGGCAAGACCAGTCGATGAGCCCGCAGGACATCTTGCGCGCCTTTGGCGACGCCAATCCGCGGCTGCGGCCGGGCATGGCGGCGGTCGGCTGCCGCTCCGGCGTGCTTCAGGAGGTGCGCGTCTGCCTGTCCAAGGATCTGCGCGACTTCCGCCCCTGTCCGGAGGTGGCCCGGTCAAGCTGCCGGACACGCGAGATCGACGTGCCGGGGCCGCTTTAGGTCTTTGCGCGACAGACGGCATGAACTATCGGCACATCTTCCACGCCGGCAATTTCGCCGACGTCTTCAAACATGCGCTGCTCACGCGCATCCTCCTCTATCTCAACCGCAAGGAGACGCCCTATCGCGTGATCGACACGCATGCCGGCGAAGGCGCCTATGATTTTTCGCGCGAAGAAGTCGATCGGACGGGGGAGTGGCGGGAGGGAATCGGACGCCTGGTCGGCGTCGCGAAGGGAGGGGATCGGATTCCTGCGGCGGCGAAGGCGCTCGACAACGAAGCCGCCATGCTTCTGGCTCCCTATCTCGACATCGTCGGCGCCTGCGACGCCGACGGCCGGCCGCTGGTCTATCCCGGCTCGCCGCTCATCGCGCAAAGGCTCGCGCGTCGTTCCGACAGGCTCGTGTTCTGCGAAAAGCATTCCGACGCCTTCGCCGCGCTGAAGGCGCGGTTTGCGCGCGACCGGCGCGTGAAGACGCTCGATCTCGACGGCTGGACGGCGCTCGGCGCCTTCGCTCCGCCGCCCGAGCGGCGCGGCCTGGTTCTGGTCGATCCGCCCTACGAGGCGCGCGACGAGTTCGCGCGGCTGGCGAAAGCCTTCGAGGCGGCCAGCGTCAAGTGGCGCACGGGCGTCTATGCGCTCTGGTATCCGGTGAAGGATCCGCGCGACGCCGACGATCTCTGGAAGGCCGTGCGGGCGAGCGGCGCGAAGAGCGCGCTGCGGCTCGAACTCGCTATCGCGCCGGTGGGGGAGACGGGGCTGACGCGCACTGGGCTCGTCGTCGCCAATCCGCCCTATGTGCTCGAGGCCGAAGCGCGCGTCCTGCTGCCGGCGCTCGCGCGCCTGCTCGAACGCGCCGTCGGCGCGGGCGGCTTCGCGATCGAAGCCTTCGGCGCGTGACGCAAAAAGGCCCGGCGTTTCCGCCGGGCCAGTCGCTGGAGGAGGAGGTTCTTCCGAACCGCGTCAGAAGCGATAGTTCACGCCTGCGCGGATCTGCGAGATGTTGAGCCCGGCGTTCACCCAATCCGGCGAGAAGGTGAAAAGCTCCTTCGCGCCGAGCGAACTGAAGAGGTATTCCGCCTTGCCGGAAATGTGGTCGGTGAAGGCGTATTCGAGGCCCGCGCCGATCGCCCAGCCGGCCGAGAAGGTGGAGGCGTTGCCGAAGAAGGGCACGGCGCGCCAGTCGTTGACGTTGACGCTGACCGAACCCATGGCGACGCCGCCCGTCACGTAGATAAGCGCGCGGTCGGCCGCGAAACCGGCGCGGGCGCGGATGGTCGCGAGGCTCGTCAGCTTGCCGCCGCCGTTGAAGCCGAAGAACGGCAGCTGCGTCCGGTTGCTGACGCCCGACAGGTCCCAGTCGCCTTCGATGCCGAGCACCAGATTCTGCGTCGCCTGCCAGTTGAAGCCGCCCGTCACGCCGCCGGAGAAGCCCGAAGGCTTGCCGAACAGCTGCTCGGAGCCGTTCGTGAACGCACCCCAGCCGTAGCCGGCGTTGAGGCCGAGATAGAAGCCGGTCCAGGTGAAGACCGGCATGGGCGCCGCATAATCGTCGACGCGGGGCGCGCCCCGGCGCGGCAGGTCTGCGGCGGAAGCTGCGCCGGCGGCCGCCAGGCTCGCAAGGGCGACGCCCGCCAGAAGGAACTTTCTCATCGTCTCACTCCACAACGCAACGCGAACATCACAATTCTCGTGCGCCCGTTATGGAAGCGTTGACGTAAACGAACGCTTACCTTTCTCTGCGTTCATCAATTGGGCGGACCGGCGGCGAAACAATAAAATCGATCCGGCATCGTATATTCCGACGAATGTCCGGTCATGATTTCTGTTCGGCCGAATTTCTTGTTCCATTTCCAGATCATCTGACCGTCGCTGCAGCTCAACAGGGTTAATCAGCCGTTAAAGGGGGAATTCGACCTGCCGCGCAGTCCGCGCTTATACGCGGCGGGGGTTCATTCGCTATGATGAGCGAAACGGGAGGAGCCATGCGACAGGACGGGGCAGTTCTGGTGACGGGCGCGGCGCGGCGCATCGGCCGGGCGATCGTCGAGCGGCTGGCGCGGGACGGACGCGCCATCGCCATCCATTCGAGCGCCCGCTCGCTGGCGGAGGCGGACAAGCTCGCCGCCGAAATCGCGGCGCGCGGCGGGCGGGCCGTCGCGCTGTCAGCGGAACTGGCCGATCCCGCGGAGGCGCGGGCTCTCGTGTCGCGCGCGGCGGCCGCGCTCGGTCCGCTGACGCATCTCGTCAACAATGCGTCGATCTTCGAGCCCGACGCCGCCGCCGACTTCTCGGCCGCCGATTTCGACCGCAACATGGCGGTCAACCTGCGCGCGCCGCTGCTGCTGGCGCAGGCCTTCGCGGCGGCGCTGCCCGCCGGCGCGACGGGCTCGATCGTCAATCTCGTCGATCAGCGCGTTCTGCGGCCGGATCCGCATTATTTCAGCTATTCGATCTCGAAGGCCGCGCTCTGGGCGGCGACGCGCACGATGGCGCAGGCTTTCGCGCCGCGCGTGCGCGTCAACGCGGTCGGGCCGGGACCGGTGCTGCCGAACCAGAACGAGGGACAGGAAGCCTTCGACGCCGAAGTGGCGCTCGCGCCGCTGCGCCGCGCGGTCGACGTCGCCGAGATCGCCGACGCGGTCGCCTGGCTGATGTCGGCGCCTGGCGTGACCGGCCAGATGATCGCGGTGGACGCCGGCCAGCACCTGGCCTGGCAGGGCGCCTGAAGCCGCCTCAGTCCGCGCTCGGCAGGCGGCGGATGGTGAATTCGATGTCGCCGTCCTCGCAGACGCGCCAGAACTCGATCTCGGTCATGTAGGCGGCCTTGGGGTAGAGATCGAACCATTCGCGGGCCTTGGCCCGGGCCTCGGGGCGCGGCAGGCGGAACGTGTCGCGCCGCCAGGTCCCGCCGCCGTGACCGCCTCCCTGGCCGACAGGCCGGTTGCGGCTGCGGGCGCCGAGCCGGCGCGCCAGATCGGCAGGACCCGCGCGCCGCCGAACCAGGGAATCGTCACTCATCGCCATCTCCCGCGGCCGAACGGAAAGATAGCGCGCGGCGGGGAGCTCTGCGAGTCGATTCCGGCCCGCGCGGCGCCGGCTGGCGCGGCCGGCCGAAAAGTCTTATGAGACTGCCGCGATTTGATCGAAATCCTGCCGGAAACTCGGTGGGCATGTCATAATGACCACAGGTTCGCTGGACGACGTTTCGGATGAAGCAACGCCGCGCCGCATTTCTCTTCCTCGGTCTGGTCGCGATCCCTGTCGCGGCCGGGGCGGCCTTGGCGCGCCTCGCGCCGTGGGAGAGCGAGCAGGCTTCGGTCCCCGAGCCGCAGGTGGCCACGCCGGCGCTGCGGCAGGCCGCCCGCGACCGCGAAACGGCGCAGGTTCAGGTGGCGAGCCTCGGCGCGCCGATCTTCGCGCCGGCGCTGCGGCTGCGCAGCTATGTGCC
>JBDHTL010000200.1:0-5306 GCA_039808645.1 Rhodoblastus sp. | reverse complement strand
GCCTCACGCCGGCGACAGCAGCGCCACGATCCGCTTCTTCAACCCGTCCCGCACCGCGCGGTAGGCGTCGAGCATCTGTTCGCGCGAGCCCTGCACCGCAGTGGGATCGACGGTCGGCCAGTAGACGACGTCGACGGCCAGCGTGCGCGTGAATTCCAGCGCCTTGTGATGCGCTTCGGGCGACAGCGACACGATGAGGTCGAAGCTCGAATCCTCGAGGTCCTCGAACGTGTGCGGCCTGTATTTGGCTATGTCGATGCCGATGTCGTCCATCGCCGCGACGGCGAAGGGATCGAGTTCGCCGGCCTTGACGCCGGCCGAGGCGAAATAGACCTCGCGGCCGTAGTAGTAGCGCGCGATCGCCTCCGCCATCGGCGAACGCACGGCGTTGAAGGTGCAGCAGAACAGAATGGATTGCGGGCGACGGCCGCTCTCCATCTCAGTCTCCCGGCGCTTCAGCTTTGCGGGACACGCCGCGTCAGCCCTTCCAGTGCAGGGCTGTGACGAGCGTGAACAACCGGCGCGACGTGTCGGTGTCGCATTCGACCTTGCCCTTCAGGCGCTCGGCCAGGAGCTGCGCGCCCTCGTTGTGCAGGCCGCGACGGCCCATGTCGATCGCCTCGATCTGGGCGGGCGTCGCGGTGCGGATCGCCGCGTAATAGCTCTCGCAGACCATGAAATAGTCCTTGAGAATCTTGCGGAAGGGCGTGAGCGAGAGGATATGCGTGACAACCGTCGCCCCGCCCTCTTCCCTGATGTCGAAGGCGAGCTTGGCGTCGTGCAGCGCGATGGACAGCGTGTAGGGACCGCCGTCGTGGCCCGGCAGCGCGAACCGGTTCTCCTCGATCAGGTCGTAGATCGCGATCTCGCGCTCGTGCTCCTGGTCCGGCGTGCCGCGGCCTATCGAGGCTTCGTCGAGCGTGATCGCGACCAGACGCTTGTTCTCTGTCATGCCGCGCCTCTGTTGATGCGGATGGCCACCGAGCGCGCATGCGCTTCCAGCCGTTCGGCCTGCCCGAGCGCGATCGCCGAAGGCCCGAGCACGTTCAGCGACTGCGGCGAGCATTTGAGGATGGACGTGCGCTTCATGAAATCGAGCACGCCGAGGCCCGACGAAAAGCGCGCGGACCGCGCCGTCGGCAGAACATGGTTCGAGCCGCCGACATAGTCGCCGATCGCTTCCGGCGTATGCGCGCCGATGAAGATCGCGCCCGCGTTGCGCACGCGCGACGCCAGAGCTTCGGCGTTCTCCGCCATGATCTCGAGATGTTCGGCGGCGATGCGGTCGGCGAGCGGAATGGCGTCGTCGAGCGACCTCACGACAATCGTCGCGCCGAAATCGCTCCAGCTCGCTCGCGCGATCTTTTCACGCGGCAAGGTGGTGAGCTGCGCTTCCACGGCGCGCTCGACGTCGCGCGCGAGATCGGCGCTGTCGGTGATCAAGATGCTCTGCGCGGCCGTGTCGTGCTCGGCCTGGGCCAGCAGGTCGGCGGCGATCCAGGCGGGATTGGCGCTCGCGTCCGCGATCACCAGCACTTCCGACGGGCCGGCGATCATGTCGATGCCGACCTGGCCGAACACGCGGCGCTTGGCTGCCGCCACATAGGCGTTGCCCGGACCGACGATCTTGGCCACCGGCCGGATCGTCTGCGTGCCGTAGGCGAGCGCGGCCACGGCCTGCGCGCCGCCGATGCGGTAGATTTCGTCGACGCCGGCGCGAGACGCCGCCGCCAGCACCAGAGGGTCGACGGCGCCATCCGGCGTCGGCACGACCATGACGATACGCGGCACGCCCGCGACCTTGGCCGGCACGGCGTTCATCAGAACGGATGAGGGATAGGAGGCCGTGCCGCCGGGCACATAGAGGCCGACCGCCTCGACCGCCGTCCAGCGCCAGCCGAGTTCGACGCCGGCCTCGTCCGTGAAGCGGAGGTCCGCGGGCTTCTGGCGCTCGTGGAAGGCGACGATGCGGGCGTGGGCGACGTCGAGCGCTTCGAGCGCGGCCTTCGGGCAGGCGGAAACCGCCGCCTCGATCTCGGCTTTGCCGATGGCCAGACCACGTTCGGGCAGGTCGATGCGGTCGAATTTCTTCGACAATTCGACCAGCGCCGCATCGCCGCGCGCAATCACGTCGGCGATTATCTCACGCGCGGCGGAATCCACGTCCTCCGACACCTCGCGTTTCATGGCGAGGAGTTCGGCGAAGCGCGCGTCGAAATTAGCGGCCGTGGCGTCGAGCCGCAGGGTCATCGGTCAGCTCCGGAATCGGGCGCGACGGAAGGCGCCCAAAATTGGTCCGTCAGGTCATGACCCTTGACCGGGGCCCGCGTCAAGCGCGTGACCGGGCCGGGATTTGGCGGTCCAGCGAGGGCCGAGGTCGCGCAGATGCGCCTCGAGGCATTCGACGTCGAGCCGCAGCGCCGCGCCGCCCGAAAACGTCAGGACGACATGGCCCGCCGGAGCCTCGCCCGGCTCGAAGGCGATGGCGAGGAGGCTGAGCACCGTATCGGGCTCGCGCTGGGGCACGCCGTTCTGGCGGACGGTGCGCACGCGATTGAATTGCAGCGACGCGACCGCCCGCTCGCACTGGCCGCTTTCCGCCGCCATCCAGTCGAATCGCGAGAGGCCGAGCACGAACCGGTCCTGCTCGGGCAGCCAGGCCATGTCGCCGACGCGCACGAGGGCGTCCTGAAGGTGCGCCGACAAGACCTGGAGATCCTCCGCATCGAAGGCGATGAGACGGAGCGGTTGGGCGCTATCGGGGCAGGATTTGGTCATGACGGCCTCGCCCCCGCCATGTGGGGCAGGCGGCGCCGCTTCGCAAGCCGCGACGCCAAATCAGCCGACCCGGGCCGCGTCGTGCATGCCGCCCGGCATGAGCATCGAGCGCAGTTTCACGAAGGCCCGGAGCGCAAATCCGAGCGGCGCGGGCATGGCCACGCGGCAGATCGCCAGCTTGCGGACGTAGCCGCGCACCCGCCACCGCGCGACGACGCCGGAGCGAAACAGCGCAACCGAACCCGGCCCGAGTTCGCTCCATCGCCCCTCTTCGTCGCGGACCTCGACCGCGCCTTCGAGGATATGGACCCATTCGTCCACGCCGAACCGCCAGTCGAACTCGCCCGCGGTACAGTCCCAGACGACGGAGACTGCGGCGCCGTCGCGGCTGCGCGACAGTTCGGCCATGCGGGCGCGCGGGTCGCCGGAGACGACCCATTCGCGGGGGAACGGCGCGTCCTTCAGCTCGACATCGGTGCTGGAAATGTAGATCGCCCGCTCGCCCATGAGGTCTCCGCCGCCAGTCGCGGACAAGATAGACGGCGCGGGTTAATGGGCGATTGGCGCGCGGCCCGGCTATCCCGCCGATATCCGCTCGATCTCGGCGCCGCAGGCCCCGAGCTTCTTCTCCAGCGCCTCGAAGCCGCGGTCGAGGTGATAGACGCGATTGACCGTCGTCTCGCCTTCCGCGGCCAGCGCGGCGATGACCAGCGAGACCGAGGCGCGCAGGTCGGTCGCCATGACCGGGGCGCCCTTCAGTTTCTCAACGCCCTCGATGATCGCCGTATCCCCGTCGAGCCGGATCTGCGCGCCGAATCGGGCGAGTTCCGAGACGTGCATGAAGCGGTTCTCGAAGATCGTCTCGGTGATGCGCGAGACGCCGTTGGCGCGGGTGACCAGCGCCATCAATTGCGCCTGCAGGTCGGTCGGGAAGCCGGGATAGGGCTCGGTGACGACATCGACCGGCTGGATCGCGCCGCCGTTGCGGTGGATGCGCACGCCGTCGTTGACCTGCGTGCAGGACGTTCCCGTCTCCTCGATCACGTCGAGCGCGGCTTGCAGCAGATCGGCGCGGGCGCCCTGCAGCAGCACGTCGCCGCCGGTCATGGCCACCGCCATGGCGTAAGTGCCGGTCTCGATACGGTCCGGCAAGACCGCGTGGCGGGCGCCGTTGAGGCGGGTCACGCCGGTCACCTCGATCGTCTTGGTGCCCGCGCCCTTGATCTTGGCGCCCATCTTCATCAGGCATTCCGCGAGATCGACGATCTCAGGTTCTCGCGCAGCGTTGTGGATGACCGTCGTGCCGTGGGCGAGGCTCGCGCCCATCAGCGCCGTATGCGTGCCGCCGACCGTCACCTTGGGGAAGAGAATGTCGCCGCCCTTGAGACCGTTCTTGGCCCGCGCGATGGCGTAGCCGCCCTCGATCTCGATGTCCGCGCCCAGTTCCTTCATGGCCATGAGCAGCAGGTCGACCGGCCGCGTGCCGATGGCGCAGCCGCCGGGCAGCGACACTTTCGCCTCGCCCATGCGGGCGACCAGCGGCGCCAGCACCCAGAAGGAGGCGCGCATCTTCGACACGAGATCGTAGGGCGCGGTCGTGTCGACGATCTGGCGGGCGGCCAGGTGCACGGTCTGGCCCTGCGTGTCCGAATCGCCGGAGCGCTTGCCCTCGATCGTGTAGTCGACGCCGTGATTGGCCAGGATGCGCGCGAGCTGCGACACGTCGGCCAGGCGCGGCAGGTTTTCCAGCGTCAGCGTGCCCTCGGTCAGGAGCGAGGCGATCATCAGCGGCAGGGCGGCGTTCTTGGCGCCGGAAATCGGAATGGTCCCGTTGAGCCGGTGGCCGCCGACGATGCGAATGCGATCCATCAAACCTCGCTTCCAGAACGCCGCGCGCCGGCGCCCCTCAATACGACTTTTGCGGGCAAGCCCGCTCGAACAAACCCCGATCGCGCCCGCTTGCCACAAGCCCAGCCAATGTGGCGGGCCAAGGGCCGATTCAGTCCTCGCGCCCGCCGCCTGCCGCTTTCTCCGGCAGTGTGGCATTTGGGCGCCCCTCGGCCGCGGGCTTCTGGCCCTCCCCTTCCGCCGGACGGCTCGCCGCCTTGCGCCGGCGCAGATTGTCGCGCAAAGCGCTGGCGAGACGGCCGTCGCGGCCCGAACCGCCTCCCTGGCCGCTCTTGCTCATGAGCTGAAAATGCCCCGTTTCGATCCGGCGCATGTTTAGGGGCCAAAGCCGCAGCCTGCAAGCCGCAGGCCAGCGTCGCCGCTCGCGGCTGGAGGAAAATGTCTCGCTGCCGGGAGGATCGGAAACCTCGCGGGATAGCGCCGAGCTCTCCGCCGGGCCGCGCCGACCCCGGGCAGGCGGCGTCAAGCAACCGCGCTTGTCATGCCGGCGACGCTGTGGCACAAGCGCGCCGTCCGCGCCGGCCCTGCGCCGCGCCCGACAAAATGCTGCGGTAGCTCAGTGGTAGAGCACTCCCTTGGTAAGGGAGAGGTCGAGAGTTCAATCCTCTCTCGCAGCACCA
>JBDHTL010000199.1:0-5310 GCA_039808645.1 Rhodoblastus sp. | reverse complement strand
CGCAGTCGCGCCCGCAGCCCGCGCAGGCGGCGCCGCAGCCGCCGCTCGTCCAACCCGCGACGCCGGCGCCTTCGGCCGATATCGTGATGCAGGCGCGCGCGCCGCTCGGCGGAGCCATTCGCGTGCGCGACCAGAGGGGCGCCGATGTCGCCTTCGCCGTCTCCGACGAAAAGACCGGGAAGGACGCGCGCGTCTTCATCCTGCGCATTCCCGCGGCCGGCGCGCCGCGCGCGCTGTCGGTCGCCTGGATCGCGCCGACGCCGCCCGCTCAACCCCAGCGTCCGCGCCAGCCGCTGCAGACGGTGGCGGCCGGCGAGCCGCTGCATTTCGATCTCTCCGAAGGCCAGCGCCGAGAATTCCGCATCGAGGCGAAGGAGGGCGGCCTCTACCGCGTCGAGACGCTCGGCCGCCTCAAGACGGGTCTCGCCATCGGCACGAATTTCCTGCCGCGCATCGGCGCGGGCGAGGACAATGGCGCGGGCCACAACGGCCTCGTGCAGACCTATCTGCGCGCGGGCTCCTACAGGGTCGCGGTCGCGGCGAAGGAATCGAGCGGACGTCTCGGTCTCGTCGCGACGCCCGCCGAGATGATCACGACCGGCGCGCTCGGCGTCGGCGGCTCGGCGCGCGCGACCCTGTCCGACGGGCGCGGCGCGATCACGCCGATCGAGATTGGCGAGGTGGGCGACTATCGCCTCGATCTCTACGCGCTCGGCCGCGTTCTCTCCGCCCGGCTCGAAGATTCCGACGGCTGGCCGCTGACGGCGCCCGGTCCGTTGAAGAGCCTTGATATCAGGCTCGCGCCGGGCAAGTATCGTCTGGTGACGCCGCCGGTCGGCGTCGACGCGCGCATGGTCGCGCGCCTCGCGGCGATCATGCCGGAAGCGACGCGCGAAGGCCACGGGCCGCACAAGCTCGCCTTCGACGGCGAGCACAAGCTGCAATGGCGTGAGCCCGCGACGAAGGACGCGCCGCGCGCGCCCGACGTCTGGACCTTCGCGCTGGCGGGCGAGGCGAAGATCGATCTGGCGATCTCCGAGGGCATGATCGGCGAGATCCTTCGCGGCGAGAAGGAAAACGTTGGCCAAGAAAAGATAGGAAAAGTCACGAAGGACCGGCCCTTCGCCGGAAAGCTCGGCGCGGGCGCCTATCGCGTCGAAGCGCGCGCCATCGGCCGCGACGATCGCCTCGACTATGCGATCACTCTGAAATCGGACGAATTGCAGCCGGACGAGCCCCGCTTCGTCGATCTGCCGGCGAAGCTCGACTTCGCCATCGCGCAGGACGGCGTCGTCAATCTCACCTCCTTTGGCCGCAAGGACCTGACGGGCGTGCTGCGCGACGCCAACGGCGCCGTCGTCGAGCGCCTCGCCGGTCGCCAGAACGACTGGAACATCGCGCTGTCGCGGCGTCTGCCCGCGGGCCGCTATGCGCTGTCGCTCGCCGCCATGAAGGCGGAGGCGGGCGCGGAAGAGACGCCCTCGGACGACGCCGCCCGCGTCGAAAGGAGCGACGACAGCGTCGAAGTGCGGCTCGCGCTGCCGGCCGAGAAGGACGCGCCAGCGCTGAAGCCGGAGGGCGCCGCCCATGTCGCCGGCCGCGATGTCGCGCGTTTCGCGCTGCCCGAGGCGCCCGCCGGCGCGCTCGCGCTGGTCGCGGCGCGCGCGGCCTCCGAACTCGTGCTGTCGATCGAACGCCGCGAGGCCGACGGCGGCTGGCGCGTCGTCGGTTTCGACCGCGGCCAGACGCCGCTCGTCGCCTGGCCTGTCGGCGCCGACAAGGCGCAATGGCGCGCCTCCGTCTGGTCGATCGACGCCGCCGAGGCGCCGGTCGACATTGTCGCGCGCGCCGTCGTCCGCAATCCGCAGGATGCGGCCTCCGTTGCGCTCGAACCGCTCGAACTCGCTGCGGTCGGCCAGAAGTTGCGCATCGGCCTCGCGCGCGCCCCTTCCGCCGCCATCGTCGATCTCAGGACCGCGAGCGACAGGCTCTATGCCGGGTCGCACGACGGCCATGCGCTGACGCGCGCCGACGCCGGCGCGCTCGCGCCGCAATCCGAACGCCTGTGGCTCGTCGCGCGCGACGCGGGGCTCGAGCGGGTCGAGGCGCCGGCGCTCGCATGGAGCGGCGACAGGATCGCGCTGGCGCTCGATGCCCGCGAGAGCGCGCTCGTTCCGGCGCCGCAGCCGGCGAACGGCAAGGCGCGCGTGTGGCGGGCCGCGTCCGCCTTCGGCCAGCCCGGCCTCGACGCCGGGCGCGGCATGGCGGTCGGCGACAATGTCGTCGCGGCCCTTGCCGGGGCGAAGCCGCTGCGCGTGTGGAACGCCGGGGCCGACGAACCCCTGCGCATCGATCTCGAATCGATCGACGCGACGATCGCGGCAAAGCGCGCCTCGACCGGCGAGACGGCGATCCTGCTGCCGCCGCTGAGCGCGCAGCCCGTGACGCTCGCCGCCGGCGACAAGAGGCTCGACATAGATCTGGCGGCCGGAACCGCGGCCTTCGCCGCGCCCGGCGAAAGCGACGCGCTGGCGCTGTACGCGCCCAACGCCGCGCTGTCGCGTTCGGTCGGATCGGGCGTGGCGGAAGTCTGGCTCGTCAATCTCACGACCGGGCCGCAACCCGTGCGCCTCGCCGCGACGCCGACGAAGGTCGAGGCGATCGCGCCCGACCGCATCGCCAAACGCTTTTTCGGCGCGGCCGGTTCGACGGCGCTGCACGTGGACGCGCAGAAGGGCGACATGCTGCGCGTCGAAGGCGCAGACGCGACATTCGTGTCGAAATCCGGCCGCGTGCTGCGCGGTTCGATTGTTACGCTCGACGGCCCCGGCGAGGTCGCGCTCGCTTACCAGCCGGGCCTCGTCGCCGCATGGCTCGAACGCGCCGGCGCATCTGCCTGGCCGAAGGTTTCCGCACACGCGATTACGACTCCGGCGTCGGTGAAGCTCGAAGGCGCGGCGATGGCGTTCACGCTCAAGCAGGACAGGCCGCAATTGATCGGCGCGACGACCAGCGCGCCGGTCGTCGTCGCGCTCGAGCAGAACGGCAATCGCGAATTGAAGCTCTACGCGTCCGGCGCGGATTTCCGTCGCTATGTCGCGGCGGGCGAAGCGACGCTGACCGTCTATTCGCCGCACGACGGCGCGCTCGCGGGCGCGCTCGACCTGACGTCGTCGCCCGTGCTTCCGGCGAAGGAAGGCCTCGGCGACGCCGTGGCGCTTGCGCCCGGCGCGAGCGCGCTCTTCGGTTTCGAGGTGAAGAAGGCGGCGGAGATCGGCGTCGGCCTGCGCGCCGACCCCGATCGCGCCGAAGCGCGCCTGATGGACGAGAGCGGCAAGCTGATCGGCGCCGGCGTCTCTCAGATCCGCAAGCTGCCACCCGGCCGCTACGTCCTCGAAGCGCGCATGCCGGCCGACGCGCCTGCCGCGACCGTGCGGCCCGCGCTCGTCGGCCTCGAGCCGCCGCCGGCCGGTCCGCCGCCGGAGGAGGTCGAGAAATATCTCGCGGCCGCCGGCCTCAGGTCGAACGCCAAGACCAGCACATCGCCCAACGCCCAGCCCCGCTGAGACGAGACACATGAAACGCTCTTTCCTCGCGCTCCTCTTCGCAACGGCGGGTGTGGCGGCGCTTTCGCAGAACGCTTTCGCGCAGGCCGACAGGACACCCGCGCCCGCGAGACCGCAGGCGCCCATTGCCGCGCCCGCGTCCTCCGCGTCCGAATTGCCGACCGACAGGCTGGCGCGCGCGGACGGCGCGCGCGTCGTGCCCGATCGCTTCCTGCGCGCGTGGGATCCGATCACCGTCTTCTTCGACACCGACGCGGGCCCTGCGGCCGGCGGACCGGAAGACAGGCCCGAGCGATTGGTTACGATGAATCCGAAGGCGGCGGGCGAATGGCGCTGGATCGGCGCGCGCGCCCTGCAGTTCCGCCCCGCCGATCCCTGGAAGGCGCTGCAACGCGTGGAGGTGAAGACGAGGGAATCGCGCGCCAGGCTCGTGGCGCTGCTGCCGGCGCCGGAATCGACATCGCCCCCCGAGGGCGCCGATCCGGTGACCGATCTCGACCGGATCGCGCTCACTTTCGCCGAGCCGGTCGACATGGCCGCGCTCGCGCGCCTCGTCACGATCGAATTGCGCAAGGCGCCCGGCGTCTCGCCGGAAGGCGCGCAGGCGCTCGGCGCACGCGATTTCGACATCCGCCCGCTCGAACGCGCCAAGCGCGACGACAAGCAGACCTATGTCCTGCGCTTCCGCTCGTCCATTCCCGACGGCCGCGTCGCCGTGCTGCGGCTCAGACTGTCCGACGAGCCCGGCCTCGACGATCCGATCTTCGAATTGCGCGCCCGCACCGCCGCGCCGTTCGCCGTCAGCGACGCCGATTGCGGCCGCGGCTGGAGCGGCCAGAAGCGCGATGACGTGCTGCAATGCGCATCGCTCGGCGCCGACAGCGACGCCGGCGCGGAGGATGAAAGGCCGTCATACCAGGCTGCGCCGAAACGCCGGCTCACGCTGAGCTTCTCCGCGACGCCCGAGAAACTCGACATTCTCCGCGCCCGCGAAGCCCTGCGCATCACGCCGGCGGTGGACGATCTAGCCGTCGAGCCGGAGGGGTCGCGCCTGCGCTTGACCGCGCGCTTCCTCTCCGACCGCGTCTACGAGATCGCCGTGGCGGAAGGCGCGCTGTCGGACGAGCGCAAACGCCCGCTCGCCGACGCCTTTGCGCAGAAGTTCTCCTTCGCATCGGACAAGCCGTCGATCGCCTGGGACGCGGGATCGGGCATTGTCGAGCGGCTCGGGCCGCAATTCCTGCCGTTGCGCGGGCGCGGCTACGACCGCGCCGACGTGCGCGTGCACGCGATCGATCCGCTGTCGCGCGACTTCTGGCCCTTCCCCGGCGACGGCGTGGAGACCGAGGACGCCGCGCCGCCGCCGCTGCCCGGCAAGGAGCCGCGCGCCTGGAAGGACGCCGCCAATGCGGAGCCCGACGCCATCGCCGAACGCATCAAGGCGCTGGGTTCGCCGGCGGTCTCGACACTCGTCGAACTGCCGATCCGGCGCGGCGGCGTCGACGCCAAGTTCGGCCTCGACATGAAGGCGCAATTTGCGAAGGTCGCCGGCGCGGACCAGCCCGGCGCCTATCTCGTCGGCCTGCGCCCGACGGACGGAACGAAACGCCGCTGGCTGCGCGCGCAGGCGACCGATCTCTCGCTCGCGGCCGTGGAAGAACTGAAGAACGTCCGCTTCGTCGTCACCTCCCTGTCGGGCGCGGCGCCGGTCGAAGGCGCCTCGCTGCGCCTCGAAGGTCTGAGG
>JBDHTL010000198.1:0-5340 GCA_039808645.1 Rhodoblastus sp. | reverse complement strand
GGCAAGAAGGGCATGCCGCGGCTGAAGCCGCCGTTCCCCGCCAACATGGGCCTCTACGGCTGCCCGACGACCGTCAACAATGTCGAATCGATCGCGGTCGCCCCGACCATCCTGCGCCGCGGCGCGGCCTGGTTCGCCGGCTTCGGCGCCAAGAACAACGCGGGCACCAAGCTGTTCTGCGTATCCGGCCACGTCAACAAGCGCTGCAACGTCGAAGAGGCGATGTCGATCCCGTTCCGCGAGCTGATCGACAAGCATTGCGGCGGCGTGCGCGGCGGCTGGGACAACCTGCTCGCCGTCATTCCCGGCGGCTCCTCGGTGCGCTGCGTGCCGGCCGAGCAGATCATCGACTGTCCGATGGATTTCGACTCGCTGTCGAAACTGCGCTCCGGCCTCGGCACGGCGGCGGTCATCGTCATGGACAAGTCGACCGACATCGTGCGGGCCATCGCGCGCCTGTCCTATTTCTACAAGCACGAGAGCTGCGGCCAGTGCACGCCCTGTCGTGAAGGCACGGGCTGGATGTGGCGCGTCGTCAACCGCATGGCGGAGGGCAGGGCGCACAAGCGAGAAATCGACATGCTTCTGGAAGTGACCAAGCAGGTCGAGGGCCACACGATCTGCGCGCTCGGCGACGCCGCGGCCTGGCCGATCCAGGGCCTCATCACCCATTTCCGGCACGAGATCGAAAAGAAGATCGACGCCTATTCGGCGCTGGCGCCGCATCAGCCGCAAGAGCGGCTGAGCGCGTCCGTCCGCACGGCGGCGGAGTAAGAACATGGCGAAGCTCATCGTCGACGGCATCGAGATCGACGTCCCCCCCGAACTGACGCTGCTGCAGGCGTGCGAGGAGGCGGGCAAGGAAATTCCGCGCTTCTGCTATCACGAGCGCCTGTCGATCGCCGGCAATTGCCGCATGTGCCTGGTGGAAGTGAAGGGCGGCCCGCCCAAGCCCACCGCCTCCTGCGCCATGGCCGTGAAGGACCTGCGCCCGGGCCCCAACGGCGAGCCGCCGGTCGTGCTGACCAATTCGCCGATGGTGAAGAAGGCCCGCGAAGGCGTGATGGAGTTCATGCTCATCAACCATCCGCTGGATTGCCCGATCTGCGACCAGGGCGGCGAGTGCGACCTGCAGGACCAGGCGATGGCCTATGGCGTCGACAGTTCACGCTTCGCCGAGAACAAGCACGCGGTGACCGACAAATATATCGGCCCGCTGGTCAAGACCTCGATGAACCGCTGCATCCATTGCACGCGCTGCGTCCGCTTCACCGCGGAAGTCGCCGGCACGTCGGACATGGGCGCGATCCATCGCGGCGAGGACATGGAGATCACCACCTATCTCCAGACCGCGATGAAGTCGGAACTGTCGGCCAATATCGCCGACATCTGTCCCGTAGGCGCGCTGCTGCACAAGCCGCAGAATTTCCGCGCGCGCCCGTGGGAATTGAACAAGACCCGCGGCGTCGACGTGATGGACGCCGTCGGCTCCAACATCCGCATCGACACGCGCGGCCGCGAAGTCATGCGCATCCTGCCGCTCGTCAACGACGCGGTGAACGAGGAATGGATTTCCGACAAGACGCGCCAAATCGTCGACGGCCTGAGGCGCCAGCGCCTCGACCGCCCCTACGTGCGCGAGAACGGCAGGCTGCGCCCGGCGTCGTGGGGCGAGGCTTTCGCCGCCATCGCCGCGAAGACCAAGGCTGTCGCGCCTGAGAAGATCGGCGCGCTCGCCGGCGATCTCGTCAGCGTCGAGGAAATGTTCGCGCTGAAGCAGCTGGTCGAGAGCCTCGGCTCGAAGAACCTCGACTGCCGGCAGGACGGATCGAAGCTCGATCCCGCGCTCGGCCGCGCCTCCTACATCTTTAACACGACGATCGCAGGCATCGAGCAGGCCGACGCGCTCGTCATCGTCGGCTCCAATCCGCGCAAGGAGGCCCCCGTCCTCAATGCGCGCATCCTCAAGCGCAAGCGCGCCGGCAAGTTCATGACCGGCGTGATCGGCGAGGCCGCCGATCTCACCTACGCCTACGAGCATTTCGGCGCCGGCCCCGAGAGCATCGCCACATTCGCGTCGAAAGCGCCGAAGGGCATCGACAGGCCGATGATGATCGTCGGCGCCGCCGCGCTCGCGCGGCCCGACGGCAAGGCGGTTCTCTCCGCGCTCGCCAGGACGGCGCTCGACATGGGCGTGGTCAAGGACGGCTGGAACGGCTTCAACGTGCTGCATACGGCGGCGTCGCGCGTCGGCGGCCTCGATGTGGGCTTCGTGCCGGGCGAGGGCGGCCTCGACGCGATCGCCATGACCAATCCGGGCGGCGTCGACCTCCTGTTCAACCTCGGCGCCGACGAGATCGATATCGCGCCGGGCGCCTTCGTCGTCTACATCGGCACGCACGGCGACCGCGGCGCGCATCGCGCCGACGTCATCCTGCCTTGCGCCGCCTACACCGAAATGTCCGGCCTCTACGCCAATACCGAAGGCCGGGTGCAGCGCTCCGACCGCGCCTGCTTCCCGCCCGGCGACGCGCGCGAGGGCTGGGCCATTCTGCGCGCGCTGTCGGATACGCTGGGCAAGAAGCTGCCCTACGATACGCTCGCCGCTCTGCGCGCCGCGCTCGTCGCCGCCCATCCGCTCTACGGGCGGGTGGACGAAGCCGTCGCGGCCGACGCTGGCGCCCTGACGGCGCTCGCCGGTCTCGGCGGCGCGATGGACAAGGCGGCCTTCGGCAGGGCCATCGAGGATTTCTACCTGACCAACCCGATCGCGCGCGCGTCCGCCGTCATGGCGGAATGTTCGTCTGTCGCCGCGGGCGGCTACAAGCAAGCGGCGGAGTGAGCCGATGACCGACTACGCCTGGCTCTGGCCCGTCCTCTGGGGCTTCGTCAAAAGCCTAATCCTGCTCGGTTGCGTGCTGATCTCGACTGCCGTGCTGATCTACGGCGAGCGCAAGGTCTGGGGCGCGGTGCATCTGCGCCGCGGCCCCAACGTCGTCGGCCCCTGGGGCGTGCTCCAGCCCTTCGCGGACTTCGCCAAGTTCATCCTGAAGGAGCCGATCTTCCCCGCCGGCGCCAACAAGGTCGTGTTCATCCTGGCGCCGCTGGTCGGCGTCGTGCTCGCCATGATGGCCTGGGCCGTCATTCCCGTGAACGAGGGCTGGGTTGTCGCCGACATCAACGTCGGCATCCTTTACCTCTTCGCCGTCTCCTCGCTCGGCGTCTATTCGATCATCATGGCCGGCTGGGCGTCGAACTCGAAATACCCGTTCCTCTCGGCGCTGCGCGCGGCCGCGCAGATGGTGTCCTACGAAGTCTCCATCGGCTTCGTCATCGTCACCGTGCTGCTCTGCGCCGGCTCGCTGAACATGTCCGACATCGTTCGCGCGCAAGATACGAAACTCGGATTGTTCGGCTGGTACTGGCTGCCGCTCTTCCCGATGTTCATCATCTTTTTCATCTCGGCGCTGGCCGAGACGAACCGCCCGCCCTTCGATCTGGCGGAAGCCGAATCCGAACTCGTCGCCGGCTACACGGTGGAATACGGCGCCTCGCTCTTCCTGCTGCAGTTCCTCACCGAACTCATAGCCGTTCTGACCATGTCGTCGCTGACCGCCATCCTCTTCCTCGGCGGCTGGCTCTCGCCTTTCCCGTGGATCCCGATCGTCGGCGCGCCCAGCGTCTTCTGGTTCCTCGTCAAGGCCTGGGGCGTGGTCTTCATGTTCTCCATGACCAAGGCGATCGTGCCGCGCTATCGCTACGACCAGCTGATGCGCCTCGGCTGGAAGGTCTTTCTCCCGATTTCGCTCGCCTGCGTCGTCATCGTCGCCGGCGTGCTGAAATTCGCCGGACATTGAGGGTCGAACCATGAAACTCGACGCAGCCGTCCGCTCGCTCTTCCTTACCGAATTCGTCAAGGCCTTCGTGCTGGCGATGCGCTACTTCTTCAAGCCGAAGCTGACGCTGAACTACCCGCACGAGAAGAACCCGACCTCGCCGCGCTATCGCGGCGAGCATGCGCTGCGCCGCTATCCCAACGGCGAGGAGCGTTGCATCGCCTGCAAGCTCTGCGAAGCCATCTGCCCGGCGCAGGCGATCACCATCGAGGCCGGTCCGCGCCGCAACGACGGCACGCGCCGCACGACGCGCTACGACATCGACATGATGAAGTGCATCTATTGCGGTTTCTGTCAGGAGGCTTGTCCGGTCGACGCGATCGTGGAAGGCCCGAACGCCGAATTCGCCACCGAGACGCGCGAGGAGCTGCAGTACGACAAGCAGCGGCTGCTCGACAACGGCGCGCGCTGGGAGCGCGAGCTCGCGCGCAACATCGCGCTCGACGCGCCTTATCGCTGAGGGCCGACAGAATGACCGCCGCAGCCGCTTTCTTCTACCTCTTCTCGGCCATCATGCTGGCGTCGGCCTTCATGGTCATCGCCGCGCGCAATCCCGTTCATTCCGTCCTGTTCCTCATCCTCGCCTTCGTCAATGCGGCGGGCCTGTTCCTGCTCGCGGGCGCTGAATTCCTCGGCATGATGCTGATCGTCGTCTACGTCGGCGCGGTCGCGGTGCTCTTCCTGTTCGTCGTCATGATGCTCGACGTCGATTTCGCGGAATTGAAGCGCGGCTTCCTGCAGGTCCTGCCGGTGGGCGCGGTGATCGGCGCCGTGGTGGCGATCGAGCTGATCCTCGTGGTCGGCGCCTGGACGGCGGCCCCCGACAATCTGATCACGGTGGACGCCAAGGCGCCGGCCGGCATCACCAACACCCAGGCGCTGGGGCAGGTGCTCTACACCAAATATCTGCTGTTCTTCCAGGCCGCGGGCCTCGTGCTGCTGACCGCCATGATCGGGGCGATCGTGCTCACGCTGCGCCACAAGGTGGTCAAGCGCCAGTCGATCGAGGAACAGAACGCGCGCACGCCGGAAACGGTGATCGAGATCAAGAAAGTCGCCTCGCGGGCGGGCGTGTAAGAGGCGAACATGGCGATCTCACTCACCCACTATCTCGTCGTGGCCGCGATCCTGTTCACGATCGGCGTGGCCGGCATCATCCTCAACCGCAAGAACATCATCGTCATCCTGATGTCGGTCGAGCTGATCCTGCTCTCCGTCAACATCAACCTGGTCGCCTTCTCCTCCGCGCGGGGCGATCTGACGGGGCAGGTGTTCGCGCTGCTGATCCTCACCGTCGCGGCCGCCGAAGCCGCGATCGGCCTCGCCATTCTGGTCACCTACTATCGCAACCGCGGCTCGATCGCGGTCGAAGACATCAACGCGATGAAGGGCTGAGATGTATACCGCGATCGTCTTTCTCCCGCTTCTCGGCTTCCTGATCGCC
>JBDHTL010000197.1:0-5364 GCA_039808645.1 Rhodoblastus sp. | reverse complement strand
AGGCGGGACGGGGACGCTCGGCCGTGTCCTGCCCGCGGGCGGGGATCGGCGCCGGGGGCACGCCCAGAAACAGGCCGCCGGCGTCGGCGCGGATCGGCTGCGGCCGCGGCGCGGGGGCTTCGGCGCGCGCCGGCTCGGTCTGGGCGCGCAGGGTTTCGATCTGGGCCGGCGGCATCAGGCGCATGGGTTCGGCGGAGGCGATGCGCGTCGGTTCGCGGACCGGGATCGGCTCGACCCGCTGAACCGGCCTGGCTTCTTCGCGCGCGGCGGGCCTGACGGTCTCTTCGTCCCGTTCGGCCAGGGCGAGGGCGGTGCGGCCGACGGCGCCTTCCTCGATATTGCTTTCCAGAAGCGCCGCCATGCGGGCGTCCCGGGCGCGAGCGGTATGTCCGCCGAGCACGACGCCGACCACGTGATGGCCGTCGCGGCGCACCGAGGTCATGAGGTTGAAGCCGGCCTTGCCGGTATAGCCGGTCTTGATGCCGTCGAGGCCCTCGATCCGACCGAGCAGATGGTTGTGGTTGCGCATGCTGCGGCCGGCGTAGTTGAACACCCGCGTCGAGAAGTACCGGTAATATCTCGGGAATTTTTCCTGGATGGCGCGGGCGAGAGTCGCCTGGTCGCGGGCCGTGGTGCTCTGGTCCTCGTTGGGCAAACCGGAGGCGTTTGCATAATTCGTGCGCGACATGCCCAGCGCCCTGGCCTTGCGCGTCATCATCTCGGCGAAGCGGTCCTCGGACCCGCCGACGGTTTCGGCGACCGCGACCGCGATGTCGTTGGCGGACTTGGTGACCAGCGCCTTGATGGCGTCCTCGACCTCGATCGTCGAACCCGGACGCAAGCCGAGCTTGGACGGCGATTGCGCCGCCGCATGCGCGGAGATCGGGATTTCCGAATCCAGCTTCATCCGGCCGGCCTCGAGCTGCTCGAAGAGCAGATAGAGGGTCATCACCTTGGTGAGCGAGGCGGGGTGGCGCTCGACATTCTCGTTATGCGCATGCAGCACACGGCCGGAATTAACGTCGATGACGAATTCGGCCGGCATCTGCGCCGGGGCGGCCTGCCGCGCGCGCGCATAATGGCGCTTGCGCACATGGACGTAGCGCTTGACGTGCCAGGTCGCGTGGACGCGATGCTTGGAATAGTGCCGGTGTCGGCTGCGGGCGTCGGCCGGCGCAGTCGCCGCCAGCATGCCCAGAACCAGTGCGGCGCCTGCGGCGAGCAGGCCCAGACGCTTGGATACTACGCTACGCAACCCCATGCGACGCCTCGCTTCGCATCCTGCCCATTCCTTCGCGGACGCATTGGCCGTTGCCGCGAAAACACAGGGTCGGACGCTAGAGGTTTTGGGTTACCCGGCGGTTAAACGATGAAAAGTTTAGAGATTTTGCATTGCGAAAATATTCTTGACTTTTTTTGTGCGTTGCACATAAAAGAGGATGTTGTCATGGACCCGCGCGGGTCCCCGGCCGCCCCCCGGCAGCGGGCGCATTTCGAGGATCAGACATGGCTTATGATTTCGAAGCTTTCCAGAAGTTCGGCAAAGAGCAGTTCGAGGCCGCTTCGGCCGCGATGGGCGAAGTCGCCAAGGGCCTGCAGGCGATCGCCACGGAAGCTGGCGACTATTCCAAGAAGTCGTTCGAGGACGGCTCGGCTTTCGTCGAGAAGCTCGTCGGCGTGAAGAAGCTCGACGAGGCGATCACGCTTCAGACCGAGTTCGCCAAGGCCTCCTACGAGGGTTTCGTCGCGCAGGCGACCAAGCTCGGCGAGATGTACCAGGCGGTCGCCAAGGAAGCCTACAAGCCGGTCGAAGGCGCGATCGCCAAGATCCAGGCCGGCGCGAAGTAAGATCGCGCGACATTGAAATCGGCGGCTTCGGTCGCCATGTGGGAAGCCCGGCCTCGCGCCGGGCTTTTTGCTTTTTCGGCGCCTTGCGTTCGCCGCGATGGCGAAGAAAGATCGTGGGTCACTGAATCGTCCGGCCGCGCTTTCACCTCGGCGCGCCGGAACTGGCGGCGGAGACGGACTGGCCTATTTGCTGCATGGGGAAGACCGACGTCGATGCGGCGCCCGCGCCGCCCGCCCGGGGAACCGGGCGCGTCCGGCCCGGTTCTTCCCAAACGGGCTGACGGGAGAACAATGAGCGAAGGCGTTATCCGAGCAAGCACACCGACCCGTCGCAACGGCGACGGACCGCCCGGCTCGGGCACGCAGGTCATAACGCGGCCGAAGACGCAGACGCGGAAGCCGTCGATGTATCGCGTCCTGCTTCTGAACGACGACTACACGCCCATGGAGTTCGTTGTGACGGTTCTGGTGAAATATTTCTCGAAGAACCGCGAGGACGCCTGGCGCATCATGATGCACGTGCACCAGCAGGGCGTCGGCGAATGCGGAGTCTACACCTACGAAGTCGCCGAGACCAAGGTCACGCAAGTGATGGACTACGCCCGCAAGCACCAGCACCCGCTGCAATGCATCATGGAAAAGAAGTGAGGTGAGGCATGCCGTCTTTTTCGCGCAATCTCGAGCAGTCGCTTCACCGGGCTCTTCAGGCCGCCAATGAACGGCGCCACGAATACGCCACGCTCGAGCATCTGCTGCTGAGCCTCATCGACGACCTCGACGCAGCCGCCGTCATGCGCGCCTGCTCGGTCGACCTCAACGCGCTGCGCAAGACCCTGCGGGAATACATCGACAGCGAACTCGACAATCTCGTCACCGACGGGCGCGACGACGCCAAGCCGACGGCCGGCTTCCAGCGCGTCATCCAGCGGGCGGTCATCCACGTGCAGTCGTCGGGCCGCGAGGAGGTGACGGGCGCCAACGTGCTCGTCGCCATCTTCGCCGAGCGGGAGAGCCACGCCGCCTATTTCCTGCAGGAGCAGGACATGACCCGCTACGACGCGGTCAATTACATCAGCCACGGCATCGCCAAGCGGCCCGGCATGTCCGACGCCAAGCCGGTGCGCGGCGCGGAGGAGGAGGGCGAGAAGAACGAGGCGCGCGAGACCCGCGAGACCGGCGGCGACGGCAAGAAGAAGGAGAGCGCGCTCGACGCTTATTGCGTCAATCTCAACAAGAAGGCGCGCGACGGCCGTATCGACCCGCTGATCGGCCGCGAGGCCGAGGTGCAGCGCACGATCCAGGTGCTGTGCCGCCGGCAGAAGAACAATCCGCTGCTCGTCGGCGATCCCGGCGTGGGCAAGACGGCGATCGCCGAGGGCCTCGCGCGCAAGATCGTGAAGAGCGAGGTGCCCGATGTCCTCGCCAAGTCGACGGTCTTCGCGCTCGACATGGGCACGCTGCTCGCCGGCACGCGCTATCGCGGCGATTTCGAGGAGCGGCTGAAGCAGGTGATGAAGGAGATCGAGGCTCACAAGGGCGCGATCCTGTTCATCGACGAGATCCACACGGTGATCGGCGCCGGCGCGACGTCCGGCGGGGCGATGGACGCCTCCAACCTGCTCAAGCCCGCGCTGGCGCAGGGAACGCTGCGCTGCATCGGCTCGACCACATACAAGGAATACCGCCAGTATTTCGAGAAGGACCGCGCGCTGGTGCGGCGCTTCCAGAAGATCGACGTCAACGAGCCGTCGGTCGCCGACAGCGTGGAGATCATGAAGGGGCTCAAGCCTTACTTCGAGGAGTTCCACAAGATCCGCTACACCAACGAGGCGATCAAGGCGGCGGTCGAGCTGTCCGCCCGCTACATCCACGACCGCAAGCTGCCGGACAAGGCGATCGACGTGATCGACGAGACCGGCGCGAGCCTGATGCTGCTGCCCGAGGCCAAGCGCAAGAAGGTGATCGGCATCAAGGAGATCGAGGCGACGATCGCCACCATGGCGCGCATCCCGCCCAAGACCGTCTCGAAGGACGACGCCGAAGTGCTCGCCCATCTCGACGAGACGCTGAAGCGCGTCGTCTACGGGCAGGACGCGGCGATCTCGGCGCTGACGGCGGCGATCAAGCTGGCGCGCGCCGGCCTGCGGGACGGCGAGAAGCCGATCGGCTCCTACCTGTTCTCGGGCCCGACCGGCGTCGGCAAGACAGAAGTCGCCAAGCAGCTGTCGGTGGCGCTCGGCGTCGAACTCGTCCGCTTCGACATGTCGGAATACATGGAACGGCACACGGTCAGCCGGCTCATCGGCGCGCCGCCCGGCTATGTCGGCTTCGACCAGGGCGGCCTGCTGACGGACGCGATCGACCAGCACCCGCATTGCGTGCTGCTGCTCGACGAGATCGAGAAGGCGCATCCCGATCTCTACAACATCCTGCTGCAGGTGATGGACCACGGGAAGCTGACCGACCACAACGGCAAGCAGATCAACTTCCGCAACGTCATCCTGATCATGACGACCAATGCGGGGGCGTCCGACGCGCAGCGCCAGGCGATCGGCTTCGGCTCGACCAAGCGGACCGGCGACGACGTGGAAGCGATCAACCGGATGTTCACGCCGGAATTCCGCAACCGGCTCGACGCCATCGTCGGCTTCGGCCATCTGCCGCGCGACGTCATCGCCAAGGTCGTCGACAAGTTCGTCATGCAGCTCGAGGCGCAGCTCGCCGACCGCAACGTGTCGATCGAACTGACCGACGAGGCGCGCGACTGGCTGATCCAGCACGGCTACGACGAGACGATGGGCGCGCGCCCGATGGCGCGGGTCATCCAGCAGACGATCAAGACGCCGCTGGCCGACGAATTGCTGTTCGGGCGGCTCAAGAGCGGCGGCACGGTGCGGGTGGTGGTGACGGCGGAAGAAGGCGGCCCGAAGAAGCTCGGCTTCGTCTTCCCCGAAGGTCCGGTCCTGCCGCGGCCCGAACGCGAAATCGTCGGGGCGGCCCGGAAGCGCAAGCCCAAGGCCGAGCCCGAGGTCCGGCGCGCCAAGGCGAAGAAGTCGGAGGGCGGCCCGCCCGGCGAAGGCGGGAGCCCGATCGGCAGCGTGCCGAGCGTGCCGCTGAAAAGCTGAACCAAAGAGCGGCGGGGTTTCCCGCCGCTTTTTCGTTCCGTCCGCGCGCTATGGCCTGCGGGGCCCCGCCGCGTGCGGGGAGTTCAATGCCGTGAGCTTCACGCGCGGGAACTGGACGCGGATCGACTTCACGAATTTCTTCAGCGCGCGATCTACCCGCGCCAGTACGGGGGGCTTGCGCGGACGCCGATCCGGCGCGGCCTTTTCCCTGGCCGGAGCCGCAGCCGGCGCGCTCGCGCTCCGTGCGCCGCGCGCCCGTTCATTGTTGGCGATCTTCGGCGCTGCGGGGATCGCCTGCGGCGCGGCGTCGGCGGACGGCGACGCGAGCGTGAGGGCCGCGTGCGCGACCGCAGGCGCCAGCACGGCGAAGCGCGCGTCGACCGGGACGGGC
>JBDHTL010000196.1:0-5441 GCA_039808645.1 Rhodoblastus sp. | reverse complement strand
GACCGTCGGCGCGCAGGCGCTGCGCGCGCTGGCGCGCTATCCCGATCGCATCGCCTTCGTGGAAGGCGACAGGCGCACGACCTATGCCGCCGCGCTCGACACGATCGCGCGCATCCAGGGGGTCTATGCCGCGCAGGGGCTCGGGCGCGGCGACCGGATCGCCATTCTCAGCGCCAACCGTTCGGAATCCTGGTGCGCCAGCGTCGCGGCGCAGAGTTCGGCGATGAGCATCACCTGGCTGCATCCGCTGGGGTCGCTCGACGATCAGGTCGAGCAGATCGTGGACGGCGAGTGTTCGGCGCTGCTGATCGACGACGCCAACTTCCTCGCGCGCGGCGCCGAAATCGCCATGCGTGCGAAAGGCGCGGCGCGAACGATCTTCTCGCTGGGCAGGACGGACTATTCGCTCGACCTGATGGCGGCGGCGCGTGCGATCGGCGCGGTCGGCCCGCGCAACGTCGCCCGGCCCGACGACGTCGCTATCCTCAACTATACCGGCGGCACGACCGGCAAGTCGAAGGGCGCCCTGCGCAATCATGCGCAGAACGCCAGCTACACGACGGCGATCCTCTCGGATTTCGAACTGCCGGACTCGCCGCGCTATCTCGTCATAGCGCCGATGAGCCATGTCGCCGGCACCAAGATCCTGCCGAGCCTGATGCTCGGCGGGACGATCCACCTGATGAAGGGATTCGATCCGAAGGCCGTGCTCGACACGATCGCGCGCGAGAGGATCAACGTGACGCTGCTCGTGCCGACGATGATCTACATGCTGCTCGACCATCCCGATCTCGACCGGACCGATCTCTCCTCGCTCGATCTGCTGCTCTACGGCGCCTCGCCCATGTCGCCGGCGCGGCTGGAAGAGGGATTGAAGCGCATCGGGCCGGTGTTCTCGCAGCTTTACGGGCAGACGGAATGCTATCCGATCTCGGTGCTGCGCAAGGCCGACCACGACGCGAGGAGGCCGGAGCTCTTCGCCTCCTGCGGTTTTCCGATCGCCAGCGTCGATGTCGCCATTCTCGACGATGAGGATCAGCCGGTCGCGCCGGGGGCGCCGGGGGAAATCTGCGTCCGCGCGGCGCATGCGGTCGGCAGCTACTGGAAGCGTCCGGAACTGACGGCCGAACTCTTCCGCAACGGCTGGCTGCACACGGGCGACATCGCGCGGATGGACGAGCGCGGCTACATGTTCATCCTCGACCGCAAGAAGGACATGATCGTGTCCGGCGGCTTCAACATCTATCCGCGGGACGTGGAAGACGCGCTGTCGACACATGCCGGCGTCGCCATGGCGAGCGTGATCGGCGCGCCCGATCCGAAATGGGGCGAGACGGTCGTCGCCATGGTCGTGCGCAGGCCCGGCGCGACGCCGAGCGCGGACGAACTGATCGCGCTGGTGAAGGACAGGAAAGGCGCGGCGCATGCGCCCAAGCGGATCGAATTCGTCGACGCCCTGCCGATGACTCCGGTCGGCAAAATCGACAAGAAGGCGCTTCGCGCCAAATTCTGGGAAGGGCAGGGCCGGCAGGTCGGTTAACGAACCGTCTGCGCCCGTACCCCAAGTTTCACTAAGGGAAGAGCGCGACGGCCGCGTGTTTCCGCCACGCGCCGGCGGGCACGGTTAATACGATTTTAGACATGTCGATTGATCGCGCATTCCCATTAACCCGGCTCTTACGCCGCGAAACCATGCTGCGACGCAAGGGAAGGAAAGGCGCAGGCGCGACCTTTCCGGGAGCGTCGGCGTATGCGTTCGGGTCCGGTCATATCGACGGCATTGGCGGCTTTGACGGCCTTGGGGCCGGGCGCTGCGCGCGCGGCCGAGTGGTACACCGGCGCGCCCGGTTCGCAGAATGTCGCGCCCACGTCCTATATCGCGGCCTTCCCGCCGCAGACCGACCCGGTCTACACGTCCTATGCGCCGGTCTCCAAGTCCGCCGACTATGTCGGCCGCCCCGCGGCGAAGGAAAGCTTCGGCGCGGCGATCGACTTCGCCGCCACGGCCGACACCAAGGGTTCGAAATTCATCACCGCCATCGCCACGATCGCGCCGTTCAGCGGCCTCGACGAATCCGGCCTTCGCCTGCGGCTCGGCGGCGTGATCGGCCAGTATTCCTACACCAACAGCACGCTCGGGACGATCAAGGGCACGCAGTCCGACGTGTCCTTCATGATCGGCTATGAATGGGTGACGGCGCGCGCGTCGTTCGGCGTCTACGGCGGCGCGAACTACGACAACAATTCGATCGACAAATACGATTCGGCGAACAAGTCCGTCGGCAAGGGCACGGGCGTGAAGATCGCGGTCGACTTCAACTACCGGCCGACCGACTACACGATGTTCGCCGGCGTCGCGTCCTTCTCGTCCATGCACAGCGCCTATTATTCGCGCCTGAAGGCCGGCTACGCGATCGCGCCGCAGGTCTATGTCGGACCCGAGGCGGTCTTCATGGGCGACGACTTCTTCCAGCAATGGCGCGTCGGCCTGCACATGACGGGCGCGAAATTCTCGATGCTGCAGCTCGGCGCATCCGCCGGCGTCCTGGTCGACAAGGTTCGCGGCACCGGCCTGTACGGCATCCTGGACGCGCGCCTCGGCTTCTGAACGCGGCAACGCAATCTTAACTCGCAAGGGGTATCGGCGACGTCGGATCGCCGGACAACCCGGGGGAACGGCCGCGCGATTGTGCGAACGGTCGGGAAAAGCGGCCGAAACGCGCTGCGGCAGAATGCGAAAACGGCGGCCGCGGCCGCGACTTCTTAACAGAATCTTCCCGTTCAGAACGAGCTTGTTCAGCCTCCGGTTACGTTAACCGAAGGGTAAATCGTCGCGGCTAGAGTCATGTCCTAGCGTCAGGGAGTTGCGTTGGATGCCGGCGACGATGCGCGCCATAGCGTGGGGGATTTCGGGCCTGATGGCCATGATCCTGCTTACGCAGCCTGTAAGCGTGCACAGCCAGCTCGCGCTGAGCGCGACTGTCATCGTCGGCCTGATCGTCATCTGGATCTTCGGCCGCGGCCTCGTCGCCCGCCAGTTCTTCCTCGCGCTCGCGAGCTTCGTCGTCATCCGCTACATGTACTGGCGCTGGACCTCGACGCTGCCGCCGGCGAGCGATCCGCTCGCGTTCGGCATCGGCTTGGTGCTGATCGTCGCCGAAATGTATTGCATGCTGATCCTGTCGATCAGCCTGATCATCAACGCAGACCCGCTAATTCGTCCGCGCCTGGAGCGCGAGGACGACGACAAGCTGCCGGTCGTTGACGTGTTCATCCCGACCTACAACGAGGACGAATACATTCTCGCCACGACGATCGCGGCGGCCAAGTCCATGGACTATCCGGCCGACAAGCTGAACGTGTGGCTGCTCGACGACGGCGGCACGGACCAGAAGTGCAACGACAAGGACGCCGCCAAGGCCGAAGCCGCTCGCCAGCGGCGCATTTCGTTGCAGGCCCTGTGCGCGCAGCTCGGCGCGATCTACCTGACGCGCAAGCGCAACGAGCACGCCAAGGCCGGCAACATGAACAATGCGCTCGGCCACGTGAAAGGCGACATCGTCGTCGTTTTCGACGCCGACCATGCGCCTTTCCGCGCGTTCCTGCGCGAGACGGTCGGCTATTTCGCCAAGGACCCCAAGACCTTCCTGGTGCAGACGCCGCACGTCTTCCTCAACCCCGACCCGATCGAGAAGAACCTGCGCACCTTCCACGAGATGCCGTCCGAGAACGAAATGTTCTACGGCGTCACGCAGCGCGGCCTCGACAAGTGGGACGGCTCGTTCTTCTGCGGCTCGGCGGCGCTGCTGCGTCGCTCGGCGCTCGAGACGACCGGCGGCTTTTCGGGCATCACCATCACCGAGGATTGCGAGACCGCGTTCGAACTGCATTCCAAGGGCTGGAACAGCGTCTATGTCGACAAGCCGCTGATCGCCGGCCTGCAGCCGGAGACCTTCACGTCCTTCATCGGCCAGAGATCGCGCTGGTGCCAGGGCATGTTCCAGATCCTCATGCTGAAGAACCCGGCCCTCAAGAAGGGCCTGAAGTTCATTCAGCGCGTGGCCTACCTGTCGAGCATGACGTTCTGGTTCTTCCCCGTGCCGCGCATGATCTTCATGTTCGCGCCGCTGACCCACATCTTCTTCGACATCAAGATTTTCGTATCGAACCTCGACGAGGCGATCGCCTATACGGCGACCTACATGATCGTCAACGTCATGCTCCAGAACTACCTGTACGGTCGCGTGCGCTGGCCGTGGGTGTCCGAGCTCTACGAATACGTGCAGGGCGTGTTCCTGGCCAAGGCGATCGTGTCGGTGGTGTTGAGCCCGCGCAAGCCGACGTTCAACGTGACCGCCAAGGGCCTGACGCTGGACGAGGACCATCTGTCCGAACTCGCCTGGCCGTTCTTCGCGGTCTACGGGCTGCTGTTCTGCGCGGGGCTGGTCGCCGCCTACCGCTACATGTTCGAGCCGGGCGTCGACAATCTGATGCTGGTCGTCGGCCTGTGGAACCTGTTCAACATGATGATCGCCGGCGCCGCGCTCGGCGCGGTGGCCGAACGCAAGCAGCCCGACCGTCACCCGCGCCTGACCATCACGCGCGAGGGCACGCTGACGGTCGGCGACAAGAACATTCGCGTGAAGATCAAGGACGTTTCGGCCGGCGGCGTCTCTCTGCACGGCTCGAGCGAATTGTCGGCGCTGTCCTTCGAGGCGGGGGCGGCGAGCCGACTCGCCATCGATCCGCTCGGCGAGATCGTCAAGAACGAGACGCTGCCGCTGAACTTCGTTCGTCAGTCGGGCAGCGGCGACACGGCCGTCTACGGCTTCGAATTCTCGGCGATGGAGCCCGACGAATATTACGTGCTGGCCGACCTCATGTACGCCGATTCCGACGCGCTTCCCTCGTTCCTGGCGACGCGCCGCAAGCACAAGAACGTGTTCGCGGGCTCCGGCCGGTTCATCTGGTGGGGACTTTCCGAGCCGGTCCGCGCCGTCTCCTACGTGCTGAAGCGCCAGAAGGAAAAGAAGGAGGCCGCCGCCCCCGAAGCCCCGCCGAAGACATCGCTTTCCTGGCTGCGCCGCTTCGCGGCCGCGGGCAAGGCGCAACCTGCGCCCGCTCCCGCCGACGCCGCCGCACAAATGAAGCAATCCGCCTGACAGGGACCCGTTCGAACACGCATGCGTAAAAGCGTCCAATTTCTTCTTCTGACGACCGTCATGCTGGCGGCGCAGGCGGACGCGTGTCTCGCGCAGGCGATCTTCACGACGGCGCCGCCGAGTCTGTCGCGAGTCGTTCCCTATGGATCGCCGCAGGCCGCTCCCCAGCCGCAAGCCGCGCAGCCGCAAGCCCCCCGGCCGCAGGCCACGCCGCGCGCCGAACGCCCCGCGCCGGCCGCCGAATATGCGCCGCGCGCGCCTGTTCCGATGCAGGCCGCC
>JBDHTL010000195.1:0-5447 GCA_039808645.1 Rhodoblastus sp. | reverse complement strand
TCTTTGTGCGGGCGGGCGGGCGACAATGGTCGGCATCCCGTCCGTGCAGGTGAAGGCCGGCATTTCGCCGGCGTCCATGGTCTTCCAAGAGAAGACCCTGGCCTCCTCCTTCTACGGCTCGATCCAGCCCGACATCGACTTCCCGATCCTGGCCGACCTCTACATGGACAAGAAGCTCGATCTCGACTCGCTGATCTCACGTACCTACCGGCTTGACGAGATCAACGAGGGCTTCGAGCAATTGCGCAAGGGCGGCGTGGCGCGCGGCGTCGTGGTTTTTGACTGAACTGTGACTGCAAGTGAAATGATTGTGACACGCTGTTCCGCTACAGGCATGTGAGGCCGCGTAGTGGAGTAGCGTTGAAATGGCCGAAAACGAGCGTCCCGAAGACAATTCGCGCCGCGCGCGTTATGCGCGCGGCAAGGCCCTGCGCAAGGCGAGCCCGCGCGAAAAACACGGCGATTTTGCGGGAAGGCGCGAGCGCGATCCCGTCGCCGTCCTGGCCGAAACCGACGCCGGCCGCATCGGCAAACTGTTGCCGCTGCGCTACGCGCGCATGATGCAATCTCCCTTCGCCTTCTTGCGCGGCGCCGCGGCCGTCATGGCGGCCGATCTCGCGGGCGAGCCCGTCACGGGCGTGGACGTGCAGGGCTGTGGCGACTGCCACATCATGAATTTCGGCGCCTTTGCGTCGCCCGAACACAACATCCTGTTCGACATCAACGATTTCGACGAGACGCTGCCGGGCGTCGATTTCACCCTCGACGTGAAGCGCCTGGCGGCCTCCGTCACCGTGGCCGCGCAGGCTGGCGGCTATTCGGATCGCAAGGCGCGCGCCCATGCGGCGGGCGCGGCGGCCGCCTATCGGCGCCACATGCACGAACTCGCGCTGCTGTCGCCGCTCGAAATCTGGCATAGCCGCATCGATCTGGCCGCCCAGATCGCATCCTTCTCCGATCCGCAACTCGCCCGACGTCTGCGCGCCGCGCTGATGAAGGCCGGGCCCGAACTCGACCGCGACGACAATTTTCCCCATCTGGCGACGTCGAAGAAAGGCGTCGCGCGCATCGCCGACCGCGACGACACGATCTTCCATCTCGATCCGGCGGAAGCCGGCGAGGCCTTCGATCCGGAAGCCGCCTTCGCCGGCTATCTCGCCGGCCTCACGCCGGATCGCGCGGCGCTGCTGTCGCGTTACCGGCTCGTCGACTTCGCGTTCAAGGTCGTCGGCGTCGGCTCCGTCGGCACGTTCTGCGCGATCGGCCTGTTTCTGTCGGGCGACGGCGAGCCGCTGTTCCTTCAGGTCAAGGAAGCCCAGCGATCCGTGCTGGAGCGAGCCGCTCCGCGTTCGCTCTGGACGTCCCAACAGGGTCGCCGCGTCGTCGAGGGGCAGCGCATCCTGCAGGCCGCAAGCGACGTGCTGCTCGGCTGGGTGGAGGAACCTGCGCGTAACAGGCATTTCTACGTCCGCCAGCTCAAGAACCGCCGCCTCGGCTCGCTCGGCGAAGTGCTGGAGGGCGAGGCGCTGCCCGCCTACGCGCGGCTCTGCGGCCGCACGCTCGCGCGCGCCCATGCGCGCTCAAGCGATCCAGCGGTTATTGCAGGCTACATGGGCCGCAGCGAGGCGTTCGACGACGCGATGGCGTCCTTTGCGATGAAATATGCAAAGCAGACTAAGGCCGACCATGCCGCGCTGGTTGCTGCCAAGGGCGCGCCCCCCGCGCCCGAAAACAGGAAGTCGGACAAGAAAAAGGCCGCCGCGGCGAAAGCGCCGGCGTCGGCCTGATATCTGCGCCGCGAGGTCTACGTCCGCATTGGCCGCTGCGAGCCCTCAGGCTCGCAGCCAGCTCAGTCCTTCGCGCGCTCGACGTAACTTCCGTCTTCGGTCTGGATCACGACGCGCGTGCCGACCTGGATGTGCGGCGGCACCATCGTCTTGGCGCCGTTCGACAGGATCGCGGGCTTGTAGGACGAGGACGCCGTCTGGTTCTTGATCGCGGGCTCGGTCTCGGTGATCTCGAGCGTCACGCGCGCCGGCAACTGGATCGCCACCGCATTGCCGTTGAACATCGACAGGATGACCTTCATGCCTTCCTGCAGGAAGACCGCCTGATCGCCGATCGTGTCCTTGGTGACGATCACCTGCTCGTAGTTCTCGTCGTTCATGAAGGTGAAGCCGTCGCCATCCTGGTAGAGATACGAGAAGTCGTGGTCTTCCACGAAGGCGCGCTCGACCTGCTCGGTCGTCTTGTAGCGGTTCGACACTTTCACGCCGTCCGAGATGCGGCGCATGTCGATCTGCGTCGTGGGCGTGCCCTTGCCGGGATGGAAGCTCTCGGCGGTCAGCACGACGTAGAGCTGGCCGTCCTCGTGCTCGATGATGTTGCCCTTGCGGATGGAAGAGGCGATGACTCTCATTTGGTCCTCGATTGCGAGTTCGATTGAAGGCCGCGGGCGCCCGGACTATGGTCCGCCGGACTTCAGGGGACCGCCGTCGAGCGATCCGGCCTGCCGCAACACACAAGAATGGTCTGATGCACGAAGCTTCGCCCTGGTGGGCGCCGCACGTTTACGCCGATCGCCGTGAATTCCTCAAGGCGCGCGGGCGGATTGCTAATGCCTGCCGCGCCTTTTTTCAAGCCGAGGGCTTCGAGGAGGTCGAAACCGCCTGCCTGCAGGTCTCGCCGGGCAACGAGACGCACCTGTCCGCCTTCGCCACGGAGTTGATCTCGGGCGACGGCGGGCGAACGCAGCTCTATCTGCACACCTCGCCGGAATTCGCCTGCAAGAAGCTGCTGGCGGCCGGCGAGGAGCGCATCTTCACCTTCGCCCGCGCCTTCCGGAACCGCGAGCGCTCGGCCCTGCACCATCCCGAATTCACGATGCTGGAATGGTACCGGGCGAGAGCGCCCTATGCCGCGATCATGGCCGATTGCGTGGCGCTGGCGCGGGCGGCGGCGCAGGCGGCGGGCAGCCGCGCGCTGACGTTTCGCGGCCAGACGGCCGACCCTTTCGCGGATCCGGAGCGTCTGACGGTCGCCGAAGCCTTCGCCCGCCACGCCGGCCTCGACCTGATGGCGGCGCTGGACGATCGCGAGGCGCTGGCGCAAGCGGCGCGGCGTCTGTCGATCCGCGTCGCGGAGGACGACGACTGGTCGGACCTGTTCTCGAAAATCCTCAATGTGAAAATCGAGCCGAAGCTCGGCCGGGGCCGCCTGACGCTGCTGACCGAATATCCCGCCCGCGAGGCGGCGCTGGCGCGGCTCAAGCCCGGCGACGCCAGGGTTTCCGAGCGTTTCGAAATGTACGCCTGTGGCGTGGAGCTGGCGAACGGGTTCGGCGAGCTGGTCGACCCGATCGAGCAGCGCGCGCGCTTCGAGGCGTCGATGCGCGAAAAGCAGGCGCGCTACGGCGAATCCTATCCGATCGACGAGGATTTCCTGGCGGCGCTCGAAATCATGCCCGAGGCGAGCGGCGTCGCGCTCGGCTTCGATCGGCTCGTCATGCTGGCGGCGGGCGCCGAGCGCATCGAACAGGTTCTGTGGACGCCGGTGGCGCCGCGGGGCGCGTTGAGGCCCGACTTCGTCTGGAAATAGCGACTGCAGTGAATTACACTATATAGCAGTGTGACTTTGGAGAGGCTCGAATGAAACCGGCCGGACAGATGACGCTCACGCTGACCGAGGAACTCGAGCGGTTCGTGCGCGACCAGGTGCGCCGCGGCGCCTTCGCGTCCAGCAGCGAATATGTGCGCGACCTCGTGCGCGAACGCTACCTCAGGGAGCGCGATCGGACGGAGAAGCTGAAGGCGCTCGACGCTGCGCTGGAGCGCGGCATCGCCGATGCCGAGGCAGGCCGAACCATGCCCCTCGACGAAGCGTTCCGGCGACTGCGCGCAGAGTTGAATCTCTCGGAAAAAAGCCCCGCAAAGTGAAGGTCGTGGTCACCGAGGCCGCCTTCGCCGATCTCGTGCACATCGGCCGCACGATTGGATCGGACAGCCCGGCGCGCCCCGAAACATTCGTCGCCGAACTCTACGATCGTTGCCAGAAACTGGCGGACATGCCGCGGGCATTTCCGCTTCTGCCCAGATGGGAGGAGCGCGGTGTTCGCCGTCGCCCGTTCGGGAACTATCTGATCTTCTACCGCGTCGCCGACGAAACCGTCGAATCCTCCATGTCCTGCACGGCGCGAGGGACTACGAACGAATTCTCTTCCCCGATGAATGACTTTCCAACGAGATCGGCGGGATTGCCGCGCGGGCCCGGACGATCGGCGGACGCGCAATGACCCGCCCCGAAACGCCACGCCCGCGCACGCTGACCCGGCCCGCCGACTTCGTCGCGGCCGGCCTGACCGCGCCTGAGGAGGCGCAGGCGCTCGCGGCCGTGACCGCGCGTTATTCGGCGGCGATGACCGGCCATCTCGCCGGTCTCGTTGATCCTGCCGACGCCGCCGATCCCATCGCCCGCCAGTTCGTCCCCGACGCCCGCGAACTCGAAATCTCGCCGCGGGACCGCGCCGACCCGATCGGCGACGACGCCCATGCGCCCTGCGAGGGCCTCGTCCATCGCTATCCCGACCGCGTGCTGCTGAAGATCGTCGCCGCCTGTCCGGTCTATTGCCGCTTCTGTTTCCGCCGCGAGACGGTCGGCGCCGCCAAGGGCGGTATGCTGGCGCAGCAAGCGCTCGATGCCGCCCTCGATTACATCCGCGCGCGGCCGCAGATATGGGAGGTCATCCTCACCGGCGGCGATCCGCTGGCGCTATCGCCGCGCCGCCTTGGCGAGTCCGTGCGCGCTATCGCCTCGATCGACCATGTGAAGACGCTGCGCTTCCACACGCGCGTGCCGGTCGCCGCGCCCGATCTCGTCACCGACGAACTCGTCGCGGCCATCAAGGCCGCGGGCGTTTCGACCTGGGTCGCGCTGCACGCCAATCATCCGCGCGAACTGAACGACGAGGCGCGCGCCGCGCTGGAAAAATTCGTCGCCGCCGGCGTGCCGCTGGTCAGCCAGACCGTGCTGCTGAAGGGCGTGAACGACGATCCGGACACGCTCGCCGCTCTCATGCGCGCTTTCGTCGAGGCGCGGGTGAAGCCCTATTACCTGCACCACCCCGATCTCGCGCCGGGCACGGCCCACTTTCGGTTGCCCATCGAGGAGGGCAGGCGGATCGTCGCCGAACTGATGCGTCGCGTCTCCGGCCTCGCGCGGCCGAGCTATGTGCTCGATATTCCCGGCGGCTACGGCAAGATCCCGCTTGGCGTCGAGGCCGCCACGCCCGACGGCGCCGGCGGCTGGCGACTGACCGATCCTGCTGGCCACGTCCATTGCTATCGCGAGGATTGAAGCAAAAAGCCTGAAATCGTGCGGCGACGGCCGTTCCGTGCGAAATTCGGCCGCATTCCGATTCGATTTCGCGGCTCATGTCCATTCGCCTCGCC
>JBDHTL010000194.1:0-5756 GCA_039808645.1 Rhodoblastus sp. | reverse complement strand
CGGCCGTCGCGGCGGGCGTCGTCGCGCAGGGCGTGCGCACCTGGCGCGTCGCCGCGCCGGTCGTCACACGGCCGATGACGATGGAGATCACCGGCTTCGTCGAGCAGGTCGACCTGCGGCGGGCCGGGGCGCGCTTCACCGTCCGTCTGACGTCGGCGCAATGGCTCGACGCGTCCGCCATGCCCTATCGCGTACGCCTCACCACCAATCGCGCCCCGGACTTCGAGGCCGGCGCGCATATCGCGCTGAAGGCGCGGCTGATGCCGCCGTCGCGCGCCGCGCTGCCGGACGGTTACGATTTCGCGCGCGACGCCTTTTTTCTGCGCATCGGCGGGGTCGGCAACGCGCTGGGCCGCATCCAGGCGATGGAGCCGCCCGAACCCGCGCCGCTGACGCTGCGCCTCGCGGCGGCGGTCGACCGTTTCCGCAACGCTCTCGTGCAGCGCGTGACCGAGCGGATGCCCGGCGACGTCGGCGCCATCGCCGCCGCAATGGTGGCGGGCAAGCGCGACCATCTTTCGCGGGAAGCGCGCGAACTGATCCGCGAGGCTGGAATCTTCCACATCATCACCATCGCCGGCGTGCAGATGACCCTGGTCGCCGGCATTTTCTTCGTCGGCCTGCGGCGCCTGCTCGCCCTGTCGCAGACGCTGGCGCTGAACTATCCGATCAAGAAGTGGGCGGCCGTTCTCGCGATCTTCGGGGCGATCGCCTACGACGTGTTCACGGGCTCGCGCGTCGGCGCCGAACGCGCGCTGGTCATGACCTGCATCATGCTGCTGGCGGCCGTGTTCGACCGGCCCTCGGTTTCCATGCGCAACCTCGCGCTCGCCGTCGTTTTCGTCGTCCTGTTCGAGCCGGAGGCGCTGATGGGCGCGAGCTTCCAGCTTTCCTTCGCCGCCGTCGCCGCGCTCGTCGCGGTCTGGGAGGCGCGCCTCGCCGCGCAGGCGCGCGCGCGAACCGCGCCGCTCGGCCATGTGCGGCCTGGGCGGTGGGGCGAATGGCTGGCGTGGCTGTCGCATTCGCGCTGGCATGGGCTCGGCGCGGTCCTGTTCGCCACGATCTGCGCGACGTCGGCGACCGCCTCCTTCATGGCCGCCGATTTCCACGAGCTTTCGCCCTATGTCCTGATCGGCAATCCGCTGACGCTGACGATCATCGAGTTCTTCGCCGTCCCGGCGGCGCTCGCTGGCTCGGCGCTCTATCCGCTCGGCCTCGACGGTCCGGTGTGGCTCTGGCTCGGGCTCGGCATCGACATCATTCTCGCCGCCGCCCGGATGCTGGCCGCCATGCCGGCGTCCACCGTCCATCTCCGCGAATTTGCGCCCTGGGCGCTGCCCTTCCTAAGTCTCGCCGTTCTGTCGGCGACGATCTGGCGCACGAATCTGTTTCGCCTGTCGGCGTTGCCGTTCCTCGCCATCGGGCTGATCGGCGCGACGCACGGGCCGCGCTGGGACGTCGCGATCCAGCCGACCGGCGAGAGCGCCGCCGTGCGCGGCGCGAACGGCGAACTCGTCACGATCGGCCGGTACTCGGGCTTCACCTCGGAACAATGGCTGCGCGCCGACGCCGACGGCCGCGAGCCGCGATCGTCACGCGGCGAACAATGCGACAAGACGGGCTGCACGGCGCGCCTGACGGACGGGCGCGCGCTGGCGCTCGTTTCGGAATATGCCGGCCTCGCCGAAGATTGTTCGCGCGCGAAAATCGTGGTGACGCCGCTCTATGCGCCCTGGGGCTGCGCCGCGCCGCTGGTGATCGACCGCAGGAAGCTGGAGGAAACCGGCGCGATCACGCTGCGGTTCGAGGGCGACCGCGCGATCGTGCAGACCGCGCGCGCGGCGGGAGAGGACAGGCCGTGGTCGCCCGCGCCCAGGCGCCGCGCCGCGCGCGCCGTTGCCGAGGCGATGGACGAGACGGGCGTGGCCGCCGAGGCGCCGGAGGCGGTGAGCGGGCTGGACCGGCTGGATTGAGCGCCGGCGGTCCCGGCGTTTGCGTGCACTCGACTTCCCCGCGACGCGAACTCGGTTCTTGTCGACTTAGGTCAGATACGGTGAGGTCGCAATGCGAAGCATTGCGGGCGGGGCATGAAACGACAGCGCGATCGCCGGGCAGGAACGATGCTCCCGTCCCACCCGGCTCGCAAGCGAGTCAGGCCTGGCTGACTTGCGCATTGGAAATGCCGAAGTCGGCAACAGCCGACTTCGATGCTCGCCACCATCCCCGAACAGGGAGAGAGAAGTCCTCAATACTTGCGCAGCAGACTGACCAGCTTGCCCTGGATGCGCACGCGATCGGGGCCGAAGATGCGCGTTTCGTAGGCGGGATTGGCCGCTTCGAGCGCGATTGAAGCGCCGCGCTTGCGCAGGCGTTTCAGCGTCGCTTCCTCGTCGTCGATCAGCGCCACGACGATGTCGCCGGAATCGGCGGAGTCCTGCTTCTTCACGATGACCGTGTCGCCCTCGAAAATGCCGGCCTCGATCATCGAGTCGCCGCGCACTTCCAGCGCGAAATGGTCGCCGGCCGCCAGGAAATCCGGCGGCATGGGAATGGTGTGGCTGCGGCTCTGGATCGCCGAGATCGGCGTGCCGGCCGCGATCCGTCCCATGACGGGAATCGAGACATGCGCCGGCCCGCCGTCGTCCTGCGCGGCGGGGGCGGGCGGCCGCACGCGGCCGAGATTGCCTTCGATCACCGACGGCGAGAATTTCGCGCGCGATGGGCCGGGCGTGGAGGATTCGGGCAGCCGGATGACCTCCAGCGCGCGGGCGCGGTTCGGCAGGCGGCGGATGAAGCCGCGCTCCTCCAGCGCCATGATCAACCGGTGGATGCCGGACTTGGAACGCAGATCGAGAGCATCCTTCATCTCGTCGAAGGACGGCGGCACGCCGGTCTCCTTCAGCCGCTCGTGGATGAAGCGCAGCAATTCGTTCTGCTTGCGGGTCAGCATGTGCCCAGATCCCTCTTCGCGCGCCGGAACTCGAATCGGCGGCCCTGTTCAAACACGCCTAAACTGAATCGCACCCTTAAACAAAGCATGAACAGAACGCTATATGTTCGTGCTGTGTTCTGTCAACGCGATTGTTTCGACGGACCGGCTTCCGGGCCTATACTCGCCTCGAGCGGGCCCTTCCGCGCCCGCCGACATACGGGGAGGGCTTCATGTACGCCGCCATCCGCCAGGCTAGGGCCAAGCCCGGACATGCCGACGAACTCGCGCGCATCATCAAGAAGGGCGCGGTGTCCATCGTCTCGAGCGTGCCGGGATTTCTCGGCTATTACGTCGTCTATTCCGGCGACGACACGGTGACCGCGATCAGCGTCTTCAACACGGTCGAGGGCGCCAACGAATCCAACCGCCGCGCCACCGCCTGGATCGAGAAGAACCTCGGGCCTCTGCTCGCGGGCGAGGCGCATGTGACGGCGGGGCCCGTGATCGTGCATTCGCTGCCGTAAGGACGGCGGCGGCGACTGCAACGACAGAACCTTCACGCTGAGGAGCTGGCACGGCAGGCGTCTCGAAGCATGGCCAGGCCGGCGTTTCCAAGCCGGCCGCCCCTTCGACACGCGATGCTGCGCATCGCTCAGCGGGACGAAGAACTCGTGGGTGGCGTGCTACGACGCTTCCGGCGCCTCGTCGTCGGCCTCGACGGTTTCGTACGTCATGGCGAAGATGGAGCCGGCGGCCTTCAGCCAGATGTCGCGTTCCGCTAGCGGCCAGACCGCGCCGGGCGCGGGCAGGGTCGAGACCAGCGTCGCGATCAGCGGGTGATCGGTCGCCTGGCGGCGCGCGCGGGGCTGGGCCTCGGCGCGGGCGGCCCTGGCCAGCGCAAGCCGCGCCTCGACCGCATCGATGTCGCCGTGGCGATAGCGCGGGTCCGGCGTCACCATCAGCGGGCCGAGCGGGGTGAGGCCCGGGCGGTCGCTGATCTCCGGGGCGTCGCTGGCGCCGTCGTCGTCGAAATGATGAATCGCGGCGCGGTCGCGGTCGAGCGCGGCCGCCTGCTCCTCGGCGAGATCGGGAATGGCGTTGGGATTGATCGCGAACTTGCTCATGGCGGCGCGCTCCGCGGCATGTGGGGAGACGGAGCCTAATTTGCGAAAGTTGCCCGGTAATTAAGCCGATCGCCGGGAACCCCGCGCAGTTGACCTCGACCGCCGCCTCGCCGAACCTCCCGCCCGGCGCTTTGGCGATCGGCTGCTCCGCATTCCCGCGAATGCGGGCCGATCCGCGGGGAGGACGACATGGGTCTGGTGGACGGCAAGGTTGCGATCATCACGGGCGGCACGAGCGGCATCGGCGCGCGCACGGTGGAATTGTTCGTGGAGGAGGGCGCGCAGGTCGTGTTCACGGGGCGCCGCGCCGCCGAGGGCGAGGCGCTCGCGGGCCGGCTCGGCGGCAAGGCTCTGTTCATGGCGGCGGATGCGACGTCGGAGACCGACTGGCTTCGCGTCGTCGGGGAGACGAAGCGGACATTCGGCCGCATCGACTGCCTGTTCAACAATGCCGGCGGCCCGGCGCCGACCGGCGGCATCGCGGGCGTGCCGGTCGAGGGTTTCGACGCCGCGATGGCGCTGCTCGTGCGCTCGGTCATGCTTGGCATGAAGCATGTCGCCCCGATCATGGTGGCGCAGAAGTCGGGCTCGATCATCAACAACGCGTCGGTCGCCGCGCATCTGGCCGGCTATTCCTCCTCCATGATCTACGGCGCGGCCAAGGCGGCGGTGAAGCACCTGACCACCTGTGTCGGCATGGAGCTCGGCGAGAGCAACGTGCGCGTCAATTCGATCTCGCCCGGCGCCATCGCCACCGGCATTCTCGCCAAGGCGCTCGGCATGGACGCCGGAAAGGCCGACGAGATCGCGGAGGGCATGAAGGCCGGCTTCGCCAAGGCGCAGCCGATTCCGCGCGCCGGCATTCCCGACGACATCGCGCAATGCGCGCTGTTCCTGGCGTCCGATCGCGCGAGCTTCATCAACGCGACGGACATCGTCGTGGACGGCGGCGTGATCGGCGGGCGGCAATACTCGCCGCATCAGGAAATGCTGCGGCAGACGAAGGCGGCGCTGGGGATCGGGTAGGGGGCCGCGAATTTCTACCTCCCCGCTCGCTGGGAGGTCGCGCAACTGAGCTACGCGGGTGGGGCCTGATTGTCGTCGGCGCGGCTCGGTCCCCACCCGTCCGCCTTCTGCGGCCACCCTCCCCACGGAGTGGGGAGGGAGTTCACTCCCGGAACGGCTGCGTCAGCATCCGGTCGAGCCGCAACTCGCCTTCATCCCGCAGGATCGGCAGCCCGATGGTCATGCGCTCCTGCCCCTTCGCCGGCGCGGCGCGATAAAGGCCGAACAGCCGGTCCCACACCGACAGGTTGAAGCCGAAATTCGAATGGGTCTCCGCCGGCTCGACCGAATGATGCACGCGATGCATGTCCGGCGTCACGAAGATCGCACGCACGATGGGCTCGACCGCCTTCGGCAGCGTGGCGTTGGCGTGGTTGAACATCGCGAGACCGTTGAGCAGTATCTCGAAGGCCAGCGCCGCCCAGGCCGGCGCGCCGAGCGCGACGACGGAGCCGACCTTGAGGGCGAAGGAGAGCGCGATTTCCAGCGGGTGGAAGCGCAGCGCCGTCGTCAAATCGTAGTCGAGATCGGCATGGTGCATCCGGTGCAGCCGCCAGAGGAGCGGCGTGCGATGGAAGGCGACGTGCTGCGCCCAGATGACGAAATCGAGCGCGAGGATCGACAGCAGGCCCGCG
>JBDHTL010000193.1:0-5839 GCA_039808645.1 Rhodoblastus sp. | reverse complement strand
CTAGGCCCCGCGTGCATCGCGCGAATGACCGGCAACGAGCTCGTCGCAAAGGCGTTCCCGAATTTCAGGCTTTTACGCCCGGCGCGAATAGGGTTAGGCTCGCCTCCGAGGTCGTGCGGCAAAGCATCGCGCGCCCGTTCCGGGAGTTGAGAAGCATGACGCAATTCAGGTTTGCGGGCGCGATCGCGTTCGCTGCGGGCTTGGCGGTTGCGGGCGCCGCGTACGCGCAGAAGAAATACGATACCGGCGCAACCGACACGGAGATCAAGGTCGGCCAGACCATCCCGCTATCGGGACCGGCGTCGGCCTATGGCGCGATCGGCAAAGTGCAGGCCGCCTACATCAGGATGATCAACGAACAGGGCGGCGTGAACGGACGCAAGATCAATTTGATCCAGTACGATGACGCCTACAATCCGCCCAAGACCGTGGAACAGGTGCGCAAGCTCGTGGAGAGCGACGAGATCCTGACCACCTTCCAGATCATCGGCACGCCGCCGAACGCGGCCGTGCAGAAATATCTCAACGACAAGAAAATCCCGCAGCTGCTGGCCTCCACCGGCGCGACGCGCTTCACGGATCCGAAGAATTTCCCGTGGACGATCGCCTTCAATCCGAATTACCAGTCGGAGGCGCATATCTATGCGCAATACATCCTGGCGAACCATCCCAACGCGAAGATCGGCATTCTCTACCAGAACGACGATCTGGGTAAGGACTACGTCAAGGGCCTGAAGGACGCGCTGGGCGCCAAGGCGTCGATGGTCATCTCCGAGGCGCCTTACGAACTCTCCGACCCCACCGTCGATGCGCAGATGGTGAAGCTGAAGAATTCGGGCGCCGATCTCTTCTACAATATCACCACGCCGAAATTCGGCGCGCAGGCGATCAAGAAAGCCGCCGAGCTCGGCTGGAAGCCGGTGCACATCCTCGACATCAACGCCACGCCGGTCAGCCAGACGCTGGTGCCTGCCGGGCTCGACAACGCCAAGGACATCATCTCGGTCAATTACGGCAAGGACCCGCTCGACCCGCAATGGGACAACGACGAGGGCATGAAAAAATACAAGGCCTTCATGGCCAAGTATGCGCCCGCCGAGGATCCCAACAGCGGCATCTCCACCTACGGCTATTCGACGGCAGCGCTGCTGGTGCACATCCTCAAGCAGTGCGGCGACGATCTCACGCGCGCCAACATCATGAAGCAGGCGACCAACATCAAGAATTATGTCGCCGATCTCGGCCTGCCGGGCATGGTCACGGAAACCAAGGACGATTACCGCATCAACAAGCAGTTCCAGATGATGAAGTTCGACGGCAAGCGCTGGGTGCTGTTCGGACCGATCATGACGGACACGTTCCAGACGCAATAAGCCAGGTCGCAAGGACTGCATTCGACCGGCGCTTCGGCGCCGGTCTTTTTTCGAAGGAGGAAGAGAAAATGACGATATTGAAATGGGCGGCAGGCCTCGCGCTCGGCGCCTTGCTGGCCACCCCCGCCTATGCGCAGAAAAAATACGACACCGGCGCCAGCGACACCGAGATCAAGATCGGCCACACCAATCCCTACAGCGGCCCGGCCTCGGCTTACGGCCTCGTCGGCAAGACGCAGGCCGCCTATTTCAAGATGATCAACGAACAGGGCGGCGTGAATGGCCGCAAGATCAATTTCATTTCGTATGACGACGCCTACAATCCGCCCAAGACCGTCGAGCAGACGCGCAAGCTGGTGGAAAGCGACGAAGTGCTGCTGCTGTTCCAGGGTCTCGGCACGCCGGCGCAGGCCGCCGTTCAGAAATACCTGAACGACAAGAAGATTCCGCAGCTCCTCGTGTCCTCGGGCGCGACGCGCTTCACGGACCCGAAGACCTTCCCGTGGACGATGGCCTACAACCCGAATTACCAGTCGGAAGGCCACATCTACGCGCAGCTCGTGCTCAAGCAATATCCGAACGCGAAGATCGGCATTCTCATGCAGAACGACGACTTCGGGAAGGATTACGTCAAGGGCTTCAAGGATGCGCTGGGCGCCAAGGCCGCCAGCATGATCGTCGCCGAAGCGACCTACGAGGTCAGCGACCCCACCGTCGACTCGCAGATGGTGAAGCTGAAGGGCTCGGGCGCCGATCTCTTCTTCAACGTCTCCACGCCGAAATTCGCGGCGCAGTCGATGAAGAAGGCGGCGGAACTCGGCTGGAAGCCGGTGCACCTGCTCAACATCAATTCGACGCCGGTCGCCTCCGTGATGATTCCCGCGGGCCCCGAGAATTCCAAGGACACGATCTCCGTCAACTACGGCAAGGACCCGCTCGACCCGCAATGGGCGAACGACGAAGGCATGAAGAAGTACAAGGCTTTCATGGCCAAGTACGGGGCCGACATGGACCCCAACAACACGCTGTCGAGCTATGGTTACGGCGCCGCGCAGCTGATGGTGCACATCCTCAAGATGTGCGGCGACGACCTGACGCGCGCCAACGTGATGAAGCAGGCCACCAACATCAAGAACTACGTGGCCGATCTCTCGCTGCCCGGCATGTCGGCCTCGACCAGCCCTGACGACTATCGCATCAACAAGCAGTTCCAGTTGATGAAGTTCAACGGCGAACGCTGGCAGCTGTTCGGCGAGATCATGACCGACACGTTCAAGGCGACGAATTGACGGTCGTGCGCCTTGCAGTCGCTGTAATCCCCGCGAAAGCGGGGATCCAGTAGACGGACGTTCCGTCGTATCAGGCTGGATTCCCGACGCTTGGCTTGCGCAAGCGTCGGGAATGACAGGCGGGCGTTTCTCACGCCGCCGGATCGAGGATGAATTCGTTCTCGATCTCCGCCAGCCCTTCCGCAGTCGGCAACGTCTCCGCATAGGCGGGCCGGTCGCCCGCGAAAATGATCCCGCTCATCATTTCATTCGCGCCGAGCACGGCGGCCATCGCCGCCTTGCGGTCCGACGTCGGCCGCAGCGCGTTGCGCTCGATCGCTTTCTTCCATTCCATCTGCTCGGGCCGGAAAGTGATGCAGGGCGACAGCACTTCCACGAAGCTGAAGCCCGGATGCTTCATCGCCGCGACCAGAATCTCGGCGAGCGGCTTGACGTCCAGCGCGAAACCGCGCGCGACGAAATTGGCGCCGGCGGCGAGCGCGATCGCCACGGGCGAAAACGGACTGACGCCCACGCCGCCCGGCGCGATGTCGCTGTCCCAATCGGGCTCCGTCGTCGGCGAGGGCTGGCCCTTGGTCATGCCGTAGACGCGATTGTCCATGACGATATAGGTGAGGTTCACGTTGCGGCGGCAGGCGTGCATGAAATGATTGCCGCCGATCGAATAGCCGTCGCCGTCGCCGCCGACCACGACGACCTCGAGTTCGGGACGCGCGAGCTTCAACCCCGTCGCAACCGGCAGCGCACGGCCGTGCACGCCGTGAAAACCATAGGCGCTGGTATAGGCAGGCAGGCGCGATGAGCAGCCGATGCCCGACACAAGCGCCACTTCGTGCGGCGGGCGGCCGTTGGCGGCGAGCGCGCGCTGCAGGGATTGCAGCACGCCGAAATCGCCGCAGCCGGCACACCAGATCGGCTCCACGCCGGATTTGAAATCCTTGAGCGTCAGGTCGGGGCGGCTGCAGGCCGTCGTTTCATGCGCGGAAAGGTCCATGTCGGCCTCAAACGATATGGGCGGCGATTTCGCCGGGGCGGAAGGGAGCGGGGCCGGGGCGCGCGAGGCTCTCGGCCTCTTGCGGCAGGGCTTTCGCGCCGAGCAGATGGCGATAGAGCTGGCCGGTGTGATTCTGCTCGACCACGATCACGCGGCGCGCGCCGGCGATCGCCGCGGCGATCTGTTTCTTCGGGATCGGCGCGAGCAGGCGAAGGCCGACGACCCTGATCGCGACGCCGCTGTCGCGCAGGCGGCGCGCGGCCTCCTTCACCGGGCCGACGCTCGATCCGAAGGCGATGACGACCGTGTCGCCCTCGCCCGAAACCTCGCCCCAGATATCGCCGTAATCGAAGGCCTCCAGCTTGTCGCGGCGCTTGTTCAGGCCCGCGACATGGAAGCGCGCGGCGTTTGAGGGATGGCCGAACTCGTCGTGGCTCAGGCCCTCGGCCACCCATTGCCGGCCTTCGGCGCCCGGCGCCGGCATGGGCGAGACATTGTCCGGCGTCGGCTGGTAGCGGCGGAAATCGGCGCCTGTCCTGTCGCTCGCCATCACGCGCGCCATAGGCTCGGCGCGCTCCGTCGGCTCGTCGATGATCGTCTGCGTCTGTCCGAGCGACTGATCGGAGAGGACGAAGACCGGCGTCTGCAGGGCTTCCGCCAGATGCACGGCGCGCTCGGTCGTCAGCGCGCAATCGGCGATCGACATGGGCGCGAGCACGATGCGCGGCGCGTCGCCGTGCGTGCCGTAAAGCGCGAGATCGAGATCGCCCTGGTCGCTCTTGGTCGGAATGCCCGTGGACGGCCCGACGCGCATGACGTCGACGATCACCAGCGGTATCTCCGCCGAGATGGCGAGGCCGATGGTTTCGACCTTGAGCGACAGGCCGGGACCCGAGGTGACGGTGAGAGACGGCGCGCCGCCGAAGCTCGCGCCGACCGCCATGTTGATCGCGGCGATCTCGTCTTCGGCCAGCATGGCGCGGCCGCCGACCGCCTTCATGCGCGGCGCCAGCCATTCGGTGATCTCGGTGGCCGGCGTGATCGGATAGGCGGCGACGAAACGCACGCCGCCGCGCAAGGCGCCGAGGCCGATCGCCTCGTTGCCGCTGCCGAACCAGCGCCGGCCGGGATGGCCGGGCTTGAGCGCGATGTCGCTTTCGATTCCCCGCGCCGCCGCCGCGCCCGCCGCTATCGCCACAAGGCTCGATACGATGGCCGCCTCGCCCTTGGCGCCGATCAGCGCGCGAATCGACTGCTCCACCGCGCTGGCGTCGAAGCCTGCGAGCGCCGCGGCCGCGCCGAGCGCGACCATGTTGCCGCGCCCCTTCACGTCGGCGGCGAGTTTGGAGAGCGGAAAATCGACCATGCGCGCGCCGGTCGCGACGATGGCCTCGGCCGGCTTGCCGGCGGCGGGATCTGCCAGAACGATGCTCGCGGCGTCCATCGGCAGTTCCGGCGCGAACTTGCCGACATTGTCCCAGTCGAGCGCGATCAGCACGTCGTAGCGGTCGGGTTGCGCGTCGAGCGGCGCGACGCCGATCTCGACCAGCGCCGCCGCCTCGCCGCCGCGCACCTGCGCGCCGGAGAGCTTGGTCATCAGCCCGTAATAGCCGGCGCGCGCCGCCGCCTGCAGAAAGGCGCTCCCCGCCGTGATCGCGCCCGCCCCGCCGGAGCCGGCGAATACAATTGAAATGGAGTCCCGCATGAAGGTCTTCCGTCCTCGGTGTCGGAGGACCCATGCCAAATTCCGAATGTGTCCCGCCTGATTCCAGATCAATCCCACACCATGTTCCCCATTCGTTCGCGCGGGCGCGCGAATCGTGCTAGGCAGGGACGATGGACCGGATTCTCTTCGTTCTCGCCGGCAATCCCGTGCGCCTGCTCGACGTTCTGCTCGTCGGCGGCGCTACGGCGCTGCTGCTGCTGGTCGTCGTGTCGATCATCCTGATCCGCACGTCGCGCACGCGCGTGTCGGACGCAGCCGTCGCCGCCGAGCGCCAGCGCGAGATGGACGACAAGATGGCCGAGTTGAACCGCGCTTCGGCGGAACTCGCAGGCCGGATGCAGACAGTCGCGGAGGTCCTGGGCTCACGGCAATCCGATCTCGCCCGCCTCGTCTCCGAACGTCTCGACGCCGTGCAGCATCGCGTCGGCCAGGGGATCGAACAGGCGGCGCGCACGCA
>JBDHTL010000192.1:0-5844 GCA_039808645.1 Rhodoblastus sp. | reverse complement strand
GCCCGAACATCTGCGCCATCTTGCCCATCGGGCCGCGCTTGCCGCCGCCCATGGCCTTCATCATGTCGGCCATGCCGCGATGCTGCTTGAGCAGCTTGTTGACCTGCTCGACGTTGACGCCGGCGCCCGCCGCGATGCGTTTCTTGCGCGAGGCTTTCAGAATGTCCGGGTTGCGGCGTTCGGCGGGCGTCATCGACAGGATGATCGCGCGCTGGCGCTTCAAAATGCGGTCGTCGATATTGGCCGCCGCCATCTGCTCCTTCAGCTTGCCGACGCCCGGCAGCATACCCATGATGCCGGAGAGTCCGCCGATCTTCTCGGCTTGCGCGAGCTGGTCGGCGAGGTCTTCGAGATCGAACTTCCCCTTGCGCATCTTGTCGGCGATGCGCTGCGCCTTTTCGGCGTCGATGGTCTGGGCGGCCTTCTCGACCAGCGCGACGATGTCGCCCATGCCGAGGATGCGATTGGCGATGCGCTTGGGATCGAAATCGTCCAGCGCGTCCATCTTTTCGCCGACGCCGATCAGCTTGATCGGCTTGCCGGTGACGGCGCGCATGGAGAGCGCCGCGCCGCCGCGGCCGTCGCCGTCGACACGCGTGAGAACGATGCCGGTGACGCCGACGCGCTCGTTGAAGCTCTTGGCGAGATTGACCGCGTCCTGGCCGGTCAGCGCATCGGCCACCAGCAGGATTTCGTGCGGACGCGCGGCGGCCTTGATCTCGGCCATCTCGACCATCAGCGGCTCGTCGATATGCGTGCGGCCGGCGGTGTCGAACATGACGACGTCATAGCCCTGCAGGCGTCCGACCTCTTCGGCGCGAATGGCGATCTGCACCGGCGTCTGACCCGGCACGATCGGCAGCGTGTCGACGCCGACCTGACGGCCGAGCACAGCGAGCTGTTCTTGCGCAGCAGGCCGCTTGACGTCGAGCGACGCCATCAGGACCTTCTTCTTCTGGCGCTCGGTCAGCCGCTTGGCGATCTTGGCGGTGGTCGTCGTCTTGCCCGCGCCCTGCAAGCCAACCATCATGATGGCGACGGGGGCGGGCGCGTTGAGGTCGATCGGCTCGGATTCCGAGCCCAGCGTCTCGGTCAGCACGTCCGAGACGATCTTGACGACCATCTGGCCGGGCGAGACCGACTTGACGACATTGGCGCCGATCGCGCGCTCGCGCGCCTTGTCGGTGAAGCCGCGGACCACGTCGAGCGCGACGTCGGCCTCCAGCAGCGCGCGGCGCACTTCGCGCAACGCCGCATCCACATCCGCCTCGCTCAGCGCGCCGCGGCGCGTGAGCTGGTCGAATATGCCGGAAAGCTTTTCGCTGAGGCCTTCGAACATGCGTCACTCCAGGCTCGCCCGATCTCCAACGCAAATCGCGCCCGGGGGCGCTTCAGCGCTGCCGGGCGGTGGCCTCCTGCCTCTAGGGCCGGTCGGCGGATCGCAATGGACACTCTGACCAGAGTTGCCGGGCTTTTAGGGCGAAGGGGATGGGGAAGTCAATGTTGGGGGTTGCTCTCGCCTCCCCCGGGCGCCCAAGTCGGCAATGACTCAAGGAAACGAACGTTTGATGTTTGATGTTTGATGCGATATGATCGCGGCATGCGCACGACCTTGGCCATTGACGATGACGTTCTGACCGCAGCGAAAGCGATCGCCAAGCAGAAGAACCGGACGCTGGGAGAGGTCGTCTCCGAACTCGCCCGGGCGTCCCTCCACCCGCCGGCGTCCGGGAGCCTGCGCAACGGTGTGCCGCTCCTCCCCATCCGCGAGCCGCATGTCATCGTCACGCCCGACTTGGTGAATGCACTGCGCGACGAAGAGCCGTGACCTATCTACTCGACGTGAATGTGCTGATTGCGCTGATCGACCCGGCGCATGTCGCGCACGAGGCGGCGCACGCATGGTTCGCGGCGGAAGGCGCGCGGTCCTGGGCGACCTGCCCGATCGCCGAGAATGGCGTGCTGCGAATTCTGGGCAATCCGAAATATCCGAATTCGCCGGGTTCACCACGCCTGGTTGCGCCCATTCTGATGCAGATGCGCGGCCTTGCCGGCCATACATTCTGGAGCGACGACATCAGCCTCGTAGGCTCAGACATCATCGAACCCAGCAAGATCGCGACCCCAGCGCAACTGACCGACATCTACCTGCTGGCGCTTGCAGTTTCGAAGGGCGGCAAACTGGCGACATTCGACCGGCGACTGGCCGTCAACGCGGTGCGCGGCGGGCGAGGCGCGCTGGCATTGATCAGCGCGCGATAGTCACCTCGCGCCCGCCGGCTCATTCCACCGCAAGATCTCCTTCAGCGCGCCAATCAGCCGGTCGCATTCGGCGTCCGTGCCGATGGTGATGCGCAGGCGGTCGGAGATCCGCGGCTTGTCGAACCAGCGCACAATGATAGCGCGTTCCCGCAATGCCTTGAAAATGTCCGCGGCCTTGTGCGCGGGGTGGCTGGCGAAGATGAAATTGGCTTTCGATGGCAGCACATCGAAGCCGAGGCGCTGCAATTCGCCGGTCAGCCGCTCGCGGCTGGCGATCACCTTGGCGCAGCTTGCCTGAAACCACGCCTCGTCCTCGTAGGCCGCAATCGCGCCGGCCTGCGCCAGGCGGTCGAGCGGATAGGAATTGAAACTGTCCTTCACGCGCTCCAGCGCGTCGACCAATTCGCGCGATCCGATCGCTACGCCAACGCGCAAGCCGGCCAGAGCGCGTGACTTCGACAGCGTGTGCGTGACCAAAAGATTGGGATAGCGGTCGATCAGCGGGACTGTGCTCTCGGCGCCGAAATCGACATAGGCCTCGTCGATCACGATCGGCTTGTCGGGGTGCGCCTGCAGCAGGCGCTCGATGTCTTCGCGCGAAAGGGCGATGCCGGTCGGCGCATTGGGATTGGCGAAGATGATCGCGCCGCAATCGTCGCCGTAGGCGGCGACGTCGATCCGCATCTGCGCGTCGAGCGGCACGATCTTCGTCTGCACGCCGAACAGCTGCGACCAGACGGGATAGAAGGAATAGGTCACGTCGGGAAAGGCGAGCGGCTTTTCGTGCTTCAGGAGCCCTTGAAACACCAGCGCCAACACTTCGTCCGAGGAATTGCCGACGAAGATCTGATCAGCGCGCACGCCCTCGCGCCTCGCGATGGTCTCGCGCAGTTTCAGCGAAGTCGGCTCGGGGTAAAGGCGCAGCGTGTCGGCCGCCGCCGCGCGGATCGCTTCCAGCGCGCGCGGGCTCGGCCCGTACGGGCTCTCGTTGGTGTTGAGCTTGACGATGTCGGCCATGACGGGCTGCTCGCCCGCCACGTAAGGCCTCAGGTCGTGAACGAGCGGGCTCCAGAAACGGCTCATGTCTTCTCGCTTGCATCGGCTGTGCGCGCCGCGACGCCCTTGTAGACCCGGATCGCGCCGCGAAAAAGTACGGAGGGGCTTGCCTCGCCTATATGCGCCTGCGAAACACGGACGGTCATTTTTCGGACCGATTCGCACGGGATCAATGCTGAAAGTCGCGCTCTCGGGGCGCAGCCGGCATCGACGGTGGGCCTGATGGTAATGGACAGATTTGGGGGCGCAGCCGCCCGGTCCTTCGGGCTCGCAGCCGCTGCGACGGCCGCCTTCGGCCTCGCGGCCGGTACATCGCAGGCCGAAGGTCTCAGAGCCACCTACGCGCTCAGCATCATCGGCGTGCCGATCGGCAATGCCGACGCCGCCGCCACGATCGAGCCCGACGCCTACAAGGTCGACATCGGCCTGCGCCTGTCGGGCCTGGCCGCCCTCGTCACCAAGGCCAAGGGCGCTGCGACCGCCAGTGGCGTGATCGCCAACGCCAGCGTCCTGCCGAACGGCTACGCCAACACGACCGCCAACGCGACCGAGACTCGCACGGTGCGCATGGGGCTGAATGCGGGCGCCGTCCGGGCAGTCGAGATTTCCCCGCCCTTCCTCGACATGGACGAGCGCGTACCGGTCACGCAGGCGCACAAGACCGGCGTTCTCGATCCGGTAAGCGCGCTGGTCATGAGCGTGCCGCCTGGTCAGCCGCTGGTCGGGCAGACGGCCTGCGACCGGACGCTGCCGGTCTACGACGGGTTGGTGCGGTTCAACGTCTCGCTGTTCTTCAAGGGCGTGCGCAACGTGCAGGCCAAGGGCTATTCCGGCCCGGTCTCGGTCTGCTCGGCGCGCTATACGCCGATATCCGGATTCAAGCTCGACAGCCAGTCGACGAAATACATGGCCGAGAACCGCGATCTCGAGGTCTGGCTGGCGCCGGTCGAGCAGGCGCATGTCGTCGTGCCCTACTACATCAAGGTCGGCACGAAATCCGGCTCGCTCATCATCCAGGCGGTCGATTTCCACCTCACGCAGCAGCGCGCGCAGAACAACTGATCCAAAGCGGGCGGCCGGTTAACGGCGCGGCTCGCTCTGCGCCTCGCCGACGCCCCTTGTCCACAGGGCCTTGTGGCGCTCCGGCGATTTGCTCCCCATATATTGCGTGAACACAGCACGAATTTCGCCGATTCAGCGATTCGTGCGCGCTCCGTTCGCGGTTCGGCCTGAAAGTTAACGCCGTGTCCCCTTCGAGTTCTTTTCGACGCGCGCTTGACAAAAGGGCCCGTCGGAGTCCGCGACCGAGTCGAGATTTGCCACCCGGATTCCTGTTCGGAGTCGTATCGATTCACAATACTTGGCGCCCGCTCCCTCCATTTTCGCGATATCTTGCGTCGAACAAAAGACGACTCTGCCGGTGTCGGCGATTCGGCCGCGATTCGTTCGCGTCACGTTCGAATTCTGAATTTTCCTGGGGAGGGGCGGCTCATAACGGCACAGGCGGCCGGCGGTCGCAAAAGGGGGCCGGGCGATGAACTATCCCGGCGCGCGGCCCCCGGCCGACGCGCGGGTCCGCCGAACCGCAGGCGTTACCGCGGTTCTGGGGCCGACCAACACCGGCAAGACCCATTTCGCCATCGAGCGGATGCTCGCCCATCCCACCGGCATGATCGGCCTGCCGCTGCGCCTGCTCGCCCGCGAAGTTTACCAGAAGCTCAGCGACCGGGCCGGGACGAACGCGGTCGCGCTGATTACCGGCGAGGAGAAGATCAAGCCGCCCAATCCGCGCTACTGGGTCTCCACCGTCGAGGCCATGCCGCGCGACCTGCCGGTCTCCTTTGTCGCGGTGGACGAAATCCAGCTCGCCGCCGATTTCGATCGCGGCCATGTCTTCACCGACCGCATTCTCAACCGGCGTGGCGCCGACGAGACGCTGCTGATCGGCTCGGGCGTGATGGCGCCGGCGATCCGGACGCTGCTGCCCGGCGTGCCGATCGTCGAGCGGCCGCGCCTGTCGAAGCTGACTTTCGGCGGGGAGCGCAAAATTTCACGGCTGCCGCGGCGCAGCGCCATCGTCGCCTTCTCGGCGGAGGAGGTCTACGCCATCGCCGAGTTCCTGCGCCGCCAGCGCGGCGGCGCGGCGGTCGTGCTCGGCGCGCTCTCGCCGCGCACGCGAAACGCGCAGATCGACATGTTCCAGAACGGCGACGTCGATTACGTCGTCGCCACCGACGCGATCGGCATGGGGCTCAATCTCGACGTCGACCACATCGCCTTCGCCTCCGACCGCAAGTTCGACGGCCGGCAGTTCCGCCGCCTCAACCCGGCCGAATTCGGCCAGATCGCCGGTCGCGCCGGGAGGCACATGCGCGACGGAACCTTCGGCACGTCCGGCCGCTGTGCGCCGTTCGACGAGGATCTCGTCGAGGCGCTCGAAGACCACCGCTTCGACCCCGTGAAATTGTTGCAATGGCGCAACGCGGCGCTCGATTTCTCGTCCATCCCGGCGCTCACGGTTTCGCT
>JBDHTL010000191.1:0-5876 GCA_039808645.1 Rhodoblastus sp. | reverse complement strand
GCGATGATCGAAGAAGCGAATGTTGTCGTCGCGATTCTCGATCGGCTTGATCTCGCGCTGCACGAATGCGTCGAGTTCCTTCAAATAGTCGGTGATGTCTTTCGGCAGTTCGAAGTCCATGCGTGTTTCCTCTTATTGCTGGCGTGTGGCTTCGCGCCGGTAGGCGCCGTATTGCGGCTGGTCCACGGAAAGTTTGGCGAGCGTCGTCGCCCAGAGATGATCCGACAGTCCCGGCGTCTCCAGCGTCAGCTCGCCCCCAGCGATCTTGGCGGCGAGTTCCGCGTTGAGATCGCCGAGCGCGCCGTCATGTCCCAGCAGCTTGGTCAGGCGCTCGATTTCGGTCGCGTCGGCAGCCGGCTCAAGCGCGATCTGGCGCGCGACGAGATCGAGCGCGTTGCAGGACACGCGCAATTGGAAGGCGTGGTGCGCGCTCAGCGTCGGCAGAAGTTCGTCGCGCAGATAGTGCGCGACGGCGGCGAGAAGGTCCGATGGCGAAGGCTTGTCCTGCATCGTCGTTTCCCTAGGCGCCGCGCGGCGCGAGCAGCCGCATCAGGTCGATTTCGTTTTCCGACGTGCGACGGCCGATCATCGACAACTCCACCGGTCGATCGGATTGCTTGGCGCGAAAACCCATGCCGATGCACATCACGCCCCAGCGCAGCGAGCCCAGCAACTCCCAGAATTTCAGCACTTGCGGATCGACGCGCCCGCCGCCGGCCGCCTCGTATCCGGCCATCAGGTCCTCGCGATCGCCGAAGCCGCCGACCGGCTTGTCGATGACGCTGTAGCGCCAGGCCGCCGTGCAGATCCAGCCGAGATCGCGCATGGGATCGCCGATATGGGCAAGCTCCCAGTCGAGCACGGCGGAGACGCCATCGGGCTTGACGAGCATATTGCCGTTGCGGAAATCGCCGTGCACGAGACGCGGCGTCGCGTCGTCGGGCGGCGTCCGTTCCTTCGCCCAGCGGAACGCGAGTTCGAACACCGGCCGCGGCTCGCTCCAGCGGCGGTAGTTTTCGAACATGGTCGCGATTTCTTCGCGCGGCGTGATGCGCGGGAGATCGGGCAGGGTCTTGGGGTCGATGGCGTGAATCGCTGCGAGAATTTCGCCCGCCCGTCGCGCAAGCTGCGGCCGGATGGCCGCAAATTGCTCGTCGCGCACGATCTTGCGGCCCAAAGCCTCGCCGTCGACATGGCTCATGAAGAAGCCGCGGCCGAAACCGTCGTCGGGGCCAATGACGTAGTGGACATGCGGCGAAGGCACGCCCGCCGCTTCCGCCGCCTGCATCAGCGCGGCCTCGGTTTCGAGACTGATCTTTTCGACGATCGGCACGCCGGCCGGCATGCGCCGCAGGATCATGCGCTCCGGTCCGCGCGCGCGGACCGCAATCAGCGACCACGTCTCCTGGCTCGCCCCGCCCGACAGGCGCATGACCTTGTCGAGCCGCTCCGCATCGGGCGCGAATCTGCGCACGACCGCGAGCATGCGGTCGGGGAAGGAAAGCTCGGCGGAAGATTGTTCGGGTGGCATCGCCCCTCCCCAGCCCTCCCCCGCTTCGCGGGAGAGGGGGCAGGACCGCCGCGTCGCGCAGGTTCGCGATCACGAATGTATGTCGTCCCCTCTCCCGCGAAGCGGGGGAGGGAAGGGAGGGGGCCTTACAGCCGCTCCACGATCGTCACGTTGGCGAGCCCGCCGCCTTCGCACATCGTCTGCAGGCCGTAGCGCTTGCCGCGCTGCTGCAGGGCGTAAAGCAGCGTGGTCATCAGCTTCGTGCCGGAGCCGCCGAGCGGATGGCCAAGCGCGATCGCGCCGCCATTGACGTTGAGGCGGGCGGGGTCCGCCTTCGTGCCCTTCAGCCAGGCGAGCGGGATCGGCGCGAAAGCCTCGTTGACCTCGAACAGATCGATGTCGTCGATCTTCATGCCGGCCTTTTCCAGCGCCTTGTTGGTCGCCGGCACCGGCGCCTCCAGCATGATGACGGGATCATGACCCATCACGTACATGTGGTGGATGCGCGCCAGAGGCTTCACGCCGAGCGCCTTCAGGCCCTTTTCGTTGACGACCATCACGCCCGACGCGCCGTCGCAGATCTGGCTGGACGTGGCGGCGGTGATCATGCCGCCTTCCTGCAGCAGCTTCACGCCCTTGACGCCATCCAGCGAAATGTCGAAGCGGATGCCTTCATCGACCTTGTGGATCTGCTTCTCGCCCTCGACGGTCACCTGCACCGGCACGATCTCGGCGTCGAACTCGCCGGCCTTGGTCGCGCGCGCCGCCTTCTGGTGGCTCTCGAAGCCGAAGAGGTCGAGTTCGTCCTTGGTCAGCCCGTATTTCTTGGCGACCATTTCGGCGCCGGGAAACTGGCTGAACTGCACGCCGGGATAGCGCGTCTCCATGTTCGGGCTCTTGTAATTGCCGAAGCCATGCTTGGCCGGCAGCGCGGCCGGCAGGCCCATCGGCACGCGCGACATGCTTTCGACGCCGGCCGCGATCACGATGTCCTGGAAGCCCGACATGACAGCCTGCGCGGCGAAATGCAGCGCCTGCTGCGAAGAGCCGCACTGGCGGTCGACGGACGTGCCCGGCACGCTTTCCGGCAGCTTGGAAGCGAGCACGGCGTTGCGGCCGATATTGACCGCCTGCTCGCCGCCCTGTCCGACGCAGCCCATGATGACGTCGTCGATCAGCGCGGGATCGGCGCCGGTGCGCTCGACCAGCGAGTCCAGCACCTGCGCGGCAAGATCGGCCGGGTGCCAGCCCGACAGCCTGCCGCCCTTGCGTCCGCCCGCGGTGCGCGCGGCGGCGACGATATAAGCCTCGGCCATTTTCAACTCCCTGCTCGTTCGTTCTGGATTGTAGGACAGTTTACGGGGCCATTGGCGATTTAGTCAATCGACTAACTAAATCTTGCCCGCGCGTCCGCCATGCGGTAAGTGCAAGGGACAAGCGTTGCGACAAGACGCGATGATCAGGCGGAAACAATCGGGAGGAATTCGCAAGCCATGGCCTATGAACACATTCTGGTCGAGCGCGAAGGCCCGATCACCATCGTCACGCTCAATCGTCCGCAGGTGTTCAACGCCCTGCACAAGCCGGCGCATTTCGAGCTTGAAGACGCCTTCGACAAATTCTCCGCCGATCCCGACCAGTGGGTCGCCATCGTCACCGGCGCCGGCGACAAGGCGTTTTCGGCCGGCAACGATCTGAAATACCAGGCGGCGGGCGGCGAACGCGGCTGGGGCAAGAGCGGCTTCGGCGGCCTGGTGTCGCGTTTCGATTGCGACAAGCCGATCATTGCCGCGGTCAACGGCTTCGCCATGGGCGGCGGCTTCGAGGTCGCGCTCGCCTGCGACCTGATTGTCGCGGCGGAGAACGCCGTCTTCGCGCTGCCGGAACCCAGCGTCGGTCTCGCGGCCATGGCCGGCGGCCTGCTGCGCCTGCCGCGCACCATCGGCATGAAGCGCGCCATGGGCATGATCCTCACCGCGCGCCGCGTCAGCCCGCAGGAGGGCAAGGAGCTCGGCTTCGTGCACGAGGTGACGCCGACAGGCCAGGCGCTGCACGCCGCGCGCACGATCGCCAACCACATCTGCACGCTGAGTCCGATGTCGATCCGCGCCTCCAAGCAGGTCGCGATCCGCGGCGCGGAACTGTCGCTCGCCGACGCGCTGAACGCGCAGATGGATTTCCCCGCCGTGAAGGCGATGTTCGGCTCCGCCGATCTGGTCGAAGGCCCCAAAGCCTTCGCGGAGAAGCGCAAGCCGAACTGGACGGGGCGGTAGGATTCACAATGACGGGCGTCATTGCGAGCCCGACAGAAGTCGGCTGTTGCCGACTTCGTCTGAAAGCGAAGCAATCCATCCCCCGGCCTATCCGCAGGGATGGATTGCCGCGTCGCTTCGCTCCTCGCAATGACGGCGGCTTGCTTGCGCGAGCCGGCGAAGAAAAAGCGAGAGAGGAATCATGACCAAAGCCACCGGCCCGCTTAGCGGGGTACGTATCGTCGAATTCGCGGGCATCGGCCCCGGCCCCTTCGCCTGCATGCTGATGTCGGACATGGGCGCCGACGTCATCGCCATCCAGCGGCCGGGCCACGGCCGCAACCATCCCGGCAATTTCGTCAATCGCGGCCGCCGCACGATCGAACTCGATCTCAAGAAACCCGAGGACGTCGCGACCGCGAAAAAGCTGGTCGAAAAGGCCGACATTCTCGTCGAGGGCTTCCGTCCCGGCGTGATGGAAAAGCTTGGGCTTGGTCCCGACGACATGCTGAAGGCCAACGCCAAGCTCGTCTATGCGCGCATGACCGGTTGGGGCCAGGAAGGTCCGCTGGCGCTCGCCGCCGGCCACGACATCAATTATGTCGCGGTCACCGGCGCGCTCGATTCTTTCCGCGCCCGCAAGGGCGGCCTCGTGTCGCCGCTCAATCTCGTCGGCGATTACGGCGGCGGCGCGCTCTATCTCGTCATGGGCGCGCTCGCTGCGCTGATTTCGTCGCGCGCCTCGGGCAAGGGGCAAGTCGTCGATGTCGCCATGTGCGACGGGGTCGCCAGTCTCATCACCATGTTCCATGCGCTGAAGGCGATGGGCGTCTGGACGGGCGAAGCGGGCGAAAACCTGCTCGACGGCGGCGCGCATTTCTACGGGCCGTTCGAGTGCAAGGACGGCAAGTTCTTCACCATCGGCGCCATCGAGCCGCAATTCTACGCGGAATTCCTGCAGCGCGCCGGCATCGACGATCCCGATTTCAAGGATCAGAACAACCGCGCCAAATGGCCCGCGTTGCGCGACAAGATGGAAGCGATTTTCAAGACGAAGACGCGCGACGAATGGTCGAAGCTGCTCGAGGGCACCGACGCCTGCGCCATGGCGGTGCAGACGATGGAGGAGGCGAAATCCCACCCGCATCTGGTCGCGCGAAAAACCTTCGTGGAACATGCCGGCGCCGTGCAACCCGCGCCCGCCCCGCGTTTTTCGCGCACGCCCTCGCAGATCCAGTCCGCGCCGATGGAAGGCCGGATGGAGCCGGCCGCCGCGGTGGCGGCGTGGAGTTGAGGCAGAATCAAGCAGCGACTCTCCCTCCCCTTTATGGGGAGCGTCCGCCGCGCAGCGGCGGGGTGGGGCTCGCGCCGCTACTGAAATGTCGCAGATTTGATATCAGTCGCTCGGACCCCACCCGCAGGGCTTCGCCCTGCGACCTCCCCATGAAGGGGAGGTAGGGCGCCCGGGATCAAGCAAAGCAAATTCCCAACACCACACGAAAGGAACACCACATGGATCTCAACGGACTTCCCGTCTTCGTCACCGGCGGCGGCTCGGGCCTCGGCGCGGCGACGGCGCGCCTGATGGCGGCCAAGGGCGCCAAGGTCGCCTGCTTCGATCTCAACAAGGACAATGCCGAGAAGGTCGCCAAGGAAATCGGCGGAATCGGCATCGGCGGCGACGTGTCGAGCGAGGCCGACGCCAAGGCGGCGCTGGACGCCGCCGAGAAGGCGCATGGCGTGGCGCGCGTGCTGGTGAATTGCGCGGGCATCGGCAACGCCATCACGACCGTCAACAAGAACGGCGCCTTCCCGCTCGACGCCTTCAAGAAGATCATCGACGTCAATCTCATCGGCTCGTTCAACATGCTGCGCCTGGCGGCCGAGCGCATGTCGAAGCAGGAGCCGGTCGGCGAGGAGCGCGGCGTCGTCATCAACACGGCCTCCGTCGCCGCTTTCGACGGCCAGGTCGGCCAGGCCGCCTATTCGGCGTCCAAGGGCGGCATCGTCGGCATGACGCTGCCGATCGCGCGCGACCTCGCCCGCTTCGGCATTCGCGTCAACACGATCGCGCCCGGCCTGTTCCTCACGCCGCTGATGAAGGGCCTGTCGGA
>JBDHTL010000190.1:0-5885 GCA_039808645.1 Rhodoblastus sp. | reverse complement strand
GCGGCGACCTTCGCGCCGCCCCCGCCGGCGGTTCCCTCGCCCGCGCCCGCCCCGGCCTTCGCCCAGCCGGCGCCGCAGCTCGCCGCGCCGCTGGCCGCGGCGAGCGCGACGCCCGTCATGGGCTCGACGCTGCGGCACCTGACGAACAATATTCAGGGCTTCCGTATGGCCGGCGAAATCGCGTCGTCCGAATGGCCGGTCTACGTGACGGCCGAACAGGCGCGTATGCCGATCAAGTTCCAGGTCGGTTATCTCTCGGCGGTTTCGGTCATGCCCGAGGCCTCCTACCTGTCGCTGTCGGTCAACGACGTCGTGGTCGGCCGCGCCAATGTCCGCGCGACGCATTCGGTCAAGACCTTCACGTTCGACATTCCGCCGAACGCCTTGCAGGCGGGCTTCAATTCGATCCGCCTGACCGCCGAGCTGCGCCATCGCGTCGACTGCTCCTTGCAGGCGACCTACGAATTGTGGACGCAGATCGATCCCTCGCAGACCGGGCTTCTGCTGCCGCGCTCGACGCCGGTCTCGCGTCTCGCCGACCTGCCGGCCCTTTCGCCCGACGCGCAGGGCGCGTTGCCGATTCGCGCGGTCGTGCCCGGCCGCACCAATCTCGCCAATGTCGAGCGCATCATGCGCGCGGCGCAGCTGATCTCCCTGCACGGCCGCTTCGAGCAGCCGGTGGTCGACATCGGTCCGCTCGCCGACGGCGAATACGGCGTCAATCTCGTGGTCGGTCCGGCCAGCGATGTCGCCAGCCTGGTCGATCTGCGCGCCGCCGGCCCGATCACCGGTCCGCGCGTGCTGGTCATTCCCGCCAACCCGCGGCTGCGCACGACGATCGTCGTCACCGGCGCCACGGACGCCCAGGTCAGCGACGCGCTCGCGGAATTCGACGCGAGCCAGAAGCCGATCGGCGCGACCGCGGGGCTTCGCGCCGCGTCGGCATTCCCGGGCCTGCACGTCGAGGGCGGCCAGCGGGTGAAGCTGCGCGATCTCGGCGTCGCCAGCGAGGAGTTTTCCGGCCGCCTGTTCCGCGCCGCCTTCAACGTCATCCTGCCGCCGGACTTCTATCCGGCCGACTATGGCAAGGCGATCGTCGACCTGGCGGGCGGCTATGCGCCCGGCCTGACCACGGAAGCCCATATCGTCGTCAGCGTGAACGGCCGCAACGCCGTCAGCCTGAAGCTGCCGAAATCGGCGGGCGACGTCTTCACGAAGAACCCGATCCCGCTGCCGCTCGGCGCGATGCGGCCGGGCCTCAATCGCGTCGAGATCGAGGCGCAGGTGCCGATGGCGAGCGACTCGGCCTGCGATCCGCTCGCCGCGATCTCTGGCGCCAAGCGCTTCCTGCTGCTCGATTCGACCGAGATCGAACTGCCGCGCATCGCCCGCATCGCGCGCATGCCCGACCTCTCGGTGACGACGACCGGCGCGTTCCCCTTCATCGCCGAAGGCATGCGGCCGAAGATCGTCGCGCCTTCGCCCGATCGCGAGACGATCGGCGCTGCGGCGACGATCGCCGCGCATATGGCGATCATGGCCGGACGGCCGATCGACTTCCAGCTGACCGGCGCGCTGCCGCAGAAGGGTTCGGGATCGGTGCTCGTCGTTGGCGCGGCCAACGTTCTCGACCCGTCCCTGCTGCGCGCGGCCGGCATCGATCCGCAGGCCGTGCAGAAGGCGTGGTCCGGCCGGTTCGATTCCGCGTCCAAGCCGCCGAAGGACGAAGCGCTGTCGCGCTACGAGGCGATCGCGCGCAACCGGCTCGTGCTCGAGCGCAACTTCCCGGCCGCCTGCCGCATGCCCAAGCCGCCCGGGGGTTACGAGCGCGCGATCAATTCGGCGTTCCGTCGCGTGGACGACGTGTCGACGGCGAGCATCCAGCAATCGCAGTCGCGCGATATTTTCGTCGGCCCCAATCGCAAGTACGGCTACGACCGCACGCCGGTCGGCTCGCTGCAGATCACCGGCCAGGCGTCGGGCGCGCTGTTCGACGAGTGGAACGCCAAGGTGCGCAGCACGAGCGCGTTCTCCGCCTCCGTGCAGCGCGCCTACACGGGCGCGCGCGCCTGGATCGCGGCGCGCGTCGAGGGCGTCGTGTCCTGGTTCGGCTCCACGCTCGTCTCCAGCCCCGCCGAGCCCGAGATCACCTCGCGCGCCTCGCTGATCGTCGCGCAGAACATGATCGGCGACACGATCGACGACGTGTGGACGCTGGTGACGGCGCCGACGTCGGCCGATCTCGCGGAATCCGTGCCCTGCCTCGTCGATCCGCGCGTGTGGCGACAGATCGCCGGCCGCATGTCGATCCTCGACGCCTCCGAGGGTTCCGTCGTCACCGCGCCCGCACGGGCGCAGCGCCTGATCGTCACGCAGCCGCTCACCATCGAGAATTCGCGCCTGATCGCCGCCGGCTGGCTGTCGCTGAACAGCCAGATCTACGTCGCCGCCGCGCTCGTGATCGCCATGCTTCTGGCGCTGACGACCAGTCTCTTCATCCGCAACGTCGGCCGGAGGCAGCCATGAGCCGCTTCCGTCTCGCCGCCGGCCTGATTGCGCTGCTCGCGAGCCCCGTCGACGCGCAGACGATCGCGCCCGTCATTCCGCTCGGCGCCAACGTGCAGGCGCAGATGGCGGCGGCCAACGCCAAGGCGCCGGAGAAGACGCCGCTCGCGCTCGACGCGCGCCCGCTGTCGCTCGGCGGCGCGCTGAAGAGCCCGGAGATGTGGCAGCAGTACAAGACGGCCTACATCACCGACAGCGGTCGCGTGATCGACACGGGCAACGGCCGCGTCAGCCACAGCGAGGGCCAGGGCTACGCCATGCTGCTGGCGGTCGCCGCCAACGACCGCGCGACCTTCGACAAGCTGTGGGGCTGGACGCGCGCCAACCTGATGGTGCGCGACGACCAGCTGCTCGCCTGGCGCTGGGATCCGGCGCACCGTCCCGCGGTCGCCGACATCAACGACGCCTCGGACGGCGACATTCTCGTCGCCTGGGCGCTGACGGAGGCGGCAGAATATTGGGGCGACGTCGCGCTGAAGGTGTCCGCGCGCCGCGTCTCGGTCGAGATCGGCCGCAAGCTGGTCATCTACAAGACGAAGAACGGCGCGATCCTGCTGCCGGCGGTGGCCGGCTTCGCGCCGGAAGACCGCGCCGACGGCCCGGTCGTCAATCTCTCCTACTGGGTCTTCCCGGCCTTCGCGCGCCTGCCTCTGGTGGCGCCGGAGATCGACTGGCGGGGCATCGTGCAGAGCGGCCTCGACGCGCTGAAGCTCGCGCGCTTCGGATCCGATGGCCTGCCGGCCGAATGGATTTCGCTGAAGGACGGCAAGGCGCGGCCGGCCGACGGCTTTCCGGCGCAGTTCGGCTACAACGCCATCCGCATCCCGCTCTATCTCGCATGGGCGGGCATCGGCGAGCGCGAGCATTACGAGCCGTTCGTGACCTGGGCGACGCGCTATCGCGGCCTCGCCGTCGTCGATCTGGCGGGCGGGCGCAGCGGCGGCAACCTGACCGAGGGCGGCTATGCGGCGATCGGCGCGTTGACGCAATGCGTCGTCGAGGGCCGGGCGCTCGGACGCGATATCTCTGTCTCGCGGACGCCGGAAAACTACTATCCCGCGACGCTTCGCATCATGACCGTCCTCGCCGCGCAGATGAGGTTCCCGTCATGCCTGCGCTGAGACGGGCCTCTGTCGCGCTGGCGGGCGCGTTGCTGCTGAGCGTTTCGGCGACGGCGCTGGCGCAGACGCGGGGCGGCGGCTTCATCGTCGACATGCCGGCGGCCGGAGCGCCGGCGCCCGCGGCGGCGGCGCGCGTCGAACAGCCAGAGGCGCAGCCGAGCGTTCCGAAGGCCGAACAGCCGAACGCGCGCATGCTGCGCGCGCAGCCGCTCGCCGTCAACGGCGAAGGGCCGGACGAATCCGCGCTGCGCTACTACGCGCAACTCGGGCAGATGGAGCGCGTGAACACCGAGATCGAACGCCTCGTGCGCCTCTATCCCGGCTGGACTCCGCCGATCGATCTGTTCAACGGCGAACCGCCCGGCGATCCCAGCGAAGACGCCTATTGGGAATTGTTCGCCGCCGACCGGATCGACGAATTGCGCGCCGCCATGAACGCGCGCAAGAAGGAAGAGCCGAACTGGCAGCCCTCCAAGGATCTCGCCAGCAAGATGCGGCGCAAGGAATTGCGCGTCCGCATCATGGACTTCTGGAAGAAGGGCAAATGGCAGGACCTCGTCGACTACGTGAAGGCGGATAGTTACAACGCCGACGACGCCGACGTCGAAATGCTGTGGACGATCGCGGAAGCCTTCGCCAAGACCAAGCAGACCAACGACGCGGTTTCCGTCTACCTGTCGATCCTGAAATCGAACGCCGACCAGCCTGCGCGCCTCGCCACCATCCAGAAGGCGATGGCGAACCTGCGCATGGCCGACGTCGAGAAGCTGATCGCAGCCGGGCGCTACGACGCGACGGGCCGCAGCGAGTTCTCGCCGATCATGGTCGACATCGTGCGCGCGCGCATCAGCGCCTATCTGCACGACGAGCGTTCCGAGAAGATTCCGGACCCCGAGCTCGAGGTCTTCAAGGCGTTCGCGCACGAGGAAAAGGACCCGAACCAGCCGGGCCTCGTCGCCTGGTACTACTACAAGACGAAAACGTTCCGCGACGCGCTCGACTGGTTCAAGATCGCGCTGGAGCGCGGCGGCGACGCGATGATCGCGCATGGTCTCGCCCATTCGCTGCGCGAGCTCGACATGCGCCGCGAGACGGAAGAGGTGGCCTACGCCTGGCGCGAGCCGCTGGTGAACAATCTCATCCTGTTCGTCGACATTCTCGAGCGCGATCTCACGCTCGAATTCCCGCCGTTCATCGAGCCGGAGCGGCTCGCCCGCTACGCAAAGGTGACGATGGACGTCGCCTCGGGCGAGGGCGCGCAGGCGCTCGCCTGGTACGCCTATAATTCCTGCCAGTACGAAGTCGCGCACCAGTGGTTCCAGCGCGCCGTCGCGTGGTTCCCGAAGGAAGCCACCGTCTACGGCTATGCGCTGACGCTTCAGAAGCTGAAGCAGACGAAGGAATTCTGGGACCTGATGAACAGGTACGACGGCCTGTTCGGCAAGGTGCTCGAGATCGTCTTCCCCGACGGCCGCTATCATCCGCCGACGCCGTGCGACGAACTCGCCAATGCGCAGCTGCGTCAGCGCCAGCAGGCCGTCGGCGGCTACACCGTGCCGGGCTCCAATCCGACCGCGCCGCCGCAGGGCGTCCCGCTGCAGAATCTGACGGCCGCGCAGGCGGCGGGCTATGTCGCGAACGGTCAGTACGGCGCCGGCTGGGGCTATCAGCAGCCGCGCGTCGAACTGCCGAAGATCGACCGGAAGTTGTTCCCCGCCGCCGTCGATCCGGAAAATCCGCTACGCTACGCCGCGACAGCCGCGCCGAATGCGCAGAGCCCGGCGCAATTCGCGCAGGTCGCGGCGCAGATCGCGCTGCAGGCCGAGCCGTTCCGCGGTCCCTATCCGCTCGTCGCCGCGCGCGTGCCCGGCGTCGGCCGGATGCCCTACGAACGCTACGGCTTCTCGCTGCTGCCCGGCTGGAACGGCGTCAACGGACCGACGACGCCGACCTATGCCGCGCAGATCGCGCCGGCCGGCACCTTGTGGGCGACCGAACTGCCGGAGAAGGACCGTCCGAAGACCGCGGCGGAAGCCGGCGGGGCCGGACCTTCGGCAGGCGTCGGCTCGTCGGTCGCGGTCGCCCCGAACGGCGTGGGAGCGCCATCCGTCGCGCCGAATTCGGTCGGCTCCAGCGCTCCGGCGCCTGCGTCCCCGACGCCCGGCGCCGCGTTCGAGACGGGCGTACGGGTTTTCGGCG
>JBDHTL010000189.1:0-5888 GCA_039808645.1 Rhodoblastus sp. | reverse complement strand
TCGCTGAAGCGCATCGGCATCGACCCGACCGGCGCCAAGTTCCGCCAGTATTATCCCGACGACATCAAGCTCGTTCCGGATTTCTTCACCGCGAGGAACTTCGACTCCGTGTCGAAGGAGCGCGCCAAGATCATCACCTCGATCGCCATGTTCTACGATCTCGAGGACCCGATCGCATTCGCCCGCGACATCGCCCATTGCCTGGCGGCCGATGGCGTCTGGCATTTCGAGCAGAGCTACATGCCCTCGATGCTGCGGCTGACCTCCTACGACACGATCTGTCACGAGCACGTCGAATATTATTCGCTCGCCGTCGTCGAGAAGATCCTCGCCGCCGCCGACATGAAGGTGCTGGACGTGCAGATGAACGCCGTCAACGGCGGCTCCTTCGCCGTCACGGCCGGCCACAAGGGAACGACGCGGAAGGCCAACCGCGCCGTCATCGACTGGCTGCTCTCGCAGGAAGAGCGCATGGGGCTCGCCACGCCGCGCCCCTATCGCGAATTCGAGGAGCGCGTCTTCCGCCATCGCGAGGACCTGCGCCGCCTGCTGCGCGCGCTGCGCGACGACGGCAAGCGCATCGTCGGCTACGGCGCCTCCACCAAGGGCAACGTGGTGCTGCAATTCTGCGGCATCGGCCCGGATCTCGTGGAGGCCATCGCCGAGGTCAACCCGGACAAGTTCGGCCATGTCACGCCCGGCACGCATATTCCGATCGTCTCGGAGGCCGACGCGCTGAAGATGAAGCCGGACTACTATCTCGTGCTGCCCTGGCACTTCAAGGACAACATTCTCCAGCGCGAACAGAAATTCCTCGCCGACGGCGGCAAGATGATCTTCCCGTTCCCGGAAATCGAAATCGTTTGAGCGGGCCGCGCGCGACGGCGCGGACGCAGGAATAGACGCCCATGACCGACTTGCCGAAATGGATACTGGCGAAGACGCAGGCCGGCGGCGCGCTCGACCGTGCGCTGGCCGTCATGGCGGCGCGCAGCTTCGCGATCTCCGAGACCCCGTCCGACGATCTCGCGCGCCTGATGAAGAAGAACGGCAGCGACAAGTACGGCTGGCTGCACAGCTACACTGTCGCCTATTCGTCTCTTTTCGACGGCATCCGCCCGAACGTGAAGAACATGCTCGAGGTCGGCATCGGCACGAATTACGTCGACGTGCCCTCGACCATGGGTCCGAACGGCGTTCCCGGCGCTTCGCTGCGCGCCTGGCGCGACTATTTCCCGAACGCCTCCGTGCATGGCGCGGACGTCGACAAGCGCATCCTGTTCAAGGAGACGCGCATCGACACGCATTACGTCGACCAGCTCTCGGCCGAGGCCATCGCGGCCATGTGGTCGGAGATCGGCGACGAGACGTTCGACATCGTGATCGACGACGGCCTGCACACCTACGACGCCAACCGTTCCTGCATGCAGAATTCGCTGGATCATGTGAAGGACGGCGGCTTCTACATCATCGAGGACGTCGTGTGCGGCCGTCCCGTCGAGGGCGGCCTCAGCGGAACCGGCAACGCCGCGCGTTTCGTCGACATGCTGGAGGCGACCGGCTGCCAGTTCGCGCTCGCCGCCTTGCCGCACTACTTCAACCGCGAAGACAACATGCTGTGCTTCGTCGAGAAGCGCCCCGCGCCGGCGGACGCCGGCTTTGCCGCGCGCAGGAAGGCCTGGCTCGACGGGCTGGAAGCGACGCTCCTGCGCTCGCAGCGCGTACAGAAGTTCAAGCGCTTCTTTGGCAGATAGCGTCTGCGCCGGAAGCGGCGCGCATCGCGCGCGCGGATGTGAGGACCGATGAATCCGGCAGCCGAAACACTCGCGCAGGATGAATACGTCCGCCAGCGCATCGCGCCGCGGCCGGGCGATCCCGACTATCTCTGCCTGATCGACCTGCTCGCCGCGATCCGGCGGGTCGCGCCGACGGACGCGCGCAGGATCCTCGACTACGGCTGCGGCGGCTCGCCCTACCGCTCGCTGTTTCCCGGCGCGACCTATCACCGCGCCGATCTCGAGGGCGGCGCCGATCTCGATTTTCCCTACGGCGAGGACAGCCTGCTGCCGGCGGACATCGGCGGCTACGATCTCGTCCTGTCCTCGCAGGTGCTCGAGCACGTGCTCGATCCCGAGCGCTATCTCGCCGAGGCCCTGCGCGTGCTGAAGCCCGGCGGGCGCCTGCTGTTGACGACGCATGGCAGCTTCTGGGATCACGCCTGTCCGCACGACTACTGGCGCTGGACCGCCTACGGCCTCAAGCGCACGCTGGAGCGGGCCGGTTTCCGCACCGATCGCCTGCTGAAGATCACCGCCAACGAGCGCGCGAAACTCTTCATCGCGGAAAAGACCTTCGGTTCGCGCGCGCGCGACGCCGGCGTCTACGGCGCGCTGTATGACGCTTCGGCCGCGCTGCTCCGCAAGATGGGCGCCGTGCGCCGCCATCGCATGGCCGACCGCTGCTTTCCGCAGGATTGCGTCATCGACGCGACGGACGAGCGCTCCGACGTCAATCTCATCTATGCTATCGTCGGCGCCCTGGCGACCAAGCCCGCGGGCGCGTGAGCGCGCCGAGGGAAACCGGACAGGAGATTTGGGTATGAGCCAGGCGCAATCGGCGAAACCGCTGGCGCAGCGCTTTCGCAGCCTTTTCGGCAAGGGGCGTTCCGGCCAGGTCCAGGCCGAACCCGCGCTCGAATGGTCGCATTCGCATCTGCCGCGCGAGGACGAGGCGTTCAAGGCGATCTGGGAGCAGTGCCAGCCCTACACGATGACCTCGTTCGCGCGCGGCCTCGCGTTGTTTCGCGCCGTGCGCCACATCGTGCAGAACCGCATTCAGGGCGACATCGTCGAATGCGGCGTGTGGCGAGGCGGCTCGATCATGATCGCGATGGCGACGCTGCGTCTCTTCAACGCCGCGGACAGGCGCGTCTGGCTGTTCGACACGTTCGAGGGCATGACGGAGCCGAGCGCGGTCGACGTCGACAACCGCGGGCAGGCGGCCGCCGTTCTGCTGGAGACCATGCCCAAGGATCCCGGCGGCATCATCTGCTACGCCTCGCTCGAGGAGGTGAAGAACAACGTCGCGCTCGTCGGCTATCCCGCCGACCTCGTGCAATATGTCGTCGGCGACATCAGGAAGACGATCCACGAGGTCGATATGAACCCCGTTGCGCTGCTGCGCCTCGATACCGACTGGTACGACAGCACCAAGCTCGAAATGGACAAGCTCTATCCGCATCTCGTCCCCGGCGGCGTGCTCATTGTCGACGACTACGGCCATTGGGCGGGCTCGCGCCAGGCTGTCGACGAATATTTCGGCGCTGTCCGGGCGAGCGGCGGCCGCGCGCCCATGCTCACGATCGTGGATTATACCGGCCGGATGGCGGTGAAGGGCTGACGATGCGGAATTGCGCGGCATGATCCACATCGCCTGCTGTTTCGATCGCCGCTTCGAAATCCTGTTCGTCATCCTCGCGCAGTCGATCGCCCGTCACACGCGCGCGCCCGTCACGATCCACGCGCTGCACGACGGGCCGACGCCGCTGGCCAGGGACGCCGCGCCGCGGACCGAGAACCTGCGCATCGAGTTTCAGGAGATCGGCGCGCGCTACGAGAAGATCGAGGTCAACGGCCCGCAGAGCGTCGTCACCTATGCGCGCTTCATGCTGCCGGAAATTCTCGCGGGCGTGGACCGCGTCCTCTATCTCGACGTCGACATGCTGACGCGCCGCGACCTCTCCACGCTCTACGAGACCGATCTCGGAGGCAAGGCGATCGGCGCCGTCATCGACCATACGCTCGTCGACGTGCTGCCCTATCTCGGCGTCGAATTCGGTCCGGCCGGCGCGACGCGGCCGTCGCGCGACTATGTGGCCGAGATCGTCGGCATGAGCGACTGGACGCGCTATTTCAACGCAGGCCTCCTGCTGATCGACGTGCCCGCGCTCGCCGCCTCCGGCCGCATCGAAACCGCCCGCGCCTTCCTGCGGGAGAAGGGGGCAAGCGCGGTCAACAACGACCAGGACGCGCTGAACCACGCCTTCGACGGCGACTACCGGATCCTCGGCCCGGAGTGGAACTGCATCGTGAATTTCTCGCGGACGCTCGGGCCGGACTTCACGGGTCGCCCCGGCCTGCGTGAGGCCTGGCGCGATCCGGCGATCGCGCATTACGCCGGCGCCAAGCCCTGGCAATCCAATGCGACCGAGAACGGGTTGCAGCGCGCCTATTGGGCGGCGGCGCGCGAGGCGCGGATGCAGGGCGACCTGATCAAGCTCGCGCTGAAGGAGGCCGGCGCGCGCCCGGATTCGACCTGGCGCCACGATCTCGGCGTAGTGGCGCGCCGCATCGTTTCGTCCTACCTCGACTGAGGTTCGCGCCGCGCGCGGCGCATCAGCGCCTTGCGCTCTTCCTTGGCGGCCCATTCGGGATCCCAGCGCTTGATCGTTTCGCCCGAAGTGGTCGCGTACAGGAAGCGCGCGTGAAGGTTCTTCAGCGAGAAGTCGCCGTACATCTTGGCGGCGAGGCGGTCGAGCGTCGCGCGGCTCTCGATTTCCGGATCGAGCGCGCAGACATATTTGCCCATGATCAGAGAGCCGATGCCGATCTCGTCGCGCACCACGCGGCGCACATCGCGCGCCTCGGCGCTGTCGTGGCCGAAGAACGTGTCGGCGATCGCATTGTAGCCGTCGATCGACAGCGCCAGCCGCTTCACCAGCCCGCCGCCCATGAAGGAATCGTTGTCCGGCCGGCGGTCCTGCCAGCATTCGGGAACGAAGCGCAGCTTCAGGCCCTTCGGCATCAGTTCGAACAGCCGCGCCGCATGCGCCCAGCACGAGCGGTCGAAGGCCTCGTTGAACGGAACGCGGTCCCAGCTCGCGCGCCGGTTGATCATGCCGCCCATGAAGCTGAAGAAGGCCTCGGTATTGGCGGCCGCCGCGAAATAGCGCCGCCGCTCGGCCGGATCGGACAGTTCGAACGTCGCGGCTCGATCGCTGGTCAGGACCGGCCACGGCGTCCAGCCGCGCCAGTTGCTCAGGTATTCCATGTGCCGCGCGAGATAGATGTCGCAGCCGCTGCCGATCTCCTGCAGGGCGCGCCGCAGCGCGCCCGGCCGCATGATGTCGTCGCCCGAAAACAGCCAGCAATATTCGCCCGTCGTCAGCGCAAAGGCGGTCGCCATGTCGCGGTCGATGCCGCCCTTGGCCGGCAGCCGCTCGTAGCGCACGGCGGGATGGCGGGCCCGGTAGTCCGCCATGACCTGCGGCGTCGCGTCGGTCGAGGCGCCGTCGACGACGACGATCTCGATCTCGTCCGCGCCGTCCTGGGCGACGATGGAATCGAGCGTCTCGACGATGAAATCCGCGAAATTGTAGATCGGTATGGCGATCGAAAGCCGCATCCGGCGCAAATCCTCGAATGGGCGCGCGGGCGCGCTAGTCCTCGTCGGCGCCCGCGCCGACGCCCTGCGTCAGCTGGCGCAGCAATTCGATCAGGCGATCGCGCTCGCCCTCGGGCAGCAGGGCCGCGAGCCGCACCTCGTGCTCGTCCTGCAGCTTGCGCACTTCCGCCGCCAGCCGCTCGCCCTCGGACGTCAGAAAGAGCGCGCGCGAGCGACGGTCGGCCGCGACGGCCTTGCGGCGTGCGAGCCCGCGGCGCTCCAGTTCGTCCAGCACGGCGACGAAATTGGTGCGCTTGATGCCGAGCGCGGCGCTGACGTCGCCCTGCCGCATCCCCGGATTTTCGGCGAGGATCGATAGCACCGCATATTGCGTGGGACGCAGGTCGTGGCCGGCGAACGTGCGCCTGAAATCGTTGAAGACGGCGACCTGCGCGCGGCGCAGCACGTAGCCCAGCACGTTGTCGAGATGGCCGAGCGACGCCTGC
>JBDHTL010000188.1:0-5904 GCA_039808645.1 Rhodoblastus sp. | reverse complement strand
ACAGCGCCACGCCGCCGAAGCCGACGCCGTGATAGGCGCGCTCGCGCGACACGAACAGCGTGCGCGACGATTGTCCGCGCGCGCGATGATAGGCCATCGCGATCTTCATCGCCGTGTCGACGGCTTCGGAACCCGAATTGCAGAAGAACACCTTGTCGATGCCATCGGGCGTCAGCCGCGCCACGCGCTCGGCCGCCTCGAAAGCCTTCGGGTGCGAGCGCTGGAACGAGGAGACGAAATCGAGTTCGATGAGCTGCTTGTAGACGGCTTCCGCAATGTCCTTGCGGCCATGCCCGATCGGCGAGGTGAACAGGCCCGAGCAGCCGTCGAGCACGGCGCGGCCGTCGGGCGTGTAATAGTGCACGCCCTCGGCGCGCGAAAACAGTTTCGGCTCGGCGTGAAAGTCGCGGTTCGGGGTGAAAGGCAGCCAGTGATGATCGAGATTGGGCGTTGCGGTCATTGTTGTTTCCTCCCCTTGCATCTTTCCGACGGAGTGCGGATCAGAGGCCGAGCGCGGTCTCCGGCGCGACGAAGTCCAGCTTCAGGCTCTCCGCGACCGCGCGGTTCGTTACCGCGCCGCCGTGAACGTTGAGACCCGCACGCAGATGCGGGTCCGCCCTCAACGCCGCTTTCACGCCCTTGTTGGCGAGCGCCAGCACAAATGGCAGCGTGGCGTTGTTGAGCGCGAAGGCGGACGTGCGCGGCACGCCGCCCGGCATGTTGGCGACGCAATAGTGAATGACGCCATCGACGACGAAGACGGGATCGTCGTGCGTTGTCGGATGCGACGTTTCGAAACAGCCGCCCTGGTCGATCGCCACGTCCACGACGACCGATCCCGGCTTCATGCCGGCCACCATGTCGCGCGTCACCAGCTTCGGCGCGGCGGCGCCGGGAATGAGCACGCCGCCGACGACGAGATCGGCGGTGGCGACGTGACGCTCGATCGCATCCGTCGTCGAGAAGACCGTGTTGAGCGGACGGCCGAATTGCGACCACAGCCGCCGCAGCACGTCGACGTCGCGGTCGAGCACCCAGACCTCCGCGCCCATGCCGAGCGCGATGTGGCTGGCGTGCGTGCCCACGACCCCGCCGCCGAGAACGACCACCTTGGCCGGATCGACGCCGGGCACGCCGCCGAGCAATACTCCGTTTCCGCCGTGCGCCTTCTCGAGGAAATAGGCGCCGGCCTGGATCGCCATGCGGCCGGCCACCTCCGACATCGGCGCGAGCAGCGGAAGGCCGCCGCGCGGCGAGGTCACGGTCTCGTAAGCGATGCAGGTCGCGCCGGAAGCGACGAGATCGCGGGTCTGGTCGGGATCGGGCGCGAGGTGGAGATAGGTGAACAGCGTTTGCCCGCGCCTGAGACGCTTGCGCTCGACGGCGAGCGGCTCCTTCACTTTGACGACCATTTCCGCGTCCGCCCAGACGCCCTCGGCGTCCGGCGCGATCTGCGCGCCCGCGGCGACGAACTGCTCGTCCGCAACGCCGATGCCGGCGCCGGCGCCCGTCTCGACCAGCACCTCGTGCCCGCAATTGACGATCTCTCGCACATTGGCAGGCACGAGTCCGACACGGTATTCGCGCGTCTTGATCTCTTTCGGCACGCCGATCCGCATGCGCCCCTCCTCGTCGCCCCGACTTTGCGGGGCGGAGGCAGCATTACAAGCCGAGCATGGCGCCTGTAGGGCCAGATCGGCGCAAACGTCTGGGCAGACCGAATGACCGGTCGACGCTCTGTAGGACGCAGCGCGAACGCGCTTCTATTTTTCCACGCATGAGTTCAGAATTGGCGGCGGGCGAAAGGAACTCCGAAGGCTTCGCGCGAGGACAAAGTGTGATCGGGCGATCTGACCCTCCAATCTGGCAAATCCTGTTCGAGCGTTCAGCGGCTTCCGGGCGGTCGCTGCAGGATCGAATCCGCGAGACCGTCCTCGCAATTATTGCTGGCAAACATATTCCGGTTACAGCGCCGCTCCCCTCTTCGCGCGATCTCGCGAAACAACTCGGCGTCGCGCGAAATACGGTCGCGCTCGCCTATCAGAAGCTGGTCGCAGACGGGTTTCTCGTATCTCGGCGCCGCAGCGGCTATTTCATGCGCGAGGAGGCCGCAGGGCTTCGCGCGGGCGTCGCTGTCGCAACCAGCAATTTCCCGCCGGTCGAATGGGACCGGCTTCTGGCCGTCCGCCCGTCTCTCCAGCGCAACATCGTGAAACCGCGAGGCTGGCTCCGCTACCCATATCCTTTTCTGTACGGTCAGATCGACCCGGCCTTGTTTCCGGTCGCTGACTGGCGCGAATGCTCGCGCAAGGCGCTCAGCGTCCTCGACGTGCGTGACTGGACGCAAGATCTCATCGACGGGGACGACCCTCTTCTCATAGAGCAAATTCGCACGCGCCTGCTGCCGCGGCGCGGCGTAATGGCTGACGAATCTGAAATCATGGTGACGCTTGGCGCGCAGCAAGCTCTCTCGCTGCTGGCAGAGCTGCTCGTCGGCCGCGACACGGAGGTCGGAATCGAAAATCCCGGCTATCCGGACGCCCGCAATATCTTCTCGATCAAGACGTCGCGGCTGCGGCTGCTGACGGTCGACGAGCATGGCCTGATGCCTGGCGAGGCGTTTGCAAATTGCGCGGTGGTGTATCTGACGCCCGGTCATCAATGTCCGACAACCGCGGTCATGCCGCTCGACCGGCGTGAGGCCTTGCTCGCCGGCGCGCAGCGAACAGGCGCTGTCCTAATCGAGGACGACTACGAGAGCGAGATTCCGTCGGGCAGCGACACCGCCCGGGCGCTCAAGAGTTTCGACAATGGCGAACGCGTCGTTTACGTCGGCAGCCTTTCCAAGATCCTGGCGCCCGGTCTCCGGCTCGGCTACATCGTCGGCTCGCCTGCCCTGATCCGCGAGGCGCGCGCGCTGAGGCGGCTCATGGTGCGCCATCCGCCGACGAACAATCAGCGGGCGGCCGCGCTGTTTCTGTCGCTCGGGCACTACGATGCGCTCGTTCGCCGGCTCGGCAAGGCGCTGAAGGAGCGATCCGAGATCGCCGCACATGCGCTCGCGCGCCACTTACCGGACTTCGATGTGCGCGGCGCCGGGCGCGGCTCCAGTTTCTGGGTAACCTGCCCGCGCCAGACCGATACGCGCGTACTGTCCGAGATGGCGCGCGAACAGGGCGTGCTGATCGAGCCAGGCGAAATCTTCTTCGGCGACGCGCGACCACCGCGAAATTTTCTTCGGCTCGCCTTCGCCTCGATCGGGACGGAGCGGATCGAGCCGGGGATCAAGACGCTTGCCGCCGCCGCGCGCAGCTACGAAAATGGCGCACCCCAATAGGCGGCATGACGCGCAGTCGGTCGATAAGCGCGACGAAAAGCACCGGATGTTGCATCTGCGATGACAGATGTTCAGCGCCAATGCCGACCTTTGCGTGACGCAACGGGCTCAATCGAGAGCCCGCAGCGATCTCCCGTTGCGACGCCGCTGGCGATCACTCTCTCCGCCGCCTTGCGTCATGCAGCCGACCTCCGCCGAGCCGGCGTCGTGACCGACGCCGGCGCTGCCTGAATGCGGCATTGGATCAGTGCCGAAGCGAAACTGATGCCTCTACCCGACGGTGCGCAAGTCCCTCCTGAGAATCTTCCCGACGTTGGATTTCGGCAGGGTCGCGACGAAGACGATGTGCTTGGGCGTCTTGTACGCGGTGAGCTCGCGGCGACAATGCGCTTCGATGTCAGCCGCAGTCACGGTCGAGTCCGGTGTCTTGACTACGAAAAGCTTCACCGCCTCGCCGGTCTTTGCGTCGGGAACGCCGACGCAGGCGCATTCGGCTACGCCGGGGCACGCCGAGGCGACAGCCTCGATCTCGTTCGGATAGACGTTGAAGCCGGAGACGATGATCATGTCCTTCTTGCGATCGACGATCTTCAGGAATCCGCGCTCGTCGACCACGCCGACGTCGCCGGTGCGGAAATAGCCGTCGCGCGTGAAGGCCTGCCGGTTGGCGTCGGGCTTGTTCCAGTAGCCGCTCATGACCTGCGGGCCCTTGACGCAGATCTCGCCGGCTTCGCCGATACCGACCTCATTGTCGGAATCATCCAACAGCTTCACGTCGGTCGAGGGCAGCGGCAGCCCGGTCGTGCCGGTGAACTCCTCGATGTAGGCCGGGTTGAACGAGACGATCGGCGAGGTCTCCGACAAACCATAGCCCTCGCGGATGAAGGTTCCGGTGATCTCGCGCCAGCGTTCGGACACCGTGCCGACCACCGCCGCGCCGCCGCCACCCGCCAGCTTGAGCCGCGACCAGTCGACCTCGCGAATGCGCGGATGCATGGTGAGGCCCGCATAAAGCGTGTTCACGCCCATGAAGATCGTCGGCCGCGACGCCTTCAGCACGTCGACGAAGGCGTCCATGTTGCGGGGATCGGCGACGAGCCAATTGTCCGCGCCGACCGAGAAATAGGTGAGGAAATTCACCATCAGCGCGAAGATGTGATAAAGCGGGATTGCCGTGACGATCGTCTCTTCTCCCGGCAATGTCGCGAGCGGCATGAGAGCCTTGAACTGCTCGACATTGGCGATGAGATTGCGATGGCTGAGCGTCGCGCCCTTCGACAGGCCGGTCGTGCCGCCCGTATATTGCAGGAACAGCACGTCGTCGCCGCGCAGCGCGGGCGGGTCGAACTTGAGGCCGGCGCCTTCGGCGAGCGCATCGGACAGGGCAATAACGTTCGTGAGCCGCGGATCGGTCGGCGGGCTCGGCAGTTTCGCGTCCGACCCATCGCCAGGGCCTGCGACGATCACGTTCTTGACCTTCGTCGCGCCGATGATTTCGGCAAGCGTTCCCGTCGATCCCGAGAAGATGACGATGGTCTCGACGCCGGCGTCGTTAAGCTGATGTTCGAGCTCGCGCGGCGTGTAGAGCGGATTGACGTTGACCTGGATCGCGCCGACGCGCGCGTTGGCGATCACGGCGAGCGGAAAGGCGAAGATGTTGGGCGCCATGACCGCGATGCGATCGCCCTTCTTCACGCCGAGCTTCTTCTGCAGGAAGGCGGCGAAAGCCCGCGATTTCGCGTCGACCTCGGCGTAGGTCAGCGTCTGGCCGAACGAACGCAGCGCCGGCTTGTCCGCGAATTTGGTCATCGCCTGCTCGAGCAGATCCCGAACGGAGGCATAGGCGTCGGCGTTGATCGTGGCGGGAATGGAATCGCCATACGATTTGATCCACGGACGTTCAGTCATAAGAGGCTCCTCTGCGTCGTTTGTATTCGGTCATTCACTTAGGGCTATGCAGCGTCGAGAAACTCTCGAACAATTCCTGCCGTCGATTCGGCTCGCGTCATCAGAAACAGATGGCCGTCGTCGATCTCCACTAGCCGCGCGTGCGGCAGCAATGCTGCGTGCACGCGGGCGTTGATCAGCGGCACGAGCGGATCGTCCGTGCCGGCCAGAACCAGCGTCGGCTGGCGAATGCGCCACAGCCAGGGCAGGCTGCTCCATCCGGCCATCGCCATCAACTGATAGCGATATCCCCGTTTGCTGCCGGCGCGCGCATGCGCGATGAACATTTCTATCGCATCCGGGTCGCGTCGCAGATCGCCGCCATAGATTTGCGGAGCGACGCGCGCCATGTACTTGCCGTCGAAATAGCGGCGCGGGTCGATCATCTTCACGAGCACCGACGGCCGGCCCGGCAGCATCGGAATGCCCATGGCGGTCGCCGCGAGGATGAGCCGACGAATGCGATGCGGGTAAGAGATGGCGAATTGCTGGGCAAGGCCGCCGCCCCACGACACGCCCATGACATCGCATTGTTCCTCGACGCCCAGCTCCTGGAGGAGCAACTCGGCGAGCTTCGCCAGCCAGCGCAGACGATAAGGGCCCGACGGCGGCGGCGATTT